>NZ_FNWN01000009.1:0-113888 GCF_900108415.1 Selenomonas sp. KH1T6
CTCTTCTGCTGTTGCTTTTTGCTTACATGGCATGAAAAATCCCCCTATGATGACAGTTTTATTTTTTACTGTCTCTCATAGGGGGAGCATATCACAGTACCTTGCGGGGATTTTTTTTAGGGCGTCATTCAATACTCGTAGAACATCTTTTGGATCCGGCTGCGGTCTGTGGTCTGCATGAGGGCCAGCTGCAGCAGGATGCGGCACTTCTGGGGATTCAGGGAATCCCCATTGAGGAATCCTGCGTCGCTATAGGACTGCTCGGCAGGAATGACCGTACCGCTGCCTGCCCGGGTGCTGCGGACTACTACGATGCCTGCTTTGGAGGCCCGGGCCAAAGCCTCCTCTGCGTCCTGATGAATGCTGCCGTTGCCGGTGCCGGCGTAGACAATGCCTTGTGCGCCAGCTTTCACAGCAGCGTCCACGAAAAGGGCGTCATCATTGGCATGGCCGTAGATGATTTTCACATAAGGGAGCTTGGCGGCACTCATCACGTCAAACTCGGTGTTTCCTGCGTGCCGGCGGTCAACCGTGTTGTAGAAAGTGGGATGGCCGTCGTTCATGCAGCCTATGGGGCCCAGGGGGGACTTGAAAGTATCCACAGAAGTGGTATGTGTCTTGGTGACGTTGCGGGCGCTGTCAATCTGGTCATTGAGGCAGACCAGTACGCCCCGGTCATAAGCCTGGGGGCAGGCAGCCAGCCGCACAGCGTTCAAGAGGTTCATGGGGCCGTCGGCGCTGATAGCCGTGGCGGGGCGCATGGCACCGGTGATGACCACTGGCTTCTTGCTGTGTACGGTGAGGTTCAGGAAGTAGGCTGTTTCTTCCAGAGTGTCGGTGCCGTGGGTGATGACGATGCCGTCCACATCTTCCCTGGCCAGTAGCTCGTTGGCGCGCCTGGCAAGTTTCAGCCAGACCTCATCGCTCATGTCCTTGCTGTCGAGAGCGGCAATCTGCTCGCCTGTGACCTGGGCGTAGTCCCTGATGGCGGGGACGGCCTCCAGGAGCACATCTATGCCAAGGGCGCCTGCCTTGTAACCTGTGGTAGCGGTGCCTGCGGCTGCGTTGCCGGCAATGGTGCCGCCGGTAGCAAGTATCATCACATTTGGTTTTTCAGCTGAGCCAGCCAATCTGCATCGTCCTTTCTGGAACTTATCATATAGGAACCGCTGATAAAATGAAGTTGTCCAGATTGGCGTAGATTGTTTGTTCTTCACAAGGCGACAAACCGCAGGCATAGCGGCGCTATGTCGAGGATTTGTTAACGCAGTGAGGACAGACAAGATGCGTCAAGATGGGCTGCTGAATTTATCAGTGGTTCCTAATAATATGGGGATAGAGGATTCGTGGCGTTTGCATTGAATAAGAAAAGGGGGAGGTGTGAGTGTGTCCATTATAAACAAATTCATGCACGAGCACAAGCGCTGGCTGCAGGGGGGGCTGCTGCTCCTGCTGGCTGTGCCTGTGATATCATACGGATTCCTGGTTTTCCTGAGCTACCGCGCTGCTGACATCTTCAACTACGTGGCGGAGCATCGCCAGCTTTTCCCGGGCACGGTGACGGTGGAAAGCCTTTCTGCCACGCCTCTGGGAGATGTGAGCTTTGAGAACCTCAGCTGGACGAGCCCGGAGGGGGTGCTGCTGGCAGATATACCCGTGGGAGAGTTCCATATCAAGCCTCTGGATGTCCTGCTGCGGCATGTGGGGACCCGCAGCGTCACTTACGTCAGGACGGAAGGGGCATATCTTCATCTGATTTTCGATGAAAATATGGAACTGACAGGCTTTCGTCCCCAGGGGGAGCCCAAGGCTGGAAAGAAGAAAAGGGAGCCGGGGCTTTCCATAGTGGGCCTGGGGAGCGAGCGTCCCTTCAAGTGCCAGATCGAATTCAAGGGGGGCACCATCGAGATGGAGGCACCCGGCAATAAGAAGACTTCTCCCCGCCGTCACTTTGTCATTGGCCATGCTGACCTGACGGGGAAAATCAACACCAGAGGAAAGACAAATCTGAACCTTACTGGCGGCCAGTTCTCCGGCACGGTGGAGGCAGGGGCTTTTTACCTTACTGGCAATCTTGACTTTGCCCAGGAGGTGCCAACCTATGATTTCTTTTTGAAGCTTGCGGACTGCAACCCCGAGTCCCTGGATGTGGGCATGAAGCTGAAGGATTTTGCCTCTGTGGAGGGAAGGCTGCTGGGTCATTTGCCCCAGCCGGTCTTTGACGGCACCATCAGCTTCGATGAACTGAACCTACCTGCGCTGAAATTCACTGAAGTGACGGGGGCTTGCCATTATGAAGCGGGCCGCTTCACCGCTCACGATGTGGGGGCAAAGATATTTGGCGGCACAGTGAAGGCTCAGGGCTACTTTGACCTGGAGGAAAAGGCCTGGGGGCTTGAGCTGCAGGGGGAGGGGCTCAAAGGCGGCGCCGCCGTCCGCAACTCAGCCCTCAAGTGCCGGGTGGCCCTGAACCTTAAGATGGAGGAAAACAAGCTGCGGCAGACCAAGAGCGTCAGAGGAGATTTCCTTTCCGGGGCAGGCAGCTACCATCTGGTACCCTTCAACAGTCTGGCAGGGAAGTTTGAGCAGGAAGGCAGGAGCAAGAAAATCACCTTCCGGGATGTGGTCATCAGCCTGGCTACCGGTGATGTGACCACGGATGCCTTTACCATAGAGAAAGGCAAGCTGACTTTGGGGCCCATCTACCTTCGAGAGGGAGATGAAAGTTTACGGATTAGGTAATCTGGCAATGTCATAAATAATGGCAATGAGCCTTCCTTTTGGGAAGGCTTTTTTCTTGCCATAAACTTGCAAATGATAATTATTTGCATTATAATAGCGATGGGGTTAAAAGAGAATAAATTTCAATTGGCTTGCTTTCAGGTGGTGATGATTTGGGCAAAGAAGGGTTTGAGCACATCATGGGCTTTCACGCGGCACCTCTTCTGACGGGACTGCGTCCTGCCTGCCTGCTCTCTTTTCAGAAGAGCAGGTTTGAGGATTTTGAGGGATTGCTGGCTTCCTATCTGCCTTGTTTCCAGTGCAAGGGCATTTCGGTCTTCCGGCTTTCCGAAGGGGCTGAGTTCGTGCTGCTGCTTTTTTACCGGGCAGGGTTATTGGAAAAAGTCATGCGGCAGCGGGCAGCCCAGGAGATCTTGCTGGAAATGGGCTACCGGGAAGGAGAGAGCCTGACGGATATGCTGGAGTATCTTCGCTCCCGCATGCAGGTGAGAAAATCCTTTCCCCATGAGGTGGGACTTTTCCTGGGGTATCCCCCGGCTGATGTGAGAGGATTCATTGAGCATCGGGGGCAGGGCTTTGCCTGTGCGGGGTATTGGAAGGTTTACAGCAATGAGAAGCGGGCAAGGGAGCTTTTCAGGCTGTATTCCGAGTGCAGTCATGCCTTCTGCACCAGTTTGGAGAGGGGAGAACCTTTCCCTGAACTGGTGCAGGCAGTATAGATTATATGGAGGTTATCTTATGAGCAAAATCGCAGTTGTTTACTGGTCCGGCACGGGCAACACAGAGCAGATGGCCAAGGCCGTCCAGGAAGGCGCCCAAAAGGCCGGCGCGGAGGTCAGTCTTTTCGAGGTAGATCAGTTTGGTGTAGGTGACATGGATTCCTTTGACGGCTTTGCCTTCGGCTGCCCTGCCATGGGGGACGAAGTATTGGAAGAAGGTTCCTTCGAGCCCTTCTTCGCTGAGGCGGAAGGGAAGCTCTCCGGCATCCCCGTGGCCCTCTTCGGTTCCTACGGCTGGGGCGGCGGTGCCTGGATGGAGTCCTGGGCCGAGCGCACAAAAAATGATGGGGCCAAGCTCATAGGTGAAGGGCTGGCCATAGAGAACGGGCCGACAGATGAAGGCCTGGCCCAGTGCGAGAAACTGGGGGCTGATTTGGTGGCCGCTGTTTGATTTTAAATGCACAAAAAATTCCTCGTTGAGTTGGTTCTCAACGAGGAATTTTTTACGTTAAAATCATATGGTGGAGACAAAGTGCTATGAAACACACCACGGCAGTGCCGAAGGTGAAGTATTCTACGCAGCGCACAGGGTAGGCGTAGTGCAGGGGGATGTCCAGGACTCTTGGCATATTGCTGGCCAGCAGGGACACGGCAATGGAAACGTAGAGCATGATGGTGGTGACGGTAAGGTGGCCGATGCCCCCCAGGGCTCTGACGAGCAGGATGATGGCAAAGGCTATGAAAAAGTAGGCTATCTTATCTCCGTGTTTCTGCATGGTGTTCACTTCCTTTTGCATGATGTTTGCTTTGTTTTTTGACTATTTCGCCATGGTTATAGGAAAATCCTTCCCATAAGAGGTATAATATCAAAATGGAATGAAAATACGGGAAGGTTGTGAGAGGTTGAGCTGGTCAGGCTGTTTTGGAAAGCTCCTGCTGTTGTTGGTCATGCTGCTGGTTTGTGCAGGTTGTGGCAGGGCGCCCATGGTACAGAAAAGCGAAATTGTCATGGATACGGTGGCCCAGCTCACGGCTGAGGGGACGGAGGCTGAGGCGGCGGTGCAGGAGAGCTTTACCCGGCTGCAGGAGCTGGAGGGGCTCCTCAGCAATTATGAAGAGGGCAGCGATGCGGCCCGGCTGCGGGATTCTGCTGGCAGCGGGGCGTGGGTGAAGGTGAGCCCGGAGATGTATCATTTATTGGAAATATCCCAAAGGTATTCGCAGCTGACAGATGGCACTTGGGATATCACTGCGGCACCCCTTGTAAAGCTCTGGGGCATTGGCACGGACAAGGCCAGGGTGCCTGAGCCTTCCGAAATAGAACAGGTGCGCGGGAAGGTGGACTGGCACAAGCTGGAGCTTGATGGCAGGGACAGCGCCCGCCTGCTGGAGCCAGGCATGGAACTTGACTTGGGGGGCATTGCCAAGGGGTATGCCTTGGACGAGGTGCGGAAGATCTATGAAGCTCATGGCATCAAGAACGGCCTTATCAACCTGGGCTCCAGCTCCATGTACGGCATGGGAACCAGCAGGGAGGGCAAGCCCTGGCGCATTGGCCTGCGGCATCCTCGCAGGGATGACCCCAAGGAGTATCTGAAGGTGGAGGAGCTCTTTGATGCGGCCTTGTCCACATCCGGGGACTACGAGCGTTATTTTGAAGAGAACGGTGTGCGCTATCATCATATCATCGACCCTCGCACGGGGTATCCCGCCTGGTGCGGGAGAGAAGTGACGGCAGAAGAACGTACTGTCAGCGTAGTTGTGATCGCAGATGGCAGGGATTGCGGAGTGAAGTCGGATCTGCTGACTACTGCCTTGTTCGTGCTGGGAAAGGAGCAGGGCGGCAGGTTGTTAAAGTCGTTGGAAGCTGAAGATGTGCAGGGGGAGATTGTGACGGAGGCAAGCCTCCCGCCTTGGCAATAACTGATTTTAACAACTATTAAAAATTTTCAACTCCTAAAAGGTTTTTTTCTCCCTAAGGCGAATATTAAAGAAAACACTTCTTATCAAGACGGATATATGTCCATTAGCGGATAAATTTTGAGAGGGAGGTTCTTATCTATGCGCCTTAGGGAGAAATTCATTATCCTCACGGCTTTGTCCGGTCTTTTGGTAGCCATTGTCTCTGTTGTAGGCTACTGGAACGCCAGCACGAACCTGGAGGAAAGTGTGGAATCGGAATTGGCAGCTAATGTGGCGGCTCAGGTGAACCAGCTGGAAGGCTGGCTGTCTATTAAAGGCCAGGTGGCCACTAATGCAGCTAATCTGATGACGGCCGCCAAGGGAAATACGGCTATCATCGAATCAAGGGATTCCCTGGCACTGGCAGATGGGGACAAGGACATTCTGGAGTTGGGCATCGGCACGGAGACGGGGTTCTTCCAGGGCCGTCAGGCAGGCAATAAGACCGGGGAAATCGACCCCCGCACCCGCGGATGGTACAAGCTGGGTCATGAAAAGGGCAAGCTGGCCTTTACTGAGGCTTATGTAGACAAGTTCACCAGCAAGCTGGTGACCTCTGCTGTCTGCCCCTTCCAGGTGAACGGCCAGTTTGGCGGCGCCATCTTCGTAGATATCCTGCTGGAGACTTTGGATACCCAGGTGAAGGATATCAACTATCGGGGCACGGGATATGCCACTATCATGGAACCCTCCGGCGTGATACTTGCCACCACGGGTTCGGCTGAAAAGATGAGCAATTACAAGGACCTGCCTGGCATAGGCGCGCACCTTGATGAGATGGTGAAAACCAAGAATGGTTACTTTGAAGCCGAGAATGTTGGCAATATGGGCGACCTTATCGTAGCTTATGCCACACTGGGAAATTCCGGCTGGATAGTGGCGCTGGAGGTGCCTTATGATGCTGTCATGGGCAACCTGGGCCGCATGAAGATTACCTACGCCATCCTTACTATCTTCGGCATACTTCTCATGGGCTTTATGTGTCGCAAGCTTTCCAATGAGATTACCATACCTGTGGCAGCCCTGGAGCACAATGCTGAGGAATTGGCCAAGGGCAATCTCCGGGTTGATGATATCCCGGTGACTTCTTCTGACGAAATCGGCACCCTCACCAATGCTTTCAATACCATGGGACACAATCTCCGTGACCTGATCAAGCATATGTCCCGCACCTCCGAGCAGGTGGCAGCTTCCTCAGAGGAGCTCACCGCCAGCGCCCATCAGTCAGCCGAGGCTTCTGTCCATGTGGCTGAGACCGTGGGCGAGGTGTCTGCGGGCATGAGCCAGCAGCTTAGCGACATCGACGGTGCCAAGCAGAATGTGGACATGGTGTTCCATGACATCACGGAAATGGCAGGCAAGGCCAGGACGGTGGCCGAGGCTTCCGTGCAGACCGCAGCTGCTGCCAAGACCGGTGCGGATATGATGGAAGGCGCCATCAAGAAGATGGGCACCATCGAGCAGGGAGTCATGGAAAGCGCCGAAGTGGTGAAGAAGCTGGGGGAGAACTCCCAGCAGATCGGCCAGATTGTGGAGGCTATTTCCTCCATCGCCGAGCAGACCAACCTCCTGTCCCTGAACGCTGCCATCGAGGCAGCCCGTGCCGGCGAGCATGGCCGTGGTTTCGCAGTTGTAGCTGAAGAGGTAAGGAAGCTGGCCGCTGAGTCTCAGACCTCCGCTGAGCAGATCAAGGAGCGCATCGCTTCCATCCAGACGGACACCGCCAAGGCCGTAGAGTCCATGCAGCGTGGTTCTGACGGAGTCAAGGAAGGCACCAAGGCCATCCGTGAGGTAGGCGCCCAGTTCTCCGATATCATGAGCATGGTGGAGAGCATCAACAGCCAGATGTCCGAAATCAACAATTCTGTGAAAGTGGTTTCTGACGGGGCGAATAACATTGTCAGTGCAGTTGATTCCATTGATAATGTCAGCCGCAAGACGGCTGATAATACCCAGACTATCTCATCTGCCACGGAAGAACAGTCTGCTTCCAATGAAGAGATTGCCGCCGCATCTCAGGCCCTGGCCAAGCTTGCAGGGGATATGCAGGAAGCTGTGGGTAAGTTCCAGGTGTGACGTAGGGGGAATTTTTTATGGGCTTCTTAAACAACATCAAAGTGGCGCAGAAGCTGGCACTGATAGGAGTGTTGGCCTTCATCGCCACGGTTATAGTGGGCATCTTGGGCTACGTATATCTGAAAGAAGGCCAGGAAGATCTGGAGCATCTTTACAGAGACAATACCATGAGCCTCTATCAGTTGGGAGAAGTGCGCTACAACGTCCGGTTCTCGCAGATTCAGTGCTCGCTGCAGCCCTATACTATTCAGCCTGATCAGCGCAAGGATCGTATTGAGAAGTTCAACAAGGCTACTGCAGCTGCAGAGGCAGCCATGGCAGAATATGAGAAACTCAATGCCAGCCATCCCCGCCGGGCCGCCCTGGCAGCGGATGCGCGCAAGGTTTTTGATGAATATGTGGTCAACAGCAAGAAACTGCTGGAAATGAACGCCTTTGCTGAGGGTGGGGATGACCGCGCTCCCATGAATTACTACCAGGCAAATGTCATGCCGTTGGCTGTGAAGATCTCCGATGACCTGGCAGAGGCCCAGCGCATCGACCATGAGCGGGCTGAGGAAGCCCTGCTGAAGGGTGAGGATGACATGGCTTCGGCCATCCGCAACATGACCATTTGCTGTTTCCTCATCATTGTGGTGCTGACCTTCGCCGTGGTCATGGTCACCAGAAACATCATGGGGCCCCTGGGGCTGGTGGTGGCTGTCTGCGACAAGCTCTCCAGAGGTGACTTCCGCACCGGCGGCAAGATAGGCACCGATGGCCGCACTGACGAATTCGGCCATATGGAGCAGTGTGTGAAGTCCATGCGCATCACCGTCAACGACCTTATCAAGAAAGTCCTGCACACTACTGAGCAGCTGGCGGCTTCCTCACAGGAGCTCACTGCCAGCGCTCATCAGGCGGCGGAAGCCACGGAAATGGTGGCTCAGTCCGTCACCAACTCCGCCGGGGCAGTGCTGGAGCAGCAGCAGGATGTGGAGGATGCCATGGTCTCCATCGACCATGCCATGACTTCCATCAACAGGCTCAATGATACCGCCAAGGACGTGAACAACAATGTAGTGGAAGCCAACAAGCAGGCTCAGGCGGGCAGCGCCGCCATCGGCAGCGCCGTTTCTAAGATCGTCAGCGTAGAGGAGATCGTGAACAGCTCCACCGCCACCGTGGACAAGCTGGGGCAGCGCTCCCAGGAAATTGGCCAGATTGTGGAGACCATCTCCGGTATCTCTGACCAGACCAATTTGCTGGCTCTGAATGCCGCCATCGAGGCAGCCAGAGCAGGCGAGCATGGCCGTGGCTTTGCCGTGGTAGCTGATGAAGTGCGCAAGCTGGCTGAGGAATCCCAGGTAGCCGCCAAGCGCATCGCCGACCTTATCGGCGGCATCCAGAAGGATACCAGCTCTGCCGTGAGCTCCATGCAGCAGGGCAACGTGGCTGTCAAGGAAGGTACCCAGTCTGTAGGACAGCTGCAGGAATCCTTCGACAAGATCAAGGCATCGTCTGACATGGTAGCCCAGAAGGCCGACGCCATGGGCAAGGACCTGCAGGTCGTGTCCAGCGATACGGACAACATCCGCGCCCGCTCTGCCAAGATTTCCGAAAACAGCCGCAAGGTGGCTGCGGAAATGGAAAGCGTCTCGGCAGCCGCCGAGGAGCAGTCCGCTTCTGCCAGCGAAATCGCCACCGCCTCCGAGGCACTGGCCCAGCTGGCCCACGGCTTGCAGACGGCAGTGGGAGCATTCAAGGTTTGATTGCCGACAAGTCAATATATGCTATGCACGCAAAAGGACGGCCCGTGATGGGCCGTCCTTTTAATTATCCAATGCCAGGGAAACCTTCGTTTCCTCAAAGGTCTTCATATTGTTCAGCGCGCTCAGGGACGCTTCCAGGATGTGCAGGGAGAGGCACCCCGTCAGTCCTCCGGGGGCCTTGATGCCCATCTGCATGAGCCTTGGCTCAGGGTGCAGGACATAGGGGCGGATGTCGGGGCAGAGCTGTTCGGTGTATCTGGCGATGATGTCTGTGGCGGGGTCGCCGATGAACACCAGGCTGCTGTTGTGGGCGGCGGCCAGGATTGCTCCCATCAGGGCGGCAATGGTGCCGTGGTAGTCTGGGGGCGTGTGCTGCAGGAACTCGTCGGCGGCGTAGGCCAGCTTGCCGCTGTCCGTGAGGAGAGTTTCTGCAAAGGTCTCTGCGGCAGTGCCCAGGGGCTTCCCTTCAAGTTCTCCCATAGTCAGCACCAGGAGGGGCAGGTCAAAGGATATTTCCTCGGCTTTTTCCCGGCCAAAGTTGAAATAGGCAGTGAGGGGCAGGCCTTCCCTGAGCCTTGCCACCACCAGGTCTGACTCGAAGCTGCTGGCAAAGGTATCGCTGAGGAAGGACTGAGCCTCGGAAAGGGGGCCGGGAGAAATCAGCAGCACCGAGGAGGGCGGGTCATAAGGGGGCAGAGGCTCCCTTACCGCCCCGGCGAACTCGGCGGCCAAATCCTCAAGGCTCCCCAGGCTGTACCTGGGCTTGGCCAGGCTGTCCAGCCTGGCTTTGGCGGCCTCGAAGGTTTCCTTGTCCAGGTCGGGCATGGTCTTCAAATAGAAGTCGAAGGTCTTGTCCGTCACTTCCGGGGCATCGCTGTCCATAAAGGAGATGTGCAACCCGCCTGCCCCCAGGGCAGTCTCATCTATGGGCAGTCCCGTCTCCTCGTCGCTGCCGCCGTCGTAATCCTCATCATCGAAATCCTCATTGACGGCTTCGCCTTGGGAGTTTATGGCCTCCTGATGTTCCTGGGCCCGCTTCAGCAGCAGCAGGGCAGTGCCCAGGAAGCGCAGTAGAATGGAGGAACCGCAGGCCTCCGACAGGTTCAGCCCCAAGGTCAGATAAGGCTTTAAGCCTAATTTTTCCAGAGTGTGCCGGTGGGACTTTTCCCCGCCTAAGTGGCTAGGGAGCAGGCAGGCGACTACGCGGGGGCAGATGCTCTGGGCCACCAGTGCGGCGGCGGCGGTGTTGGCCCCATCCAAAATGGTGACCATTCTGAGGGCGGC
The DNA here is from genome assembly GCF_900108415.1 of Selenomonas sp. KH1T6. Taxonomy (NCBI): domain Bacteria; kingdom Bacillati; phylum Bacillota; class Negativicutes; order Selenomonadales; family Selenomonadaceae; genus Selenomonas; species Selenomonas sp. KH1T6. The sequence goes on from NZ_FNWN01000009.1 coordinate 10,535, forward strand.
TCCCCCCAGCATCAGGCCTGCCATGGCGCCAAATTCAAAGCCTCCCACTTTGGCCAGCACATCTATGGCCTTTGCTCCCCGGGGAGAGGCCTTTTCGCTGTTCCTGCCTATGAAGCCGTTGGCCGTCAGAGCCGTCCTCACTGCCTGCTGTTTCCGTGCAAGGCGCTCCTCGGAAATACGGGAGCCACGGCCTGTGGCTTCCTCAGGTGTCAGGCCGCAGAAGACGGCGGCCAGGCAGGCCTGGGCGGTGGTGTTGCTGATGCCCATTTCCCCGGGCAGGAGTACATTCTTTCCCTTGGCGTGGGCCAGCTGGGCCATTTTGATGCCATAAGCTACGGCCAGCATTGCCTGCTCCCTGCTCATGGCAGGGCCTTCGGTGAAGTTCTTGGTGCCACTATCCAGACGGCAGTCGATGATTCCCGGCAGCACGGGTTCTTCCGGCAGGTTCATGCCCATGTCCACAACGTAGAGCTTTGACCCTGCATAGTCGGAAAAGGCATTGGCAGCGCCGCCCTTGGGCAGCAGATAGTTCTGGGCCATCTGATAGGTGGTTTCGGGAGGATAGGCACTGACCCCTTGCCGGGCAATGCCGTGGTCGGCGCAGAAGATGAAGGTGGCGGGCTTCAGTTCCTCAGCCTCGTCTTTGCCACGGGCGGTGAGGTATTCCAACAGCAGCTGCGGCAGGCGTCCCAGGGAGGGGAGTTCTCCCCCCAGGGATTTGTCCAGCTTATCTATGGCCTGCATGGCAGGTTCCATATCCTGAGAGAGAATTTTATCCAGGGTTTCCTGCAAGAGGGCTTCTGCCTCTGCATAGGTGAGCCCTGCTGATATTTCCTGCATGATGTCACTCATTTGCCAGCCCCTCCGGCGGCTTTCTTCCTGTATTCTTCAACCTGCTTCAGGGAAAGGCCGATGCGGCCTCGTTCCTCGTCTACCTTGATGATAACCGTGTCGATATTGTCGCCTACGGACAGCACGTCCAGAGGGTGCTTTACTCGGCGATGGCTCAGCTCGGAGATATGTATGAGCCCTGCTTCGTGGAGGCCGATGTCCACAAATGCGCCGAAGTCCGTTATATTGCGCACAGTGCCTCGCATGATGGTGCCCACCTTCAGGTCAGACAGCTTCACGATGGCCTGGCGGGTGAGAGGGGCAGGCAAATCTTCGCGTGGGTCACGCCCCGGGCGGGTCAGGGCTGCGAGAATGTCCTTGACGGTGGGCTCGCCTGCCTCGAATTTGGCAGCCAGCTTCTTCACGTCAGCCAGTTTGGCTTTGGCGGCCAGGAATTCCAGCTGTTCCTTTTTCAGGAGGTCGGCAGAAGAGAAGCCCAACTCACCCAGGATTTTCTCTGCCAGCTCATAGGACTCCGGATGGACGCTGGTGCTGTCCAGGGGATTCTTGGCGGCCTTGGGGGAAAGGCGCAGGAAGCCTGCACACTGGGTAAAAGCGGCAGGTCCCAGGCGGGGCACCTTCAGCAGCTGGCGGCGGGCGGTGAAACTGCCGTTCGCGTCCCTATAGGCTACGATATTCTTGGCCACGGCGGCAGAAATGCCTGCGATATGGGAAAGAAGGGCCGGGGAGGCGGTGTTCAGGTCTACGCCCACATGGTTCACTGCGTCCTCCACGGTGGCGTCCAAAGTGCCCTGCAGCTGCTTCTGGTTCACGTCATGCTGGTACTGGCCCACGCCGATGGCCTGGGGATCGATCTTCACCAATTCCGCCAGGGGGTCCTGCACCCGGCGGGCAATGGAGGCGGCACCGCGCACCTCCACCCCGTATTCCGGCAGCTCCTGGGCTGCCAGCTTGGAAGCGGAGTAAACGGAGGCCCCGGCCTCGTTGGTGATCAGGTAATTGACGTCAGTGAGCTTGTTGTCCGCAATCAATTTGGCGGCAAACTGCTCAGTCTCATAGCTGGCGGTGCCGTTGCCGATGGAAATGAGGTCTACGCCGTATTTCCTGATCCAGCCGAGAACTGTCTGGGCTGCCTTGGCTTTGGCGCCCTCGCTCTGGGTCACCTGGATGATGCCGTGGTCGAGAATCCTGCCGGTCTTGTCCACCACGGCGCACTTGCAGCCGTTGCGGAAGCCAGGGTCAAGGCCCAATACGGTGTGGCCGGCAAGGGGGGCCTGCAGGAGCAGCTGCTTCAGATTCACCCCGAAGAGCTTGATGGCCTGTGCTTCGGCCTCCTCGGTGAGGGCGGTGCGGATTTCTCTTTCTAAAGCGGGCAACAGCAAACGCTTGTAGCCGTCCTCGATGGCCTCATGGAGAGCTTCGTCAAAGGGAGAAGTGCGGCCCTTCTTCATGACCCGGCGTTCAATGCGGCGCACATTGGCTTCGTGGTCGGTGATGAGGGAAACCTTCAGGCAGTCCTTCTTCTCCCCCCGGTTGATGGCCAGCACGCGATGGGAGGGGAGAGTCCTCACAGGCTCGGAGAACTCGGCGTACATCTGGAAGGTCTTGGCTTCCTCAGGGTCGCCTTTGGGATTAGTCTCAGTGGCCAGCAGGGCGCTTTTCCAGAGGTGGTCGCGCATTTCCTGGCGCAGGGAGGCCTCCTCCATGACCTGCTCGGCCACGATGTCTTTGGCCCCTGCCAGTGCTTCCTCGGCGGTGGCAACTTCTTTTTCCTCGTCAATGAAGGCAGCTGCAGCCTCCAGTGCGGTGCCCTGCACGCCTTCCTGCTTCAGCATCATTTCTGCTAGGGGCACCAGACCCTTTTCCCTGGCTACCATGGCCCGGGTGCGCTTCTTCTGCTTATAGGGCAGGTACAGGTCCTCCAGTTCCTGCAGCTTGGCGGCCTTCTCGATGGCAGTCTTCAGATCCGGGGTGAGCTTGCCCAGTTCCTCAATCTTGGTGAGGATTTCTTCCTGCCGCTTCACGAAGTTCCGCAGATAGGTCAGCCGTTCGGACAGCAGGCGCAGCTGCTCATCGTCAAGCCCTCCCGTGGCCTCCTTGCGGTAGCGGGCGATGAAGGGCACAGTATTGCCCTCATCCAGCAGGGTCATGGTATCTTCAATCTGCTTCGGGGTGACGGAAAGCTCCTTCGCCAGCACCGAGGGGATATCTTTTTCTAACATATTTATACCAACTTTCTGTAGGTGGTTGTGAAAATACAAAGCATATTCTCTATTTTACGTCATACTCTAACGCTTTGCCAGATGAAAATGGAAGAAGTGGATTTTGCATCATCTTCCAGGAGTGAGTTTTTGGGAAAAATACGGTACGGGCAGCGAAAGACAGGCTTTGGAGAGAATATTTTATTTCTTTTATAAATGGGGCCGATTGAAGCAGATTCTTCCTTGTGATAAAATAAAAAGGATTTGAAACAAGAACAAGGCAGAGGAAGGGAAGCAATGGAGAAGGTTCTGGCGGATGCACTGGCGGCTCTGGCGGGCAGGAAGGTCTATATTTATGGTGCCCAGCCCATAGCCTATGGGGCGAATCTGGCTCTGCGGTCGTTGGGGGTCAAGCCCGAGGCTTATGTGGTGACCAGCAGGCGGGGCAATCCTGATGCACTGGACGGTGTGGCCGTGAGGACCATCGATGAGGTGCCACGGGACAAGGAGACAGCATTCCTGCTGTCTGTGCCGGAGTATCTGCACCCGGAGATCAAGGCGGAGCTGGCCGCACGGGAGTTCCAGCAGGTCGTGCCCATGGATTCGCAATTGGAATTTGCCCTGATGAAAAGCTATTACCGCACGCGGGGTCTGAAATTTGTCGAAGACTATGCCCCGGCGGGCAAGGCAGAGCCGCTGGAGGTGGAAATCTATGTGGCCCGCTCAGGCGTGGACAAGGCGCTGAGCAATGCCTTCCCCCTGCAGCCTCCTTTTTTCGATGTGCAGGCAGGGGCCGCGCTGGATCGTGTGGCTTTGGATAGTGCCTTTCGTGATGATGAGGGGGAGAATATCTCCGCCATGAACCGTGACTATGCGGAACTTACCGTCACTTATTGGGGCTGGAAGAATCGTCGGGCCGGGATCAAGGGACTGGCCCACTATCGCCGCTACCTGGTGCTGGGGCAGGAGGATTACAGCCTGCTTGCCTCCGGAACGGTGGATGCCATTCTGCCCACGCCCTACATTGGTTGGCCCGATGCTTCTGCCCAGTATGGCAGGTACAATCATCCCCTGGCCCTTGCGGCCATGGAGCAGGCCCTGAGGGAGTTTTCGCCGGAGGAAGCCGGACGCGCTATGGCAAAGCTGAGGGGGCCCTGGGTCTATAACTACAATATGGTAGTGGCCAGAGAGGCGGTCTTTGATGACTACGCTGCCTGGCTTTTCCCCCGCATGGAGCGGGCCGGAGAGATCTTTGGAGCGGGAGAAGGACCGGGAATGGGACTGGACCGGCCTGTGGGGCATATCGGAGAGCTCCTGACCTCCCTTTATTTCATGCTCCACGATGATTTGAAGATTATGCACGCCAGGAAGGTCTGGCTTACCTGAGGGAAAGGATATTGGGTAATATGGCAGCTAATGAGAAGGTAAAAGTTTTGATATTTGCAGGCGGAGCGGGCCGTCGCATGAATGCCCGCTCCCTGCCCAAGCAATTCCTGCAGGTCTATGGCAAGCCGGTCATCATACATACGCTGGAGCATTTTGAGTATCATGACATGATAGATGAGATTGTCATTGTCTGCATCAAGAACTGGATCAGTGAGCTCAAGGGCATGCTGAACCGCTTCGGCATCCGCAAGGTCACCATCATCGTGCCCGGCGGCAAGACTGGCCACAAGTCTATCTGGGAGGGCCTGAAGGCCATGCGCAGCAGCACCAATGACCAGGATATCGTGCTGATTCATGACGGGGTCAGACCGCTCATCACCGATGAGTTGATCGAAGCCAATATCAATGCAGTGCGTAAGTATGGCAATGCCATCACCTGTGAGGCGGCCCGGGAAAGTGTGGTCATGAGCACTAACGGTGTGGATATCCAGCAGGTGCCGAACCGGGATTTCATGTATGTGGCCAAGGCCCCCCAGTCCTTCCGCTTTGGTGAAGTGTATGGTGCCTACGAGCAGGCGGAGCAGGCGGGATATCAGACCATAGATTCTTCTCACCTGTACGGCATCCAGAAACGGCACATGCATCTCTTGCACAGCACTAGGAACAATATGAAAATCACAGAACCCGCGGACTTCTACATCTACAAGGCTCTCTACGAGGCCATGGAAGCACAGCAGATATATGGTTTCTAAGCGCGAAAAAGCGGCCCTCACATGGGCCGCCTTTTTCATGCTCATTCGTCTATTTTGGCAAACTGTATTTTTGGCATGTGTTCTATCAGATTCATCTCATGGGCCATGGTGTAGAAGGTGCTGAGTCCCTGCAGATAATCCTCCGTCAGATCCCAGCGCACCGCAGGTCCCAGGTAGTCCGCCAGCTGGTCGTAGGTGAAGGGCTTGTCCTCAAGGGCCGAGCGGATGATGGTCTCCCGGTAGGAAAGACCGCCGGCAGGCCGCGCAGGTCCCGGCAGGGCGTTGCGGATGAAACTCAGGAATGCCCCGTGAACGCGCTCCTGGATGAGCTTTACGCCCTCGGGATTCTTATTGGCAAACTCCCGGCGCACTGCCCAGAGGGCAAAGACCATCTTCTGTCCCGTGAGGTTCTTCCACTCCTGGCCGATGTCGTAGAGGTAGAGGCCTGCAGGCGGGTGATGGTAAAGCCAGAGGGCGTCGTCCCCGATAAAGAGGGAGGCGGTGGCATCTGCCGGTATGGGCTCCTCCGGGGTGATGTTGCGGGTGTAGTAGTTGGGAATGGCCCCGTAGGCTCCTCTGAGGATGATCTTCAGCAGGCAGTGGGAGGTGGCGGATTTCGCCGTCAGTATCACCTTGTCCTTGCCCAAAGCCTCGATGGGCTTCCGCGAAAGCAGGACAATGCTCTGCACCGGCCCGTCAGAAGCTACGCAGACCTTGGGCAGGGCCAGGAGTTCTTCCGCGTGGCGGGCATAGGCGATGGAAGAAATCTCCGCCACATCCAGCCGTCCGCTGATAAGGTCGCTGTTCAGCACCGAAGGCACGCCCCGGATGATTTCAAGTCCTTCATCACCCCCATTGGCGAAGCTATAAGAAAGCGGCAAGGTGTTGAGAAAATTTATATGCCCTACGCGAGGAGCAGAAGTATTCATAAAAAGGAAAACCTCCCACCATGTCGACCAAAGATAACGGATTCCGGGCCATTGAGGCCCTGCTTATTCTATTATAAACTTAATTTTATGGAAAATACAGGAAAAGCGTTGCTCTTATTGACTTTTCTACATCTTCTTGTTAAAATTATTGACAAAAGCAACGTTTGTAATTTTAATCTTTCGACAGGGTGGAGGGTGTTCAGATGGATAATTATGTAAATGCGGGACGTTGGTTCTCCATTCTCTACAGGCGCTCCCAGCAGTTCATTGTGGAGGCCTGCCAGGAGATGGGCCTGACTTTTTCCGAATTTACCCTGCTGCTGCGGATTCATGACACACCGGGAGTGAAGCAGGATGATCTTGCCAAAGTCCTGTTCCTGGACAAGGCAGTGGTTACCCGCACCATCAATGCATTGGAGCAGAAGGGGTTCATCGTGCGCAGCCAGGACAAGCTGGACAAGCGGGTGAAGCATGTTTACCTTTCTGTGGAAGCAGAAAGCTACTATCCCTTCCTGCACAATGTGCTGAAGCGCTGGGTGGATTATCTTTGTGAGGGCATGAAGCAGAAAGACATAGACAAGACGGAAAAACTGTTTCAGCATTTTACGGACCGTGCCTGTGAAGCAGTTCTGCCGGATTTGGCCAAGGGTATATCTGAGGAGTTTTCCAAGGAGGACTGGCAGCATGAGCTTGAGAGGAAAGAGAAGTAAATTCTGGGGGGCAGCAACAGCTGCCCTTTTTATACTAGCAATGACAGCCTTGGGGGGCTGCAGCAAGGAGGAGGCTCCTGCCCAGAAGCCCCCTGTGGTCAGGACACAGCAGGCAGGTAAGGCCGGCCTCAGCGCGGAAAGCTATTCCGGCACTGTGCGGGGGCGCTACGAGACGAATCTCTCCTTTCAGGTAGGGGGGCAGATCCTCTCCCGCAACATTGATGCGGGCAGCCGGGTGAAGGCCGGAGACACCCTTATGGTCATCGATGCCCGGGATGCGGTGCAGAAGGCCAACGCCGGGGATGCCCAGGTAAGCCAGGCCCGTGCCCAGCTGAATCTGGCTCAGAGCAACCTTGCCCGCTATACGGAACTCTATCGTCAGGAGGTAGTGCCCAAGGCCACCCTGGACCAGTATCAGACCAATTACGATGCTGCCTTTGCGAACTATCAGGCAGCCCTGGCCCAGTCGGCCCAGGGCCATAATGTGCTGTCCTATACCAACCTGGCCGCCGGGGCTGACGGGGTGATTTCCTCCATCAGCGCCGAGGAAGGACAGGTGGTGGCTGCCGGCCAGACGGTGGCGGTACTGGTGCAGACTGACGAGCTGGAGGTGGAGATTGCCGTACCTGAGGACAGGGTGGCCAGACTTCAGCCAGGCCAGGAGGCTGATGTCACCTTCTGGGCCTTCAAGGGAAGCGCCAAGGGCGTGGTGCGGGAGATTTCCCCCGCTGCAGATAATGCGTCCAGGACTTATAAAGTACGCGTATCTATCCCCAATCCTCCCCAGGAAATGCAGCTGGGCATGACCGCCAGTGTCAGCTTCGCTGATGCCGGAGCGGCAGAGAAGGCGGAGGTGGAACTGCCCCTCACGGCTATCTACCAGACAGAAGACCAGCCGCAGGTGTGGCTGGTGGAGGACGGGAAAGTCCATCTGAAAAATATCACCGTGAAGCGCTTTGGCTCCAGCACTGTGATGGTGGAAGGGCTCTCCCCCAGTGACATTGTGGTCACCGCCGGTGTCCACAAGCTCCGGGAGGGGCAGGAAGTGCGCAGGGAGGGTGAGCCGTGAGGAATCTCAGTGAAGTCTCCCTGAAGAACTCCGTGCTGGTCTGGTATTTCATCATCATGACCGCCATCGGGGGCATCTTCGCCTACCAGCAGCTGGGGCGCATGGAAGACCCCACCTTCACTATCCGCATCATGGTGGTGAATGCCCTCTGGCCTGGTGCCTCTGCTGCAGAAATGCAGGACCAGGTGACGGACAAATTGGAGCGGAAGCTCCAGGATGTGCCGGGGATGTACCGCATTACCAGCAGCACCCGTCCAGGCAATACGGTCATCTACGCCGAGCTTGAGGACACCATGCCCAAGGAGGATATACGCACTACCTGGCGGGACCTCAGGAACCTCGTGAACGACCTGAAATCCCAGGGGGAGCTGCCCGATGGCGTCTACGGCCCCTATTTCAATGACCGCTTTGACGACGTCTTCGGCTCTGTCTACGCTGTCACAGGTGACGGCTATTCTTATGAGGAGCTGAGGAAATACGCCGAGGATGCCCGGCGCCTCTTGATGGCCTCCGACTCTTCCATCCAGAAAATCGAGCTGCTGGGTGTGCAGAAGGAGAAAATCTACGTGGAGGTGGCAAGGGACAAGCTGGCCAGTCTGGGCCTGCCGCCCACTGCCATTTCCGATGCTCTGGCCGGGGCTGCCTCCATGGTGCCTTCCGGCAAGGTGGAGACGGAATCGGACAACGTGTACCTCCGGGTCACGGGGAATTTCCAGGATGTGGAAGCCATCAGGGAACTGCCCGTGAAAGCCGGCGGCCAGATTTTCCGTCTGGGGGATATTGCCAAAGTGGAGCGCCGCTACAGCGCCCCTCCTGACCCTGAGATGTACTTCAACGGGGAACCTGCCGTGGGGCTGGCCATCTCCATGAAGGATGGCAGCAACATCCTTGAACTGGGCAAAAACCTGAAGAAGACCATAAAAGCCATTTCCGGGGACCTGCCCGTGGGATTGGAGATACATCAGGTTTCTGACCAGCCCCAGGTGGTGGAAGAATCCATCCACGAGTTCATGAAAACTCTCACCGAGGCCATCTTCATCGTGCTTTTGGTGAGTTTTGCCTCCCTGGGCTGGCGCACAGGCCTGGTGGTGGCCTGCTGCATACCGCTGGTGCTGGCCGGTGTCTTTGTGGGCATGTACCTCTTGGGCATTGATTTGCACAAGGTATCCCTGGGTGCGCTGATAATTTCCCTAGGACTGCTGGTGGATGATGCCATCATCGCCATCGAGATGATGAGCGTCCAGCTGGAGCGGGGGCACAGCCGCTTCGAGGCGGCCTGCTACGCCTTCAAGGCCACCGCCAAGCCCATGCTCACAGGGACCCTTATCACCTGCTCCGGTTTCATTCCCGTGGCCTTTTCCAAGGGCATGGCCTCTGAGTTCTGCGGGGCTCTGTTCCCCGTGATACTCATCGCCCTGGTCCTCTCGTGGATTGTCTCCGTCATGGCGGCGCCTCTCTTTGGCACTTATCTTATCCGCGTCAAGGTGCAGCGTGACGAGAATGGCGAGATAGATCCTTACCAGAATAAGTTCTACAAGTGGTTCCGGCAGGTGCTGGAATATTGCCTGCTGCACAGGAAGATGGTGCTTGCCGCCACTGCCGCCACATTTGTCCTGTCCCTCTATGGACTGACCTTTGTGAAGCAGGAATTTTTCCCTGGTTCCCTGCGTCCCGAGCTGGTGATGGAAATGAGACTGCCCGAGGGCTCCTCCATGGAGGCCACGGGCAGGGAAATGGAGCGCATGGCCAGCTTTCTGGATGAGCACAAGGACAGGCTGGAGAACTACTCCTATTATGTGGGCAGGTACGCTCCAAGGTTTGTCCTCACCGTGAGTCCCCAGGAAAGCTCAGATAACTTCGGCCAGTTCGTCATTGTGACGAAAAACACGGAGGAGCGGGAAAAGCTCAGGCAGGAGCTCACGGAGGAACTGGCAGAGAACTTCCCGGATGTGCAGCCCAATATCCAGACCATCCAGACAGGCCCCCCTGCTGACTATCCCGTGATGCTGCGGGTCACGGGCCGCACTGTGGAGGAGGCCAAGGAACTGGCGCGCAAGACCGCAGCGCTGGTGGCAGAAGACCCCAATGTCTACAATGTGAATGAGAACTGGGGCTACAAGTCCAGGGTCATGCACCTTGAGCTTGACCAGGACAAGCTGCGGGCTCTGGGGCTTTCCAGCCAGAATGTGGCCAAGATGCTCCATACGGAAATCACTGGTGCCAAGGCAGCCGAGTTTTACACCGGCGACCGCACCATTGACATAGACCTGCGGACGGCGGAGAAGGACAGGCAGAGCCTGGACAAGCTGAAAGACCTGCCCATTTATCTGGGGCAGGCAGGCTATGTGTCCCTGGCCCAGATTGCAAAAATCTCTTATGAGGGTGAGGAGGGGCTGGTCAAGCGCGTGGACCTGCGCCCCACCATTACGGTGCAGGCCAATATCCACAGCGGCACGGCCGTGGATGCCACGAAAAAAGCCTTTGAGGCCACCGCCGGCCTCAGGGAAGACCTGCCTCTGGGGGCTTCCATCAAGCCCGCGGGCTCTTTGGAGGACAGTGCCAAATCCCTCCGGCATCTGGTGAAGCCCATCCCCGCCATGGTGTTCATCATCATGACCCTGCTGATGTTCCAGCTCAGGGACATCAAGCAGATGCTGCTGACTTTGCTGACGGCACCGTTGGGCCTCATAGGCGTGGCCTGGGGTATGCTCCTGACGGGCAAGGCCATAGGTTTTGTGGCCTATCTGGGCATCCTGGCCCTTTTCGGCATGATCATCAGAAACTCCGTTATCCTCATAGACCAGATACAGAAGCACATAGCAGAGGGGGAGACCCCCTGGGCGGCCCTCATCGACTCTGCCATCCTGCGCTTCCGTCCCATCATGCTCACAGCAGCAGCGGCTATCTTGGGCATGATGCCCCTGATGCCCAGCGACTTCTGGGGCCCCATGGCAGTAGCCATAGCCAGCGGCCTATTGGCCGCTACGGTGCTGACCCTGCTGGTGCTGCCAGCCATGTATGCGGCGGTATATAAGGTGGAGAAGGAATAGAAAGCTATAGAGATTTATACAGCAAACGGCTCCGTCGATGACGGGGCTGTTTTGCTTAAGGAAAAGTGCCTTTCTGACGATAACATAGATAGCGGTTGATGTTTACGGAATCGATTCGTTTGATATGAACGGAAGAAAACCTTTTGCAGGACGCAGGGAGGGCTGGATGTTATGGCTTTGACAGTTTTGAATAATACAGCGGCAGCTATGACTTTGGGGGAACTGAACAAGAATGTCTCGAACCTGGGCAAGCAGCTTAAGAAAGTGGCTACGGGGACTAAAATCACCGGTGCTGGGGATGGCGCGGCGGAGTATAACATCGCAGAGAAGATGCAGGTTCAGCTCCGGAGCCTGGCGCAGGATATCGAGAACACCCGCACAGGCCGCTCAATTCTAAAGGTAGCCGAAGGCGGCATACAAGGGATTGTGGATGAACTGCGGGATATGAAGCAGCTGGCCATCAATGCGGCCAATGATACCAATACAGATGCAGACCGGGCTACCATACAGAAGGAATTTGATGAGAAGTTGCGGCAGATTGACGATATCGTGTCCACTACGAATTATAATGGCAAATTGCTGCTGAATGGGACGTATGCGAGAATTATAGAGGGTGGTATCACTGGCAGCAATCAGAATGCAGGCGCATCTACAGGCCCCAGAGGAGCTACGGCTACATCTGTGACGTCTACAGGCCCAACAGGGGCAGCGACTAATGTTCCGAGCAATGGCCAGATAGATTATGGTGGCGTTTATACCATACCGGCTGACTTTACAGGCACCATAAACATAAGCAGTGTGGCGGCTGCCGGAGGGGTTAAGCTTTCACAGGTCTCGGGTACAACGCTTACTGATGTCAATATAGTAGTTGATGCGCCACAGTCTGGCACGGCGAAGCTTTGGATTGAGAATCTTAATATCACAAATTCTACAAATAACAATGTCATACAATTCTCAGCTAATTCCAGTGTCAATGTGTTGACTTTGATTGGCGATAACAATATTGAGTTGTCTAACGCAACGACCAAAGCTGCTATAAATATGGGCAAGAATTTGGAAATACAAGGCAACGGTTCCTCACTTACCATAGCCAACACTGCCGGCTCTGGTGCTTGTATAGGAACTGATGGGGATAGCAGTGCTTCAGCTGGGAATTTATCAATTACTAACGGAACTTTTACTTTGCATTCGGGTTATGGAGCTGCTATTGGTAGTGGCGGTGATGGCGCAACAATAGGGAATATCAGTATTTATAATGCAACGGTCAATATGACAGGTGGTACATTTGCTGGAATTGGGTCAGGGGGAGGTGGGGCTGCATGCGGTGACATTACTGTAAGGCATTCAACCATCAATGATTTGTTTGATGCTTCATATCCTGAGCATGCTTCGCCTTCGGGCAGGCCTGTGGGAAGCATAGATACCTGTATTGGTTCAGGTTATAGTGGATCTTCCTGTGGCGATATAAGAGTTGAGGACTGTATTGTCCATGCAGAAAACAGCGACAGTGCTCTGGTGGGGGCTGGCGATGCCGGTGATCCCGATGGGGGCTGCGGAGATATTTTCATTTCCAATTCCGATATCATAGGCTATAGTGATCATGGCGCTGCCGTAGGTTCTGGGCGCAACGCAACGGCCGGGGAAATATGGATAACAAATGCAACAAAAATTCAGCACGAATCTCCTGATGGGGCAGCAATTGGCTCAGGGGAAAATGGACATGTGGGCAAAATCCATATCGACAAATCATCACTTGATTTATTGGATGCTTCAAATGCCTATGTGGATTCTACGCATAAGATCCCGGGGATTGGCAAAGGCCGTGGCCATAGTACCGGAAATTTTGATATTGACCCTGTACCTGATGAGACTGTGGCTGTATACCTTGACGGCAACCCTTTGAAAATACACACCGGCACCAAGGCCAACCAGCGCATCAACTGCTTCATAGAAAACCTTGGCGCCAAAGCCTTGTTTGGTGTCAAAACCGATGAAGAACTGGCAGCAGTGGCTACTGTCCGCACCCGTGTCTCTGCTCAGCGTCTGCTGGGGGATCTCCATGATCCCAGCATCGAAGGACCCCTGGACAAAGCCATCAACTACGCCTTGGGTGAAATAACCCAGATGGGGGCCTACATAAACCGCCTGGAGGCTACGGAGGAAACCATCACCATCAATCACGAAAACACAACCAGCTCCGAGAGCGTCATCCGTGATGCGGATATGGCTAGGGAGATGACGGAGTATACCAAGAGCAACATCCTCTCCCAGGCGGCCCAGTCCATGTTGGCCCAGGCCAATCAGAATAGCAGCAGTGTCCTTTCGCTGCTGCAATAAACGAGCAAAGAACCTCCATCGAAGCCCTTTGGGGATGGATGGAGGTTCTTTGCTCGTTTGTTTACATCATCAGCAGGCTCAGGCCGCCGATGGTGGGGGTGGCCACGATGGCGAAGCGCAGGAGCGGCAGGGGCGCCAGGTGGGTGTACTTGGCTCCAAACCAGGCTCCGATGGCCTGGCCTGCGAGGGTTTGGAGGAAAATCATCATGTCCAGATGACCTGTGAAGAAGTAACCGATTCCGCCTGAGGCTGACATGGGCAGGATGATCATCATGCAGGTGCCGATGGATTTCAGGAGGGTCACGCCGAAGGACACCATGAGGGTAATCTGGATGAAGGCGGCGGCACCGATGCCGAAGGCGCCGGAGAGGAAGCCGTTGACGAGACCTGCCAGGATGCCCTTGCGGTAGAGGGGGGCGCCTGTCAGGAGTTCCTGCCTGGGATGGAAATGGCGGTTTAGCCATTCGGCCTGATAGACTTTGGTGTAAAGCAGGGCGGCGCTGGCGCAGAGCATGATGGCGGTCATGGTTTTCAGGAAGGCCGCTGGCATGAGGTTTGAGACATTGGCGCCGATAAAGGCTCCCATGACGCCGCCTATACCCATGGCAAGGCCCGTGGACACTTCTACTTCCCTTTCACGGAAATGACTGTAGGCTCCGGAAAGCATGGTGAAGGTCATGGCGGCCAGGGCTACGGCTACGGCAGTATGAATGGGCACATCAAAGGCCAGGGTAAGGAGCGCAATGGTGACTCCTGCGCCGCCTGCCCCTACAAAGCCAATGACAGAACCCATGATGAGCATGGCAAGAAAAATCATGAAAAGGCCTCCTAAGGTTACATTGTTACTATGACAAGTATAGCAAACTATGAGGAAAAAGCGACCCCTGAGGCATAGTTTCCCATTATTTATGGATGTTTCTTGACTTTGTGATTGCTTTAGGCTACAATAGGCGGGGAATCGGGATAATCCCGAGGGAAATCCGGTGTAAATGCAAAACCTGCTGTACCGGTGTATTGAAAAGCAGAAATGTTTAGCGCAGGCTCTCAGCTTGGACGTGAAAAGCTGAGAGGACGAGGAGAAGGTTGTCGAGAACTCAGCGGATGCCTTCCGGCCGGTCCGGTCGAGAGAAATCTCTTAAATCCCTTTCGTGAGAAAGGAGACAAAGGGGATGGAGGACACAGCAGGTGTACTGTTAGGGGAACTATGCCCTCTTTGTAAGGTTTCGGCTGTTCATTATTCTTTGTCGCAAAGAAAACGAACCAAAAGAAAACGTGGCCTTGCCTTTCATCCATGAAAGCCAACGGCCACGGGACGCCCATCCATGGGCTGAAGTTTGAATGATCTTAGAGGGGCGTAGTGTACCCATTTATAGGAGGTACACATTATGTGCGGTATTGTTGGTTACATTGGCAAACACAAGGCAGATAAGGCTGCGAATGTTCTTTTGGATGGTCTTTCCAAGCTGGAGTATCGCGGCTATGATTCTGCGGGTATTGCAGTGCTGGAGAACGAGAAGATTCGCGTGGAGAAGAGCGTGGGTCGTCTGGCTGCTCTCCGGGACAAGATCAAGGGCAAGATGCCTCAGGGCTTTTTGGGCATTGGCCATACCCGTTGGGCTACCCATGGCCGTCCGTCTGACAAAAACTCTCATCCCCATACTGACTGCAGCGGGGATTTCGTCATTGTCCACAACGGCATCATCGAGAACTACCTGACCCTCAAAGAAGAACTCATTGAGGCAGGCCATGAGTTCAAGAGCGAGACTGATACCGAAGTGGTAGCACACCTGCTGGAGGAAGTCTACAACGGCGATTTCGTGGCTTCTGTGCGCACGGTGCTTTCCCGCATCGAGGGAAGCTATGCCCTGGTGTTCATGAGCGCCAAGCATCCGGATATGCTCATCTGCGCCAAGCAGGATAACCCCCTGATCATCGGCCTGGGTGAAGGCGAGAACTTCATCGCCTCCGACGTGCCTGCCATCATCGCCCACACCCGCAAGAACTATGTGCTGGCTGACGGCGAGCTGGCCATCGTCACCGCTGACAGCGTAGAGGTCACCAACCGCAAGGGCGAGAAGGTAGCGAAGAAGGTCTTCGAGGTCACCTGGAACGCCGAGGCTGCCGAGAAGGGCGGCTACGAGCACTTCATGCTCAAGGAAATCAATGAGCAGCCCAAGGCTGTCCGTGACACCATGAGCCAGCGCATCACCTCTGATGGCAAGGCCATCCAGATGGAGGAGCTGAAGTGGGACAAGGAGTATCTGGACAAGTTCACCCGGGTCTACATCGTGGCTTGCGGCACTGCTTATCATGCAGGCCTGGTGGGTAAGTATTACATCGAGAAGCTGGCCCGCATTCCCGTCATGACGGATGTGGCCTCTGAGTTCCGCTATCGCGAGCCTATCATTGACGAGAACACCCTGTTCATCACTGTCTCCCAGTCCGGTGAGACTCTTGATACCCTGGCAGCCATGAAGGAGGCCAAGCGCCTGGGAGCAACTACCCTGGCCATCACCAATGTGGTGGGCTCCTCCATTGCCCGTGAGGCAGACAAGGTGCTCTACACCTGGGCTGGCCCGGAGATTGCCGTGGCCTCCACCAAGGCCTACACCACCCAGATTGTGCTGTTCTTCATGCTGGCCCTCTACATGGCTGAGATGAAGGGCACTGTCACCCAGGAGCGTGCTGCAGAGCTGGTGGGTCTCCTGCATAAGGTTCCGGCTCAGATTTCCGAGACCCTGTCTGACGTTGACCCCATCAAGACCTTTGCCAAGGCCTATGGCTTCAACGAGGATGTGTTCTACATCGGCCGCGGCCTTGACTACAGCGTGTCTCTGGAGGGTGCCTTGAAGCTGAAAGAGATTTCCTACATCCACGCCGAGGCCTATGCCGCAGGCGAGCTGAAGCACGGCACCTTGGCCCTTATCACCGAGGGCATTCCCGTCATCGCCCTGGCTACCCAGAAGAGCGTCTACGAAAAGACCCTCTCCAACATCAAGGAAGTCAAGGCCCGTGACGCTGTGGTCATCGGCATCGCTTCCGAAGGCGATGAGGAACTGGAGAAGTACGTGGACCACGTCATGAAGGTCCCCGCTACCGACGAGCTCCTTTCCCCCATCCTCTCCGTAGTGCCCCTGCAGCTCTTGGCCTACTACGCCGCCATCACCCGCGGCACCGACGTAGACAAGCCCAGGAACTTGGCCAAGTCCGTGACGGTGGAGTAAAGCGAATAGAAAATTTGAGCCATGAGGCCTTAAAAGGGCTTCATGGCTTTTTTGCTTAAGTTTTTTCAAGAATTGCAGTATAATTATAATGATTAAGTATATAAGGGAGGTCTTAATATGCTTTTAGGTGCTATTGCAGTACCCCATCCGCCGTTGATTATCCCGGAAGTAGGCCGGGGGCAGGAGAAGGGGATTCAGTCTACTATCGATGCTTATCGCGAAGCGGCGAAGTGGGTGGTGGAGAAAGACCCGGAGACGGTGGTTGTCACCAGCCCTCATAGCGTCATGTATGGCGACTACTTCCATATATCTCCGGGGGAGGGGGCCAGAGGGGATTTTGGCAATTTCCGTGCCCCGGAGGTGAAGGTCACAGTCGAGTATGATGCGGCTTTCCGCAAGCAGCTCTGTGCCCTGGCGGACAAGGAGGACTTCCCTGCAGGCATCATGGGGGAGAAGTCTGCGGCCCTTGACCATGCCACGCTGATACCACTGCACTTCCTGCAGGAGGCTGGTTTCAAGGGGAAAGTCATCCGCATAGGCCTGTCCGGGCTGTCCCGCCGCCATCACTATCACTTGGGAGAGATGATAGCCCAGACTGCACGGCTCCTGAAGCGCCCCACGGTATTGGTGGCCAGCGGTGACCTATCCCATAAGTTGCTGGCAGAAGGGCCTTACGGCTTTGACCCGGCCGGGCCTGTCTTTGATGAGCGCATGCAGGAATGCTTCCGTGACGGGGATTTCCTAAAGCTCCTTGCCACCCCCAATGCTTTGGCAGACAGCGCGGCGGAGTGCGGCCTGCGCTCCTTCTGGATTATGGCGGGAGCTATGGACAGGCGGCAGGTTAAGTCCAGGCTGCTGGCCTATGAAGGGCCCTTCGGCGTGGGCTATGGCACAGCCATCTTTGAGCCAGGGGAGCGGGACGAAAGCCGTGCTGTCCTGGACCTTTATGAGCAGGAACAGCGGGAGAAGATTGCCAGCTTGCGAGCCAAAGAAGATGCTCATCTGGCTTTGGCCCGGGCCTCCCTGGAGCACTTCGTGAAGCGTCATGAATATCTGCCAGTGCCTCAGGATTTGCCTGAGGAACTTACGGGACGCCACGGGGCCTTTGTGTCCATCAAGAAGGACGGGGCCCTGCGTGGTTGCATCGGCACCTTCCTGCCCACCCGTGACAATCTGGCCCAGGAGATCATCTATAACGCTGTCAGCGCTGGCCTCAATGACCCTCGCTTTTCCCAGGTAACAGAAGCGGAACTGGAGGAATTGGTCTATGATGTTGATGTGCTGACGGAGCCTGAGCCCATCGACAGCCCTGCGAAGCTGGATGTGCGCCGCTATGGTGTCATCGTGCAGGCGGGCAATCGGCGGGGGCTGTTGCTGCCTGACCTGGAGGGCGTAGATACTGTAGAGCAACAGATTTCCATTGCCAGGCGGAAGGGCGGTATCGGGGAGAAGGAAAAGGTGCAGCTCTATCGCTTTGAGGTGGAAAGGCACGTTTGAGGGGAATTTGCCTATTGATTTATGATTGTATGGGTGTATGATAAACAATGTATATATTGTTGAATTAATGGAGGGACGTAATGGAGGAAGGAAGTAAATCTCCCGTGGACGATCTGCAGGAGCCTTTCAGCCGCATCGGTTATAAGATGCACCTGCTCCTGCAGGTGGGGAAGGCCCTGATGGAGAGTGGGGCGGATACGGACAGGACAGTGCGGGACATGAAGCGGGCGGCGGCCTATATGGGCATTCCCCCGGAGCGCATCCACCAGCACACCATGTATACTACCCTGATGCTGAATGTCAATGACGACCAGCACAGCTACACGGAATTCTGCAAGTGCAGGAACCACGGGGTGAACATGACTACGCTTTCGGCGGTGTCCAAGCTCACCTGGAAGGCGCTGGCCCGGAACTACACTTTGGAGAGCTTCGAGCGCCATATCATGCGCATTAAGGGCATTCCCAAGGAGTATACTGTGGGGCAGACGGCCCTGGGAGCGGGGGCGGCCTGCGGGGGCTTTGCCGTGCTGTTCGGGGGCAGCCTGCTGGACTTTTTCCTCACGGCCCTCTGTGCCTGCTTTGGCTTTTATGTGCGGCGGCTCTGCAATTCCTATGCTTTCAACCAGTATGCCGCTATCGCCATCACTTCCTTTGCCGCTACCACCTTGGCCTGGGCCACCCAGTTTCCCCTGGGGGAATTGCACTGGTACCCGTTGATTGCCTGTCCTCTCTTTTTGGTGCCGGGCATACCGCTCATCAATGCCATTGACGATTTTCTCAATAATTTCATTGTGTCAGGAATGACCCGGGCTATCCACACCCTGCTGGTGGTGGGCAGCATGACCTTTGGCATCGTGCTGGCTATCCGGCTGGGGAATGTGGCGGATTTCACGGAGGTAAGCCTGTCTCCTCACAGCCTTTATCTGGCGCAGGTGGTGGCTGCGGCTATTTCCGCCATGGGCTTTTCCATCATTTTCAACATTCCCCGGCGGCTCCTGCCTGTGGTTGGGGTGGGGGGCGTCATCACCGTGATGCTCAGGAACTTCTGCGTTATGGAACTGGGGGCCTCCCAGGCCTTTGGCTCCTTCCTGGGGGCGGCGGTGGTTGGCATCATAGCCCTGAAGGCCATCCATATCTTCCACACTCCCAATGTGGTGCTGACTATCCCTTCTGCCATACCCATGATACCCGGCGTGCTGCTCTATCGCCTGCTCTTTGCCCTGCTGAATATCTCCACCATCACCCCGGCGGCCCTGCTGGACGGCATCAGGAGCGGGGTGGAGGCTATCATCATCATCATAGGCATAGCCGTGGGAGTGGCGATTCCCAATATCTTCAATCACCGCCATATTGAGAAAGTCAAGCAGAAGCGGGTGGCAAGGCTGCTGGCTCTGCGGGACGAGGAATGAATTTTGGAGGTTCCAAGAGAACCTCTCTTCTTTTTGTCTTATAGTAAACGTTTAACAAATTGTTGACAAAGCAATCAGGAAGGAGTAAAGTTGAATTGTATCAAATAGTAGAGAATTGACTAAAATATAGGTCGATTCATAGAAAATAAGTTCTTTCCCGGAGGTATCATTATGGCAGAAATCAAAAAAGAATCTTTCGGCAAGCTTTCAGACGGGCGTGAGGTATTCCTCTTCACCCTGCGGAATACCAAGGGTACGGAGGTGAAGGTCACTTCCTACGGCGCACGGCTGGTGAGCTATATCGTGCGGGACAAGGACTTCAAGAAGCGTGATATCGTCCTGGGCTATGACAGCGCCGAGGCCTACGAGAAGGACACCACCAGCATGGGCGGTGTAGTGGGACGCCATGCCAACCGCATTGCCGGGGGCAAGGCAGTCATAGGTGGCAAGGAATACCAGCTGGAGCTGAACACCGGCTCTAAGAAGCAGAACCATATCCACGGCGGCTTCAAGGGCTTCCATCTGAACCTCTGGGATTATGAGGTGCTCTTTGAGGGCGTGAAATTCACCTATCATGCCAAGGACGGTGAGGGCGGCTATCCCGGCAACATGACGGTGACGGCTCTCTATTCCCTGTCCAATGACAATGAGCTGTCCATCAAGTACGAGGCAGAGTGCGATGCAGACACTATCTGCAACCTCACCAACCATGCCTATTTCAACCTGGACGGCTACGAGGCAGGCGCAGAAGCTGCCATGAAGCAGAAGATGCAGATTTTTGCCGACAGCTACACCTGGGCTGATGCCGAGTCCCTGCCGGATGGCCGCATCCTGCCTGTGGAGGGCACCCCCATGGACCTGCGGGAGCCTACTCCCATTGGATTGCACATTGACGATGACTTCGATGAGCTGCAGATGGGCCACGGCTATGACCACAACTGGGTGCTCAGGGACGTGCCGGTGGAAATCGAGCTGAAGCCCGGCATGTTCGGCTATGACCCCACCTGCCCCATTGACTACAATGCAGGGGGTCTCAAGAAGGCTGCTTATGTTGAGTCCGAGGAGAGCGGCCTCACCATGACCTGCTTCACCACCCTGCCCGGCATGCAGTTCTACAGCGGCAACCATCTGAAAGGGGACCTGGCAGGCAAGAATGGCGTAACCTTCCCCTGCCGCAGCGGCTTCTGTCTGGAAACCCAGTATTTCCCCAATGCCCTGGCTAATCCCTCCTTCCCCCAGCCTATCCTGAAGAAGGGCGAGAAGTATCAGGCGCAGACGATCTACACTGTGGCTCTGAAGGATTGATAAAAATGTTGTTTTTGTATATTATGGGTGGTATAATCAAGGCATAGAATTCTTCGAGTAAACGACACTTACTCACAAACAAAAAGAACCCCCAAGGGAGGGCCTAATCTCCCTTGGGGGTCTTTTTGTTTGAGAGGCTAGATTGCTGCTACTCTAACCATTTGCTTACAAGGTGGACAATCAGAGAAGCCACCAAGCTTGCCAACACTGACATCATGAATTCTTCGAACGACACAAAACTCACCTCCTTCCGTAGAATGAAGGGGTAGCGCCTATAGTATAGCATAATAGTGTGTTGTTGTGTCTGTCATGGTTGGATACCTTTCAATTATTTTTGCCTTAAATAAACAAAATGATATTATTGCGCGAAAATAGTGGACAAATTACTGGCAAAGGGGTAAAATTTAACTATGAATTGGGATAAATTAAGATGAAATCCCAGCCTGGAGTTACCCATAAGGGAGGCAGTGCTACATGAACATCCATGAGTATCAGAGCAAGCAGATTCTGAAGTCCTACGGCGTAAAGGTGCCGGAAGGGCTGCCGGCCTTTTCCGTGGAAGAGGCGGTGGAGAATGCCAAGAAACTGGGCACCCCTGTGTGCGTGGTGAAGGCCCAGATCCATGCCGGCGGCCGCGGCAAAGCAGGCGGCGTCAAGGTGGCAAAATCTCTGGACGAGGTCAAGACCTACGCTTCCGAGATTCTGGGCAAGGTGCTGGTGACCCACCAGACCGGCCCCGAGGGCAAGAAAGTAAACCGTCTCCTCATCGAGGCTGGAGCAGATATCAAGAAGGAATATTACCTTTCCTTCGTCATTGACAGGAATACTGCCCGCGTGGTGATGATGGCTTCCACCGAGGGCGGCATGGAAATCGAGAAGGTGGCCGCTGAGACCCCGGAGAAGATTTTCAAGGAAACCATTGACCCGGCTGTAGGGCTGCTGCCCTTCCAGACCAGCCGCATGGCTTACAAGCTGGGCCTGCCCAAAGAGGCTGTACGCCCGGCCCAGAAGCTTATGGGCTGCCTGTATAATGCCTTCGTAGGCAAGGATTGTTCTTTGGCTGAGATCAACCCCATGGTGCTCACCGGGGACAATGATGTCATGGCCCTTGATGCCAAGCTGAACTTTGACGACAGCGCCCTGTTCCGTCATCCGGATATCGTAGAGCTCCGTGACGAGACCGAGGAAGATCCCAAGGAGCTGGAGGCAGCGGCAGCTGACCTGAACTATGTCAACCTGGGCGGCGACGTGGCCTGCATGGTGAACGGCGCAGGCCTGGCCATGGCTACCGTGGACATCATCAAATACTTCGGCGGCGAGCCGGCCAACTTCCTTGATGTAGGTGGCGACTCCAATCCCGAGAAGATTGCCAAGGCTTTCAACATCATGCTGGAGGGCGGCCAGTCCAAGGGCATTTTTGTGAATATCTTCGGCGGCATCAACCGCTGCGACCAGGTGGCTCAGGGCATACTGGAGGCTGCCAAGATCATCTCCCCGGACGGCAAGAGCCTGCCGGTGCCTGTAGTGGTGCGCTTGGAGGGCACCAATGCCGCTCAGGGTCGTGAAATCCTCAAGAATACGCCCATTGAGAACGTCATCATGGCCCCCACCATGGAGGGCGGCGCAGAGACGATTGTCAAGCTGGTCAAAGAAGCACAGGCGTGAGCAGGGGAGGCCTATATCATGGGAGTTTTAGTAAATAAAGATACAAAAGTCATCGTTCAGGGCATTACCGGCAAGCAGGCTGCGTTCCACACCCGCCAGATGCTGGACTACGGCACGAAAATCGTAGGCGGCGTCACCCCGGGCAAGGCCGGCCAGGAAGTGGAGGGCGTGCCCGTCTTCAATACGGTGCAGGATGCTGTGGAGGCTACGGGGGCAACTGCTTCCGTCATCTATGTGCCTGCCCGCTTCGCTGCTGACTCCATCATGGAGGGCGTAGACGCAGGCCTTGACCTGGTGGTCTGCATCACCGAGCACATTCCCGTGGAGGACATGGTGAAAGTCCGCCGCTACATGGAGGGCAAGAAGACCCGCCTCATCGGCCCCAACTGCCCCGGCATCCTCACCACTGACGAAGCCAAGCTGGGCATCATTCCCGGCAATATCCAGAAGAAAGGCCATGTAGGTCTGGTTTCCCGCTCCGGAACCCTCACCTACGAGGCTGCCTTCCAGCTCATGAACGCCGGCATCGGCGTCACCACTGCCATCGGCATCGGCGGCGACCCGGTGAAGGGCACTGACTTCATTGACGCCCTGGCCCTCTTCAAGGAGGACCCCGAGACCAAGGCTGTGCTGATGATTGGCGAAATCGGCGGCAACGCTGAGGAGACTGCTGCTGAGTGGATCAAGGCCAATATGCCGGACAAGCCGGTGACTGCCTTCATCTCTGGCCGTCAGGCGCCTCCGGGCAAGCGCATGGGCCACGCCGGCGCCATCATCTCCGGCGGCAAGGGCACCGCTGCTGACAAGATCAAGGCCCTCAACGAAGTGGGCATCGAGGTGGCAGACACTGTAGCCCATATCGGTGATACGGTAGTGGAAACCTTGAAGAAGGCTGGCATCTACGAGGAGTGCCATACCTGCTAAGTTCATAAAAGTGAGAGCCGTTGCGGATGCAGCGGCTCTTTTGCCGTGGAAGCTCAGTCCTCGAGATATCTTTGACGTACGAAAAAGCCCTGCCACACTAGGTGTGACAGGGCTTGCAATTTCAAATGGTGACCCAGGAGGGACTCGAACCCCCGACCCTTTGATTCGTAGTCAAATACTCTAATCCAGCTGAGCTACTGAGTCATGATGGCTATTTGAAGTTATCTATCCTTATGGAAAACTCATCCCTTAAGAACACAAATAATTATATATCAGTGACAAGGACGTGTCAACAGTTTTTTCATATTTAACTGGAATTATTTGTGGTTTTTAGTTATTCGGTACAGCATGGAGTAAAATATGGAAGATTAAAAAAATTAAGACACTAATCTTTCCTCTCCAAGAAGTCTCGACTTTGTCCGAAAGTCCCAGTAAGAGAGATGATTTACTAAAATAGGAGTGGATGATGAAAAGCCCCCTAACGGCTATGGGGGGAGAGCTAGGCCGTTAGGGGGCTTTATGTTGGTGACATTATAGATAGGACTTTTGTCGCAAAATGATAAAAAGGCTTGCCTTGGGGTCGCGGGTAGTGTAAAATCCTCTAATGAAAGCTTAAGGAAACGCTGATAATCGTTTCCTTGATAGCGTGGATGCTGTGTTTAAATGAGAGGTATTATTGATATAGCACATGTGTGCTCTTTGTTTTAGATAGGAGACGTGAAGGAAATGGCTACGCCACAGGAAGTAATCAAGTCTTTTATGCATTCATTGGACAACACCCAGTTAAAAGGTGCTGATGCCGTGAATGAAGCCATAAAAAACTGCTCCGGAGGAAGGTTCTCCGATATGCAGGAATTGATTGATAATTTTATTAGTGATGTCAGCAGTAACGGAGGCGATTATTACGGGGATACGCAAACAGATAGTTTTCTTAGGGACTACTGCGGGATAATTCTTAACAATGATGATACAGGGGCAATTACTGGTTCTGATGCAGGTGGTGCCAAGACTAAAAGTGCCGATATCATTGTGATAGAATCTGGAGAAGTCCAGTCTTATCCAGATGGTGGCAGCAGCACTATTAATGGTCTGACTTTTCATTGGCCGGATAGGAGTACGCTGGACAGCGATGAGCAGGCCATTGTGGATCGCCTTTATAGCTGGTGGACCAGAGGTGCTTTGGACCTTATTCAGGAATCTTTTGGCTTGGACTTTACGGAAGCAGGCACCTCAGTAAAGGACATTTCCCTTAAGTTCTACAATGAGGATGATGATATCCTGGCTGCGGTAAATTATTCCTATTATGAATCTACAGGAAAAACCAATGAGTTGCAATTGAAGGTAAACATGCATTATTACAGCGGCTTTGACCATCAGGATGTGAATGGCGCCTCTGAGGAAACATCCTTTTATCTTGATCGTACTTTAGCGCATGAGTTTGTCCATGCTGTAATGGCTGCCAACATTGACCACTTTTATAAACTGCCTCATTTTGTAAAAGAAGGTCTGGCAGAATTGGTGCATGGCATTGACGATGAACGCACTTACGACATTAAATCGCTGTCCACTAAGGGAAATGCATCATATGTTCGTGAGATGCTGGAAACCGAGTTGGGCAACAATAAAGTAAAATATTTGGATGCCTATGCTGGCGGTTATATGCTGTTTCGTTATTTGGCTAAGCAGGCAGGGGCGCCGGAGGGTATTTCCTATAATGATAACAGGTCAGTTGTCAGTATAACAGCACCTTTCACGGGTATATGGGATGCCAAGGATTATACTGACACTGTGCGTACTGTAGATGCATCCCAGACAGATAACAACATAACCATTAAGGCTGGCCAATATGATAATTTGATTGAAGCAGGCTGCAATGGCAGTGATATTTACGGTCAGGGCGGCAATGACACTATATATGCTGGTGCTGGCAAGGATGTCATTTGGTATGGTGCCGGTGATGGTGAGGATACCATCTACAATTTCAAGAGCGGCCAGGATGTCCTGCAGTTCTACGATGATGCTCAAATTGTGAGTGTGGCCACTTCTGGTACCAATGTAACTCTGGAATCTGATAATGGCTCAGTAACACTGATGGGGAAAACCAATCAGCGGGTCAATATTGTTGATGCTGATGGCAAGAACAGGTCGTATTATTTTGGCCGTCAGGATAAGGCCAATACTTTTGTCTATGGTGCCAATAAACGTTATTACGGCAGTGCTGAATATAGTGATACACTGCGGGTAAATACCGGGGCCAAGGTCTCTCTGGAGAACACTACGCTGTACCACGATATTGATAATCTGGATGCCAGAAAGTCAAAGAAAGCTGTGAAGCTCACCGGTGGGGTGAAGGTTTCCAAGCTGTATGGCAGTGCGCAGAAGGACACCCTGGTGGCTGGCAGTGGCGGAGCTTCCCTGATCGGCGGCAAGGGCAATGACTTGCTTTATGGTGGCATTGGCGCAGATAAGATCTATTGGGGAGCCGGCCTGGGCAATGATACTCTTTATAGGTACGATAGCGAAAAAGATATTATTGTGTTAAGCGCAGGTCGTCTGAAGAGCGGCAAGGCTTCTGGCTCTGATGTAATACTGACTTCTACTTCTGGCAATACGCTCAGAATTAAAAATGCTGTCAATAAGGAAATTGTGGTGGCGGATACTAAGGGTAATGTGACTAGAATTACTTACATTCCTTCAGGCGTCACCTATGATGACGATAAAACTACCGCCATTATCAAAGCTCCTTTTAAGGGGACTTGGGATGCAGAGTCTTATGAAGACACTGTGCTTACGGTAGATGCTTCTAAGGAGACCTATAATATTGCCATTATGGCTGGCAACAATGATAATACCATCAAAGCTGGCAAGAAGGGCAGTAATATCTATGGCCAGGGTGGCGATGACATCATATATGGTGGTGCCGGCAAGGATGTCTTCTGGTACGGCGATGGTGATGGCGCAGATACCATTCACAATTTCCAAAGCGGCAAGGATGTGCTGCACTTTTATAACGAGGCATATCTGGGCAGTGTTGCAACCGTTGGTACTGATGTTGTCCTGGGATCTGACACTGGCTCGGTGGAACTGGTGGGCAAGACTAATCAGCGGGTAGATATTACGGGTGCTGACGGTAATACTGCGGCTTATTATTTTGGACGTCAGGATAAAGCCAACACTTTTGTTTACGGAGCTAATAACCGTTACTATGGCAGTACTAAATATAAAGACACGCTGCAGATAAAAACAGGGGCAACGGTTTCTCTGGGGAATACTGAATTGTATCACGCTATTGATACTTTGGACGCCAGACTTTCCAAGAAGGCTGTTAAGCTGACCGGTGGGTCTAAAGCCTCCAAGTTGTATGGCAGCGCAAAGAATGATACCTTGAAGGCCGGACGTGGCGGGGCCTCTCTTATTGGTGGCATGGGCAATGATAAGCTCTATGGCAACAAGGGGCGTGATAAGTTCTATTGGGGTGCCGACCTGGGCAATGATACGATTTATAACTATACCAGTGGCAAGGATGTCGTGGTCTTCAGTGCTGGAAGCCTGGATAGTGGCGAGGTTTCCGGAGAGGATGTTATTCTTACATCCAATACAGGCAATACCCTCACGATTAAAAAAGCTGTTGACAAGGTGATTACCATTCAGGGAACGGATGGGAAAAAGGTGGAGAAAACTTATACAACGACTTCTTTGCCTTCCGGCGTTACTTACGACAGCAAGACTTTAACTGTGAAGCTCAGCATGGGCACCATTGAGGAATTTTACCTTGTGGACAATGATGTGGTATTCAAGAGTACTATGGGCAATATACGCCTTGCCAATACTGAGGACAAGATATTGAGTGTAGTCGATGGAAATGGGGTAAAAGCTACATATAAGGTTGCTGGCAATATTCCTGATGGGGATGGCGTGTCCTATAATGCTGATGGGACGGAAGTAATTCTTGGGGAGAACACATCCGTTAATTATAGTTTTAGAATAAGCGACTATGGAAATGATGTTCGTATGTGTAATGCTACAGCCTATAAAGGCGATCATTATACTATTTGGGGGAGCTCCTATGATGATGTGCTTATTGCTGGTAGCGGAGATATGGACCTATGTGGATGGTCTGGCAATTATAAGCTTTACGGTGGTGCTGGCAAGAATGATTTCTTGTGGGGGAATATATATGGCGATGGTGTTGTATACAACTATACTAAGGGACAGGATAGAATATATTTGTATGATGGTGGAATTGACGGCTGTACGGTATCTGGCAACGATGTGATTTTAAAAAGCGGTACTGCAACTTTGACTGTGAAGGATGCTAAACCTAGGGATATCACGGTAGATAGTATCGATTTTGGTGAAATTAACTTAGATGACTTTGTTTTGTGGAATGAAAATCAGTATCGCAGTTCCGAGCTTGCATTGAAGAAGGCTGAGTTATCGGATGTTACTATCCTAGATGATAGTGGCAATAAAGTGACAAATTGGCAGGAATCTGCGACCTTGTCCGAGAAGGTTGCTTCTGCAGAAAGCGCTTCCTTGTACTTTGATGATGAAGCATCTTATGTTGATTCTGACAGCAGGAGACTGGAAGCTGTTTCCCAGAGCCAGGCGGCCGTGGCTTCTTCAAATTATGTTCAGGATATGGGAGCTCTTTACGAAGAAAATGCTTATGCATCTACAGGGACGCTTTTTGCAGGTAATGTTACGGCTGTCCCAGGAGTCTCGCCCATCGAGGAAACTGCAGCCTTTTCAACCAGTAATGCAAAAAGTGATGATTCACTTAACCACAAATAAATGATGCAAGACACCCCCTAACTTGCACTGCCCGTATAGCTAATGAAAAAAGTAGACGCCTCCATCAGCCTGAGTTTTTAGGTTGATGGAGGCATTTTTGCATACAGTGGGATGAGAGCTTAAGGAAAAGGCTGTTTTGTATATGAAAAATAAGTGAAATTTGATGCAATCATAAAAAAACATAAAAATTTAAGAATGGTGCTTAATTTAACGATAATATTTTATAACGTTAAGGTGGAATATACTCATAAATGATAGCTTAAATGGATAAATGTTATTTATTAAACTATAAATAACAACGAACGTTTTATCTTATCAAAGGAAGGTGCTTCTTGTACAGGATGGTGTAGCTCATCGTCTATCTGGAGGGGGTAATTATCATGGCATTGACGCTTGAAGATTATATAGTTTATTACGGAAGTGGCGATGCGGACCTGATCTTTAATAATGGTATTGGTGCGACCATTAAGGGCGGTGCGGGAGATGACAGTATTTATAATTTTGGGTCAGGCGTTGTAGTCTATGGTGAAGAAGGTAATGATAATATAGAAAATAGCAAAGAATCCACTAATGTCACTTTAAAAGGTGGCACTGGCAATGATAATCTTAGAAATTATGGCGACTATGTCCTGATAGATGGCGAGAAAGACGATGATTCCATATATAACGAGGGAAACAAGGTAACAATAGTCGCTGGAGCAGGGAAGGATTCTGTTATAAATTTTGGAAACGGGGCTTCAATTAATGCCGTGAATGACGGTACTTACATATATAACCATAGAGAGACAGAAATGGTAACAATAACTTCTGATATGGGAAATGATTCTGTTACCAATTTTGGTAATAAGGCACGGATCAATGCGGGGCTTGGAATAGATTACGTTTACAATGAAGGGGAAAGCGTGCGTATTAGTGTTGGAGGCGGGGATGATTCTGTCGTAAATAATGGAGTCAAGGCCAGTATATATGGGGGAGAAGGAGCGGATTGTATCAATAATGCTGAGGCACGCACGGTGATAGATGCTGGGAAGGGTAACGATATTATCCATAATTCGGACGGTGGAATAAGGGCGAAGATAAAGTCCGGCGCAGGGGATGATACTGTCCTGAATTCCGGGGCGAAATCGGTAATCGATGCCGGAAGCGGCAGGGATGATATTGTTAATTTTGGCGAAGGCACAAATGTTACCATCAAGGCAGGTTCAGGCGATGATTCCATTATAAATTACGGAGTGAAATCATCCATAGATGGCGGCACTGGAAATGATTACATTTCCAATGGTGCCAACAATGTAACCATCATCGGTGGTGCAGGCAATGATTCTATCAATTGCCTTGCTATGAAAGTTTTGGTGGATATGGGGGCTGGTGATGATTCTATTTTTGCTGGCACTGGCCAAGTTACAGTGCATTCCGGGAGCGGCAATGATACCATTCGCATAAGCGGAGATGAAAATGACTGCCCTGTTATTTATGCTGAAGGTGGGAAGAAAATCATCAGTTTGGGCTACAATATGAAAAAGGCCAAGATTTTTGGCAGTGATGGTGCTGAAGAAATCAAATTTGATGAATCTTACTTCTACACCTCAAATATAGAGAGTATGACCTTGAAGGGCGGCAAAGGTGATGATACCTTATATGGCTCCAAGGCGCGGGATATATTCCAGTATACAAGCGGTGATGGAAATGATGTTATTGAAAATTACAGTGCTGAGGACGCGATTCAGCTGAAATCAGGGAAGGTGGACGGCTATTCCTTTGAAGGCAGTGATTTGGTGCTGAAGGTAGGGGACGGCAGTATTACCTTGAAAAACATGACCAATCACAACATAAATATTATGGACAAGAAGGGCAAAGTTACCACAAAATATTATGGCACGGGTTATTCTCCTTTGGCTGTCATACAAAACTGCGTGCGGACTCTGAGTGAATCCCCCCTGGAAGGCCTTGAGGCTCGGGAAGAGGCTGTGAAGGCGTGTTCTTCCTACAAGAGCGTTGATGATCTATTAAACAAACTATTTGCTGACTGCAAGGCTGCCGGAAATGCGGAGACTTTTTTGCAAAAATATTGCGGAATCATTTTTGCCAATGGGGACACGGGGGCTATCACAGGCTGGGAAGCCGGCAACCCGGAAGCCGCCGGCATAAGCGAGCTTATGCCCAAAAATGGGGCAGCGGTATATCCTGCGGAAACAACCTTTACTAAACGCGGCCTTACTGTGACTGTGCCCAAGAAGTCCACCTTGACGGAAAAAGAACAGCAGGTTGTACAGGCTGTGTATTCATGGTGGCTGGATGACGCTTTGAATTTGATTGAAAAGTCCTATGGCATCTCCTTTGAGGACAATCCAACTTCTATTGCCCTGACTTTTTATAATGACCCGGATTCGCAGACTTTAGGGGTTACCAGATGGGGGACGATCGGGCTGAATTTGGCTTACGCCGATTTTACTGCATCAGATAAAAGTGGCGGAGGGATGGATGCTGTTTTGGCCCATGAGCTCACCCATGTTGCCCAAAACACCTTTGGACAGATGGGCAATGCTTCCCCGGCAGTGGTGGAGGGGATGGCTGATCTCACTGCAGGCCGGGAAGATGATGTAAGGTGGGCCCTTGAGTATCTGGCAGACAATCCAGCGAAGCTATTGCAGTATATTTATGGTTCTGCGTCTGATAATGCGACTGATATTTGCAATTATGCAGCAGGGTTTATTTTATGGCGTTACCTGGCTAAGCAGGCTGCTGATTCCTACGATGTCACCCAGGCGCACGCCTGGGATGACAGTGTGAAGATAAGCGGATCATCCGCAAATGATTTGCTGGCAGTCAGAGGGGCTAAAGTAACCCTGGCTGGCGGCGATGGTATGGATACGCTGACGGCCTACGGGGAAGGCGACAGCCTCAGCGGCGGCGTGGGCAATGATTATCTTTTTGCCGGAGCAAGTGCCAGCAAAGCGGTGCTGGATGGTGGTGCTGGAGAAGATATCTTAAAAGCAGTAGGTGACAAATCTACTTTATATGGTGGGGCTGGGAGCGACACCATTTATCTGGAGGGCTCAGGCGGGGTGGTCCGTTATGTAAATGGTGATGGCAGCGATGTAGTCTTTGGCTACAAATATGCGAAGGATACTATCCAGCTCGAATCAGTAAAATCCTATTCGGTGACTGCCAGTGGCAATGATGCTGTCCTGAAGGTTGGCTCAGATAGCATTCTTTTAAAAGATGCTAAGGATGAAGCATTAAAGCTTAGTATCTATGGTACCAGTGGTTCCAATAAGCTTAAAGCAGTAAGCACTGGAACTAAACTTTACGGGCTGGGTGGCAAGGATACCCTGATAGGCGGCAAAGGAAAGGATTATCTTGATGGAGGTACCGGCAATGACTGTCTGCGCGGTGGCACAGGGGCAGATACCTTGGTAGGAGGCACCGGCAACGATACGTTCCTTTATGCGTCAGGTGATGGGAAAGACATTATCAAAGATTACGAGGCAGGAAAAGATGTAATTAAGCTTACGAAGGGCACAATTACTGGCAAGAAAGCCAGTGGCAAAGATGTTATCCTGACGGTAGGTAGTGGCTCCATGACCTTGAAAAATGCCGTGGGTAAGAAAATTACGGTGGCAGATGCCAATGGCAATAAGTCAACCCTTGACCCCATAGTAAATAATCTGCCCAATAACGCCAGTTTTACGGACACCAAGCAGACCAAGGTTAGTCTGGCTGCGGGATACTCAGGCACCTTTAACGCTGAATTGTATGCAACGGGTATAAAGACCGTAGATGCAACGAAAACTGAAAAGGGCCTCACGATCTACGGTAATGCAAATGCCAATACGCTGAAAGCAGGGAAGGTTGGCTCGAAACTGTACGGACAGGATGGCAAGGACAGCCTATATGGCGGTGTCGGCAAGGATACACTGTCTGGCGGCAGTGGAAATGATCTGCTAAAAGGTGGCAAAGGGAATGACAGCCTGAGCGGCGGTGACGGAAATGATTCCCTGTACGGCGGAACTGGGACTGATACCCTGGTCGGTGGTGCAGGAAATGATACCTTCTTTTATGCAACGGGAGATGGCAAAGATATCATTCGTGATTATGAAACTGGCAAAGATGTGGTTAAAATCACAAAAGGCGCCATCACCGGGCATGAGCTTAGTGGCAAGGATGTAATCCTGACCGTAGGCACCGGCTCCATGACACTGAAGAATGCCATAGGCAAGAAAATCACGGTGATAGATGCTAGTGGCAATAAGTCAACTACTGCTCCTTTGGTAAATGATTTGCCAGATAATACCAAGTATACGGACACCAAGCAGACCAAGGTGAGCCTGGCCTCGGCCTATGCTTCCACCAGCTTCGATGCTGGCCTGTATGCTACGAGTATCAAGAAGATATATGCTACGAAAACAACCAAGAGACTCACTATTTATGGCAATGACAACAACAATGTCATTAAGGCAGGCAGCAAAGGTTCCAAGCTCTACGGCCAGGATGGTAACGACAGCCTGGTGGGGGGCAAAGGTCATGACTGTCTCTACGGCGGTGTTGGCAAGGACACCCTTTCTGGTGGAGCCGGCAATGATACCCTCGGTGGAGGCAAGAACAACGACACTCTCTATGGCGGCACTGGCAAAGATGTCTTCCTTTATTACGACGGTGACGGCGATGATGTGATCTTATCCTACACAGGTGATCAGGCCATCAAGGTTATGTCCGGTAATGTGGATGACATGTACGCCAGCCAGATACATTCCCTGGCCGGAGCCGGTTGTGTGCAGGATGTGATACTGACCGTTGGGACTGGGAGCATGACACTGAAAGATATGGGCTGTAATTCCTCTTTTAGTGTTATAGATGCGAATGATAAAAGGACAAGTTATGGTGTGGCAACGCTGGAGAAGAGAAATATTTAACAGGTGTATGTTTGAGTTTGAAAAAGACATCTGCTAAGAGGAATGCTTTCTAAGGAAAGGGGTTAAGGAGATGGCTACGCAGCAGGATGTTATTAAGGCCTTTATGCGTTCTCTGGATAACACTACTTTGTCTGGTGCTGATGCTTTGGATGAAGCTATAAGAAACTCATCCGGGGGCAGGTTCTCCGATATGCAGGATTTGATTGACAGCTTTATTAGTGATGTGCAGAATTATGGCGGGAACTATACCTATTATGATTCCCAAACCGAAAAATTCTTGAAGGATTACTGTGGGATAATTCTGGGAAATGATGATACGGGGGCAATTTCCGGCTCCGATGCGGGTGGCACCGTGACAAAAACTGCTGAAAGCATTGTGGTGGAATCAGGCTCCCTTTTATCCTATCCCAGTGGCGGCAGCACTACCATCAACGGACTGACTTTTCATTGGCCGGACAGGAGCAGTCTTGGCAGTGATGAACAGGCCGTTGCGGACCGCATCTACAGCTGGTGGGCCAAGGGGGCCTTGGAGCTTATTCAGGAATCTTTCGGTCTGAATTTTATGGAGGCAGGCACGTCGGTAAAGGAGATTTCGATAGAGTTCTATACCAATGCAAATGAGTCTATTTTGGCTTCTGTAAACCATAGGTACTCTTCATATACAGGTAAAGCAACTAGGTTGACACTGAGCGTAAATATGTATTATTATGCTGGCTTCAACAGGCAGGATGTGAATGGTGCTGCCAGTAATACTTCTTTTTACCTTGATCGCACTTTAGCGCATGAATTTGTTCATGCTGTTATGGCTGCGAATATTGATCATTTTCACAATTTGCCTAAGTTTGTCAAGGAAGGTCTGGCGGAGCTGGTTCACGGCATTGATGATGAACGCACTTCGAGAATCCGCAAGCTGGCAACGAACAGCATGGTGGATTACTTGAAGAGCATGTTCACCATCCGTGGCACTTATTATGACTGCGGGAGTGATTCCTATGCCGGCGGCTATATGTTGTTTCGCTATTTGGCCAAGCAGGCTGCTAACTCTGATGTGGTGGAACTGCCCAGTGGTGTTTACTACAATGCTGATAAGACTGCTGTTACCATAGTAGCGCCCTTCGTCGGTATCTGGGATGCCCTGGATTATGCTTATACTGTGCAATTGGTGGATGCCTCCCAGGAAACTAACAATATTACCATCAAGGCAGGAAGTAATGATAGTACCATCAAGGCTGGTCTTAATGGCAGCGATATTTACGGTCAGGGTGGCGATGATACTATTTACGGCGGCGCAGGGAAAGATGTTATCTGGTATGGCACTGGTGACGGTGCGGATATCATTTATGATTTCCAGAGTGGCACTGATGTCCTCCACTTTTACAATTCGGCGCAGCTTGATAGTGTTGCTACTTCCGGTACCGATGTTCTCCTGACTGTTGGCAATGGCTCAGTGAAGCTGGTTGGCATGACCAATCAGCGGGTAGATATTACGGATGCAGGTGGGAATAATGCAGCTTATTATTTTGGCCGGCAGGGTGCAGATAACATCTTTACTTATGAAGCTGGCAGCCACTATTATGGCAGCCTGATACATACGGACAGGCTGAAGATAAATTCTGCGGCTACGGTCTCTTTGGCTGATACCGAGTTGTACCATAATATTGATATAGTGGATGCCACTGGCTCCAATGAGGCAGTGAACCTCACTGGCGGTGCCAGGCATACGGTGTTATATGGTGGGACTCAAAATGATACCCTGACAGCCGGACCTGGAGATGCAGCCCTGCTGGGTGGACCGGGGGATGATATTTACTATGGAAGCAGCGGAATAGATGCATTCTGGTGGGGGGCTTACCCTGGCAACGATGTGGTTTACGGCTATGAAAGCGGCAAGGATGTCATCTCATTCGAGGAGGGAGAACTGGAGAGTGGTACGGTAGTCGGCAATGATGTGGTCCTGACTTCCAATACCGGCAGTGTAATTACCATAAAAGATGCCCGTGGTAAGGTTATCGTGATGGAGAATGCCGATGGCACCATCACCACCCAGAAGGTCTATGATCTAACTGGCGTCACTTACAATTACGACAAGACAGCCGTAACCATCGAAGATCCATTTGAGGGAACCTGGGATGCGCAGGATTATGCCTCTACTGTGCGTACGGTGGACGCTTCCCAGGCAACCAATAGCATTACCATTAAGGCGGGAGAATATAATAACATCATCAAAGCCGGCGTGAATGGCACGAATATTTACGGACAGGGCGGTAATGATATCATTTACGGCGGCGCCGGGAAGGATGTTTTCTGGTACGGCAATGGTGATGGGCATGATGTCATCTGCGATTTTCAGAGTAGCACTGATATTCTGTGCTTTTACGATACGGCCCAACTGGACAGTGTCACGACTGATGGTACTAATGTGATCCTGAAATCCGGTAATGGGTCGGTGACATTGACGGATAGGACCAACAAGCGGATATATATTACGGATACAGACGGGAAGAACATGGGCTATTATTTCGGCCGCCAGGATAAGGCCAATACCTTTGTCTATGCCGCCAACCGTATTTATTATGGCAGTGTCGGATATAGAGATACCCTGCAGGTAAATAAGGGGGCCACAGTGTCCCTGGCTAATACCACCCTGTATCATGATATTGACATTTTGGATGCCAGAAAGTCGAAGAAGGCCGTGAAACTTTACGGTGGGACACAGGCCTCCAAGTTGTACGGCAGTGCACAAAATGACAAACTGACGGCTGGCAGCGGCGGTGCTTCTCTTATCGGCGGCAAGGGGAATGATACCCTCTACGGTGGTGCAGGTACGGATAAATTTTATTGGGGCTCAGGTTGGGGGGATGATGTCGTTTATAATTATGAAATCAGTAAAGATATCATCGCCTTTAGTTCAGGCAGCCTGAAGAGTGGCAAGGTATCTGGCTCCGATGTGATATTGACTTCCAGTGGCGGTAATACTATCAAGATAAAAAATGCTGCCAATAAGGAAATTGTGGTGGCAAATACCAAGGGCACCCAGACCAGGAAGACGTATCTTTCTCCTGGTGTAACTTATAATACCGCTAAAACTAAAGCCATCATTAAGGCTCCTTACAGCGGCACCTGGGATGCTGCCAAATTTGCTGACAGCATACGCACTATTGATGCATCAAAAGAAACCAATAAAATTACCATTAAGGCTGGCAATTACAATAACACCATTAAAGCCGGCGGGAACGGCAGCAATATCTACGGCCAGGGAGGTAATGATAAAATCTACGGCGGTGCCAAGAAGGATGTTATCTGGTATGGCACTGGCGATGGTACGGACACTATTTACAATTTCCAGAGCGGCACTGACGTCCTGCGTTTTTACAACGAAGCTCAAATCGATAGTGTGACGACTTCAGGCACCAGCGTGGTTTTGAAATCCGGTACTGGCTCGGTAAAACTGGTGGGGATGACCAACCAGCGGGTAGATATTACGGATAATGCCGGGAAGAACACAATTTATTATTTTGGCCGCCAGGACAAGGCCAATACCTTTGTATATGCTGCTAACCGGAGTTATTATGGCAGTACCAAGTATAAAGATACTCTCCAGATAAATACGGGGGCAACGGTTTCCCTGGCTAATAAAACCTTGTATCATGATATTGATACCCTGGATGCCAGAAACTCCAAGAAAGCTGTGAAACTTACAGGTGGTACGAAGGCCTCGAAATTGTACGGCAGCGCAAAAAGTGACAAACTGGTAGCCGGCAGCGGTGGTGCTTCTCTTATCGGTGGCATGGGCAATGATACGCTCTATGGTGGCAAAGGTAAGGATAAGTTCTATTGGGGTGCTAATCTGGGTAACGATAAGATCTATAACTACACCAGCGGTAAGGATATCTTAGTTTTCAGCGAAGGAAGCCTTGAGAGTGGCATGGTTTCCGGGCAGGATGTAGTACTCACTTCCAACACCGGCAACACGGTTACCATCAAAAAAGCTGCCGGCAAGGCCATTACCATCCAGGGGACCGATGGAGTAAAGGTGGAGAAAATCTACAATGTGCCCACTACTGATACATCACTTCCTGCCGGTGTCACTTATGACAGTAATACACTGACAGTGAAGATCAGCAATGGCACCATTGATAGTTTCTCACTGGAGGGTAATGATGTCATCTTCAAGAGCACGGTGGGCGATATCCGCATTGCCGATGGCAAGGATAAGATCCTTAGTGTGGTAGATGGGGACGGGGTTAAAGCCACTTATAAGGTTGCTGGGAATATCCCCACAGGCACCGAGGCCGCATATAATGATGGTAATACGGAGGTAATCCTGGGGGAGAATACGTACATTAAGTATATATTCGATATAAACGAGGATGTACAAACTGTCCGTACCGGCAATGCCACGGCCTCCAAGAAAGACCATTGTATTCTTTGGGGTAGCATCCATGATGATGTGCTCATTGCTGGCAGCGGAGAGATGGAATTGTATGGAAGCTTTGGCAATGACACGCTTTATGGTGGAAGCGGCAAAAATGATTTCGGCTGGAGTCGCAGCTTTGGGAATGATGTTGTCTACAATTATACGACGGGCCAGGATAGGATTAAGCTGGAATCTAACAGAATTGAGAGTTATACGGTATCTGGTAACGATGTAATCCTAAAAAGTGGCAATGCTACTTTGACTGTGAAAGATGTCAAGCCGGGAGATATTACGGTATACAATGACTTCTCAGATCAGTATGATACCTATTGGTACGATGGAAAACTGCCAGATGGTGTGACTTATGATAGTGCTAAGAACCAGTACATATTAAGCAGCTTCTTTGGCAATAGAAACTACTTGGTAGACATGGCTTCTCTTCCTGATCTGACCGCTTCTTTGGATGCTACAGCTGTAAATAGCTCTCACTTTAGTATTTACGGCGATGAGCGTGACAATACCATTATTGCCAGCCGTGGCGGTGGCTACATTCAAACAGGCAGTGGTTGTGATACGGTGTATTTTGGTGATGGCAGGGATAGTCTTGGTTGGGGTCACTTTTATGGGGCAGAAATTACAGTATATGGCTATAAGAAAGGACAGGATGCTATAGAACTGGGATATGGTGATACTGTAACCCGCTACGAAATCAATGGAAATGACCTGGTTATGTGGAATGAAGGCAGTTATTGGAAATCCAAGCTTACCTTGAAAGATACTCAGTTATCAGATGTTACTGTGTTGGATTCCTACGGCAAGGAAGTGACGGCCTGGCAGCAGAACGCTGCATTGTTAGAAACATCTACTTCCGCTTGCGCAGTAACAACTGAAGAAACGTTAGCTAATGGCAACGAGTCTTTGGCTGTGGCAGAGGAAAAGAAAGAATGCCTGGTAACCTTGAAGGAAGCTGGTATTTCGGAGGATATGGGTTCTGTATCGGCAGACACCACATCTTTGTATTTAGATGATGACAAGACTTATGTTGACCATGACAGCATGTTGATGGAGTCTGTTTCTCAGAATCAGGCTGACCTGGCTGCCCAGAAGCTGGCTCAGGATATGGTGGCCTATTCTAATGAAATGAACTCTGATGCTGCCGGGACACTCTTGGCAGGGAATGTTGTGACAACCCAGGGGCTTGCCCCTGTAGGGGAAAACGGCCCCCTGTATGCAGGTTCCGTGAAGAAGGATGATTTTCTTAGCAGCAAGTGACTGACCTGACAACAAGCGCCCCTGACAGTTCTGGCCTTTTAGCCGGCTGTTGGGGGCGCTTGTTTTGCTGCCGGCTTTTGTTGGAAATAAGAGGGCGGCACTTGCTTTATGGTGTGAACAGGTGTAAAATTTTCTAATGTAGGTTTAATGGTATGATAAATTTGTTTAATGAGAAGGATAGTCAGTGCTGCAAAATGAACTCCTTCTCCCACGAGAAAAAGGATGTGAAGGGAATGGCTACGCAACAGGATGTGATCAAGGCCTTTATGCGTTCATTGGACAACACCACCCTGTCTGGTGCTGCTGCTTTGGACGAGGCTATCAAAAACTGCTCAGGAGGAAGATTCTCCGACATGCAGGACCTGATTGACAGTTTTATTAGTGATGTGAGTAATCATGGCGGCAGTTATGACTTTTACCGTGGCTATGATGAAAAAATAGACAGCTTCTTGAAGGATTATTGTGGGATAATTCTGGATAATGAGGATACTGGGGCAATTACCGGTTCTGATGCAGGTGCTGCCGTGACTAAAACCGCTGATAGTATTGTGCCTGAATCTGGCGAAGTTCAGACCTACCCTGACGGTGGCAGCAGCACTATCAATGGTCTGACCTTTCATTGGCCGGATAGGAGTACCCTGAGCAGCGATGAGCAGGCCATTGTGGACCGTCTTTATAGCTGGTGGACCAAGGGCGCTTTGGACCTTATTCAGGAATCTTTTGGCCTGAACTTCACGGAAGCAGGCACTTCAGTAAAAGATATTTCCCTGAGCTTCTACAACGAGGACGATAATGTTCTTGCTGCGGTGAGGTCTTCCTATGATATGTTTACAGGGCTAACTGAAGAGTTGACACTGAAAGTGAATATGTGTTATTACGGCGGTTTTGACCAACAGGATGTGAATGGTGCTGCTGAAGAAGCATCTTTTTATCTTGATCGTACCTTGGCACATGAGTTTGTCCATGCTGTAATGGCTGCCAACATAGATAACTTTGCCAATCTGCCCCTGTTTGTGAAGGAAGGTCTGGCAGAACTGGTTCATGGCATAGACGATGAGCGTGAGTATTCAATCCGCGATTTGGCGGTCACGGGCAATGAAGATTATCTTAAAAGTCTGTTTAGTATTCGTGGCACTTATTATGATTGCGGTTCCGATACTTATGCCGGCGGCTATATGCTGTTCCGCTATTTGGCCAAGCAGGCCGCTGATGATGTGGTTGGCAGCCTGCCGGAGGGCGTTTATTACAATGAAACAAAGACGGCTGTCACCATAACAGCGCCTTTCAAAGGTATATGGGATGCCGCAGATTATGTCGATACTGTGCGTGATATAGATGCATCCCAGGCAGATGACAGCATAACCATTAAGGCAGGGCGATATGACAGCATGATCGAGGCTGGCCGCAATGGCGGGGATATTTACGGCCAGGGTGGTAATGATACCATATATGCTGGTGCTGGCAAAGATGTCATTTGGTATGGCAATGCTGACGGCGAGGATACCGTCTACAATTTCAAGAGCGGCCAGGATGTTTTGCGTTTCTATGACAATGCCCAGTTGGCAAGTGTGGCCACTTCTGGCAACGATGTGATCCTGAGTTCTGCCAGTGGTTCAGTAACGCTGATGGGCAAGGCCAATCAGCGGGTAGATATTGTTGATGCTGACGGCAGGAACAGAGCATATTATTTTGGCCGCCAGGATAAGGCCAATACTTTTGTCTATGGTGTCAATAAGAGCTATTACGGCAGTGCCGAATATGAGGATACACTGCGGGTAAATACCAGGGCAAATGTTTCTCTGGAGAACACTACGCTGTACCATGATATTGATAATCTGGATGCCAGAAAGTCAAAGAAAGCAGTGAAGCTCACCGGTGGGGCTAAGGTTTCCAAACTTTATGGCAGTGCGAAGAATGATACCCTGGTAGCCGGCCGTGGCGGAGCTTCCCTTATTGGCGGCAAGGGCAATGACCTGCTTTATGGCGGCATTGGCGCAGATAAGATCTATTGGGGGGCCGGCCTGGGCAATGATATCCTTTATGGGTACGATAGCGAAATGGACATCATTGTGCTAAGTGCAGGCCGTCTGAAGAGTGGCAAGGCTTCCGGCTCTGATGTAATACTGACTTCTACTTCTGGCAACACGCTCAGAATTAAAAATGCTGCCAATAAGGAAATTGTGGTGGCAGATACTAAGGGTAATGTGACTAATAAGACTTACAGTCCCGCTGGTGTCACCTATGATGACGATAAAACTACCGCCATTATCAAAGCTCCTTTTAAGGGCACTTGGGATGCAGAGGCTTATGCAGACACTGTGCTTACGGTAGATGCTTCCAAGGAGATCTATAATATTACCATTAAGGCTGGCAACAATGATAATACCATCAAAGCTGGCAAGAAGGGCAGTAATATATATGGCCAGGGTGGCGATGACATCATATATGGTGGTGCTGGCACGGATGTCTTCTGGTACGGTAATGGTGATGGCGCAGATACCATTCACAATTTCCAGAGCGGCAAGGATATGCTTCATTTCTATAATGAGGCATACCTGGACAGTGTTGCAACCGTTGGTACTGATGTTGTCCTGGAATCTGATACTGGCTCGGTGAAATTGGTGGGCAAGACTAATCAGCGGGTAGATATTACTGATGCTGATGATAATACTGCGGCTTATTATTTTGGCCGTCAGGATAAAGCCAATACTTTTGTTTACGGGTATAGTAATCATTACTATGGCAGCACTAAATATAAAGACACGTTGCAGATAAAAACAGGGGCAACAGTTTCTCTGGGTAATACTGAATTGTATCATGCTATTGATACCTTGGACGCCAGACGTTCCAAGAAGGCTGTTAAACTGACCGGTGGGTCTAAAGCCTCCAAGTTGTATGGCAGCGCAAAGAATGATATCTTGAAGGCCGGACGTGGCGGGGCCTCTCTTATTGGTGGCATGGGCAATGATAAGCTCTATGGCAACAGGGGACGTGACAAGTTCTACTGGGGCGCTGACCTGGGCAATGATACGATCTATAACTACGCCAGTGGCAAGGATGTTGTGATTTTTAGTGCTGGAAGCCTGGATAGTGGCGAGGTTTCCGGAGAGGATGTTATTCTTACATCCAATACAGGCAATACCCTCACTATAAAAAAAGCTGTTGGCAAAGTGATTACCATTCAGGGAACGGATGGGGAAAAGATTGAGAAAATCTACAATGCACCTACCACGACCAGCCTTCCCGATGGTGTCACCTATGATAGCCAGAATCTTACTCTGGTATTGAGCGAAGGTACCATTGATGAGTTCTCTCTCGTTGATAATGATGTTGTCTTCAAGAGTACGTTGGGTGATATTCGCCTGGCCGATACGAAGGACAAGATTCTTAGTGTGATTGATGGGAATGGGGTAAAGGCCACCTATAAGGTAGCGGAAAATATTCCCATGGATTCTGGTGTGTCATACAATGATGATGGGACGGAAGTAATTCTGGGAGAGAATACATATTTTGATTATATCTTTAACATAAGTAATTATGGTGAAGGTGTCCATACAGGCAATGCTACGGCTTATAAAGAAGGCCATAGCCTCCTTTGGGGGAGCAATGGCGACGATGTGCTCATTGCAGGCAGTGGCGACATGGACGTATATGGAGGCTGGGGCAATGACACCCTTTACGGTGGTTGTGGGAAGAATGATTTTCGTTGGAACCACAATGACGACAATGACATTGTGTATAACTATACTAAAGGTCAGGATAGG
The DNA here is from genome assembly GCF_900108415.1 of Selenomonas sp. KH1T6. Classification (NCBI taxonomy): domain Bacteria; kingdom Bacillati; phylum Bacillota; class Negativicutes; order Selenomonadales; family Selenomonadaceae; genus Selenomonas; species Selenomonas sp. KH1T6. Next base: position 53,005 of record NZ_FNWN01000009.1, read on the forward strand.
ATAAATGTGTATTATGGCAGAGTTGATGGCTATGAGTTATCCGGCAGTGATGTGATTCTCAAAAGCGGGAAAGCTACATTAACTGTGAAAGATGTCAAGCCAGAAGACATAACGGTATATAATAGTTTTTCTGGGCAGTATGATACATATTGGTATGATGGAAAACTGCCAGAGGGGATATACTACGACAGCAATGAAGGTCAATATGTAGTGAGTGCATCTTTTGGCAATGAGAATGATATGTTTGATTTTCATTCACTCCCCACGACTACAGCTACTGTGGATGCATCGGCTGTGAACCGTCCTTATGGTTTTAGCATTTGGGGCGATGAACGCGATAATACCATCATAGCCAGCAGTGGTGGTGGCTATATTCATACAGGCAGTGGCAGTGATACGGTATACTTTGGCGAAGGCGAGGATAATCTATATTTCGATAATTTCTATGAAGGTGAGATTACAGTATATGGTTATCAAAAAGGACAGGATAATATAAAACTGGGATATAAGGATAGCGTAAGCCGCTATGAAATTAATGGAAATGACTTGGTTTTGTGGAATGAAGACCAATATAGTAGTTTAAAACTCACACTAAAAAACACTATGGTGTCGGATGTTACGATATTGGATTCTGATGGCAATGAAGTAACAAATTGGCAGGAGACCGCCGAAGTCATTTCCAAATCCGATAATTTAAGTGCTGACAAGAGAGATACCTCGTTGTATTTTGATGATAGTGCAGCATATGTTGATTCTGACAGCATGAAGCTGGAGGCAGTATCTCAAAACGCTACCTCATTGCCTGGGCAGGATATGGCGATTCTTTCTAGTGAAGAAACATCAGGCATTGGCACTATGCCATTGGCTACAGGAGCTTCGCCTATGGAGGAAACGGCGAAAATATCAGCCTGTGCGGATAAGAGTGATAATCCGTTAAATCGGAAGTAATAGCAGCAAATTAGGGGGAATTAGTTGTGGCATTAAAAAATAATAATGCATCTATGATATATGACGCTTCCATTGTAAATGGAACTTCAGGGGATGATCTTCTTGAAGTTAATAATAAAAATTCTATTGTGAATACTGGAACTGGTCGCGATTCAATATTTGTCCATGCCAGTAATTCCACTATTAATGTGGATAGTGGGGAAAAATATATCCATTTTGATTTGGACTTTGGGAAAAAATCAAGTGCAAATGCCAAGATTATAGGCAGCAATGGTGATGATAAAGTATCCGTATTTGAAAGCACTTATGTAGAAAATATGCCAGTAACCTGGAATATGGGTAAGGGTAACGATACTATAACTGGAACCTTTGGTGGAGATGTATTCCAGTATGAAATTGGTGACGGGCGTGATGTCATTGAGTACTATGATGGAAACGACATTATTTATCTTAAATCTGGAAGTGTACAAGATTGCCACTTTGAAGGAAATGATGTGGTTTTAGAAATTGGGGATGGAAAGAATGCCGACGGAAGCATAACCTTGAAGAATATGAAGAATCGTGAGGTCAGGCTCAAGGATGAATACGGCAATGTTTTCTCCCAGTATTATGGCACTGATTACTCAGGTGTTGAGGTTGTAAGGAACTTTATCCAGACTGTCAGTGAATCACCATTGAAAGGCAAGGCAGCCCTCGATGAAGCAGTGAAAGCATGCTCTTCGTACAGCAGTTTTGATGAACTGGTCAACAGCATGGTGACAGACTGTTGGCAAGCAGGGCCATATACCTTCTTGAGAGAATACTGCGGCATATCTGACAGCGAAGGAGAGTATTACGGCGGGGCTATTACAGGCTGGGGGGCTGGTGGCTCGGCAAGGAATTTTGATGAGCTTATGCCCAAGAAATATGGGGATAGGGGTAATGCGGATACTTTTACTAAACGTGGACTTACAGTAACTGTTCCTAATTCTAAGCAGCTGGAGTATTATTGCCGGGGGGCAGTAGATGATATTTATTCTTGGGGAATGGATGATTCCTTAGATTTGATTGAAAAAACCTATGGATTTTCATTCGAAAAAAATCCCCAATATCTTGAACTGGACTTTGATTGGCTGCCAGATGACGATGATGAGGCGCGCACTGAAAATGGAAGAATAACAATAAATAAAGATCATTTTGATGGCGGCGACGAAGCTGGCCGGCTTTTTGCGCGTGAGCTTACCCATGTGGTGCAGTCGGCAATGGGGTTGGACGAAAAACTGCCTCAGTATATGCTGGAGGGGATGACGGAGCTTACCGCAGGAAGAAAGCAATATGATTATTCTGATCGTGAAGTCCTTGAGAAAATTGCCAAAGATCCTGCAAAGCTTAGGGAGTATCTCAATTCGTATAACTCAACCGGTTCCATTAAGGAAGTTTATGCGGCCGGCTATATTTTCTGGCGTTACTTGGCCAAGCAGACTGCTGATTCATATGATGCTTCCAAAACCTATTCCTGGAAGGATTCCGTGAGCATCGACGGAACCCAGGGGGATGATGTTCTGACGGCCAGCGGCAGCAAAGTAACCTTGGTTGGTGGCCAGGGCATGGATACTCTGACTGCTTATGGTGAAGGTGACAGCCTCAGCGGCGGGGCTGGCAGTGATTATCTCTTTGTAGGAGAAAATGCCCACAAAACTGTGCTGAATGGCGGTGCGGGAGCGGATTACCTGATAGCTCGTGGCAATCGTGTCACTGTTATCGGTGGAACGGGCAATGATTCGATTCATTTGCAGGGCAATAGGGAGGTTCTGCGCTATAGCGGTGGAGACGGAAAAGATGGTGTAAGGGGTTATAATTCCACCGATGCCATTCAGATCCTGTCAGCAGATTCCTTCACGTCGGCAGCCAGCGGCTCTGATGTAGTGCTGAAGGTGGGCAAAGGTAGCATATGCTTGTTTGATACCGAAACCTCAGCAGTTAACCTTACGGTCAAAGGCAATGCCAAGGCCAATGTCCTGAAGGCTGGTGCGGTTAAGGCGAAGCTTTACGGGATGAGTGGCAATGATACGCTGGTGGGCAGTAAGAGCAATGATACCCTTGACGGCGGCACGGGCAATGACAGTTTGGTCGGCGGTGCAGGCAATGATTACCTGCGTGGCGACGCAGGGACGGACACTCTTGTCGGTGGTACAGGCAAGGATACCTTTGCTTACGCAGCCGGGGAGGGCAAGGATATCATCAAGGACTACGAGACAGGCAAGGATGTTATAAAGCTCATCAAGGGCACTATCACAGGCAAGAAGGCAAAGGGCAAGGATGTCATACTGAGTGTGGGAAGCGGCTCCATGACATTGAAGAATGCCGTGGGCAAGAAAATCACGGTGGTGGATGCCAATGGCAATAAATCAGTGCTGAAGCCCGTGGTCAACAGTTTGCCAAATCATGCCAAATATACCAGCAAGGCAGCGAAGCAGGTGAATCTGGGCTCAGCATATGCTGGCACCACGTTTAATGCTGGTTTGTATGCTGACAGCATCAAGAATGTAGATGCTACGAAGACAACCAAAAAGCTTTCCATTTACGGCAATGCCAAAGGTAACGTGCTTAAAGCCGGGCGTGGCAACACAAAACTTTACGGTCTGGATGGCGATGACAAAATGGTGGGCGGCAAGGGCCGTGACTGGCTTGAAGGTGGCAACGGCGATGACACCCTGATTGGTGGTGCAGGCAATGATACGTTGCGTGGCGGCAAAGGGAACGACACACTGAATGGAGGTCCTGGCAACGATATATACCTCTATGCAGATGGGGACGGCTTTGACACCATTATCTCGTATACGAGCAATCAGACTATCAAGATTATGTCTGGCAGCGTGAGCAGTGTTGAGGTTGGCTCAATACATTCTAAATACGGCACTGGTGATGTGCAGGATGTTCTCCTTACTGTAGGTGATGGCGCTTTGTGGCTGAAAGATGTGGGAGTGAATTCTTCGCTTAACCTTATCAATGAGTATGGTGAAAAAGAAACCTATAAAGTAGCAGATCTGCAAAAGAAAAAGCTTTAATTTATGGTGGCAAATGCCCCTTGTCAGGCTCGATGGGCCTTTCAAGGGGCATTTTTTGCTTGCTCAAAATAATGGTTGACTTTTATATTTAAAAATCGTAATATATAAATACAGACGGCGACACAAAGTTAGGAGGGCGAGGCAGGAAACATGATTGAGGACAAGGAAAAGCTCTGCGAGCTGGCGGAACTGCTGAAGGTCATCGGCCATCCGGTGCGGCTTTGCATTGTGCGGGGGCTTTGGCGCCGGGGAGGCGGTTGCAATGTGACCTTTATGCAGGAGTGTCTGGACATTCCCCAGTCTACCGTGTCCCAGCATCTGGGCAAACTGCGTCAGGCAGGGATTATCCAGGGGGACAGGCAGGGCTTGGAGATCTGCTATTCCCTGAAGGACAAGCGAGTGGAAAAAATACTGGAAATATTGTTTGCAGAAGATAAATGAGTGAATTAGGAGGTTTATGATATGAGCGCAAAGGTTATTACGAGTGCAAATTTTGCCGAGGAAGTATTGCAGGCCAAGGGCACGGTGCTTTTGGATTTCTGGGCTGAGTGGTGCGGGCCCTGCCGCATGCTTTCACCTATCATTGACGAGGTGGCAGCCAGCCATCCCGAGGTGAAGGTTGGGAAGGTCAATGTGGATGAGCAGCAGGCTTTGGCACAGCAGTTCAATATAATGTCCATTCCTACCCTGGTGGTGTTCAAGGATGGCAAGAAAGTAAATGAGGCTGTGGGCTTGATGCCTAAGGAGCAGGTGGAAAGCCTGCTGGCATGAATTCTGTCCCTGCGGGCTTTGGCTCACAGGGATTTTTAGGAGGTGTGATAATGGGGAAGGTTTTGATCTTGGGGGCCGGGCCCGCAGGTGTTTCTGCCGCCCTTTATGCCAAGCGGGGCGGAGCTGAGGTTACTGTTGTTTATAAAGGCAATGATACCGGGGCCTTGGGCAAGGCGGAGTTGATTCAGAATTACTATGGACTGGAAAAGGCCGTTTCCGGGGAGGAGCTGGAGCGCCGGGGGATAGAAGGTGCCAAGGCTCTGGGCATCGATTTTGTAGAGGACGAGCTGGTGGAGCTTGGCTATGGCGATGATTTCAAGAGCTTCAAGGCCAAGTCTGCCAAGGCGGAATATAGGGCTGAGGCAGTCATTATTGCCGCCGGTGCCTCCCGGCGCAGCCTGCCTTTGCCGGGACTGAAGGAATTGGAGGGGCATGGAGTCAGCTATTGTGCTACCTGTGATGCGTTCTTTTACAAGGGCAAGACTGTGGCGGTGCTGGGGGCGGGGGACTATGCCCTCCATGAGGCAGAAGTCCTGCTGCCTCATGCCGCCAAGGTCTATCTTTTTACCAATGGAGAAGAAGCAGGGAAAGTTCCTGCCGGGGTGGAGGTCATTCCTGGAAAGCTGGCTTCCCTCCAAGGTACGGACAGGGTGGAAAAAACCGTCTTTGCCGATGGCAGGGAACTGCCTCTGGACGGCCTGTTTGTGGCCCTGGGCACTGCTGGCAGTACGGAACTGGCCCGAAAGCTGGGCGTGATGCTGGAGGGCGGCAATATCAAGGTGGATGGGCAGATGGCCACCAATGTGCCGGGGATTTTTGCCGCCGGGGACTGCACAGGGGGACTTCTGCAGATTGCCAAGGCGGTCTATCAAGGGGCTGAGGCCGGACTGGCTGCCGTGAAGTTTTTGCGGGGCAAGGCGTGAATTATAGTAAACGTCGTTGAAAAAACAAAGCCTTCCCCTTGAGGGGAAGGGGGACCGCGTCAGCGGTGGATGAGGTGTCTCGCCAAGCGAAATTCACCTTAGCAGGCCACCTCATCCGTCAGCCTGTGGCTGACACCTTCCCCTCAAGGGGAAGGCTTATTGGCAACTATTCAGATGTTTACTATAAATCTTGCACAATAAAAAAGGCAGCTGCCGCATATCGGAGGTGATAAGCGGCAGCTGCCTTTCTTTTAGAGTTTGCTTCTTTGTTTTCAGGGAATTATGCAGTAGCCTGCTGTCTGCCATTCTGGGCAGCCAGCAGTGCCCGGGTATGGGCGGCCACATCGGCAGGGGTCATGTCGTGCCTTCTGGCTACACCGGTCTCCTGGGCGGCTTTGGCTACGGCCTTGGCTACGGCAGGGGCTACTCTGGGGTCGAAGGGGCTGGTGATGATATGGTCGGCATCCAAATCCTTCTCGGAAATCAGCCCTGCAATGGCATGGGCGGCGGCCAGCTTCATCTCTTCGTTGATTTCCTTGGCCCGTACGTCCAGGGCTCCGCGGAAGATGCCCGGGAAAGCCAGCAGGTTGTTCACCTGGTTGGGATAGTCCGAGCGGCCCGTGCAGACGATGGCAGCGCCGGCTTCCTTGGCCAGCTCCGGCATGATCTCCGGGGTGGGGTTGGCCATGGCCATGATGATGGGATCCTTGGCCATGGAGCGCACCATTTCTTCGGTGACGCAGCCTGCCACGGAAACGCCTACGAAGACATCGGCGCCTTTCAGCACTTCTGCAAGGCTGCCTTTGTGCATCTGGCGGTTGGTGATCTTGGCGATGTCGTCCTTGAAGGGGTTCATGCCCTCGGGACGGCCTTCGTAGATGGCGCCCTTGGTGTCGCAGAGCAGGATGTCCTGCACGCCCAGGGAGACCAGCAGGCGGGTGATGGCCTGGCCGGCGGCGCCTGCGCCGTTCACTACTACGCGGATGGCGCCCATGTCCTTCTTCACCACTCTGAGGGCGTTGATGAGGGCAGAAGCTACCACAATGGCGGTGCCGTGCTGGTCATCGTGGAAGACGGGGATATCAAGTCTTTTCTTGAGCTCGTTTTCGATGACGAAGCACTCGGGAGCTTTGATGTCCTCCAGATTGATGCCGCCGAAGGTGGGGGCCATCATTTCCACGGCCCGGATGATTTCCTGGGGGTCTTTGGAGTCAAGGGCGATGGGGACAGAGTCCACACCTGCGAAGCCCTTGAAGAGGATGGCCTTGCCCTCCATGACAGGCAGGCCTGCGCCTGCGCCGATGGCCCCCAGGCCCAGGACAGCAGTGCCGTTGGTGACCACTGCCACCAGATTGCTCTTGGAAGTATAGTCGTAAATCTTCTCTGGCTCGTCTTTGATGGCCAGGCAGGGGGCCGCCACCCCGGGACTGTAGGCCAGGGTCAGGTCGCGCTGGGTGTTCAGGGGCACCTTGCTCATGATTTCGATTTTGCCCTGGCTTTCCTGATGGAGTTCGAGAGAAGCTTGGTTTACATTTTCCTTTTTCATAAGTAACATCCTTTCTGTATGGCCGGCCTTTCTGCGCTAAGGCGTTCAGTTCACAGGTACAGCAACGCTGCAATTGGACTCCGGCCTGCGGCCAGATTCCACACGTTCCGTTTATGCTGTACCTGTGCCCCTCACTTGCGGAGGCACAGAGTATAAATTCCTTCTCTGACCGGCAAAATGCTATGATATATGTTACCGGTATATCAACTATGTAAAATAGTGATGTTCCCTATTATAATGATTTTTGACAGAAAGGCCAATATTTAAAAAGAATAGAATGATAACTGTAAACTATAGTTTTTAATAAGAGGACAAAAGTAATCATAAACAATGGGTGCATTGACAGAGCAAGAGGGGCAATCTATACTGATTTCATAAGGAGTTTTCGCTAGTTTGCAAGTATGGAAACTTGCTTGTAATAAGTATATTAGTGTGCAAGAGGTAGACAAAATGTTTCAAAAGTTTATGGCAGAGGCTGCAGAGGCGGCAGGTTTGCAGTTAAGTGATAACCAGCTGCAGCAGTTCACCCGTTATTATGAAATGCTCATAGAGTGGAATGAGAAGATGAACCTCACCGCCATCACGGAAGCGCAGGAAGTGGCGGTGAAGCACATGGTGGACAGCCTGACGGCCTTGGAGACGGGGCTATTTGCAGAGGGGGCAACGGTGATTGATGTGGGCACGGGAGCCGGCTTCCCGGGGCTGCCGCTGAAAATCTACCGGCCAGACCTGAAGCTCACTCTTATGGATTCCCTGCAGAAGCGGGTGGGGTTCCTGGAAGCAGTGGTGGAGGAATTGGGCCTGCAGGAAGTTGCCTGTGTCCATGCCCGGGCTGAGGAGGGGGCGCGGAATAAGGCCTATCGCGAGAAGTTCGACCTTGCTGTAAGCCGCGCCGTGGCGGCCTTGCCTGTTTTGGCAGAGTACACGCTGCCTTTTGTGAAAAAAGGCGGCTTCCTGGTGGCTCTCAAGGGGGCTAAATATGCGGAGGAAGCGGAGGCTGCAGTCCGGGCCCTCTCCCTGCTGGGAGGGTCTGCTTCCAGGTGCCAGGAAGTGGCCCTGCCGGGCCTTGAGGACAAGCGGGCTATTGTGACGGTGAAGAAATTGAAGCTCACGCCGAAGGCCTATCCCCGCAAAGCGGGCACGCCTACGAAAAAACCTCTGTGATTTTTTGAATTTCTTGTAATGCTTTCCTTTCTCAATCGTATAGACTACTGAAGGGATTTTTATACAAGTATGCTTAATGAGCAGTACTCAGGGCAGGATTTTTGGTTGGTTTTATAGAACTAATCCGGCGCACGGAGAGATTGCTCGAGTGAGTTAGGAGGGAAATGAGATGAAAAAGAAGGTAACAGCTCTGCTGGCAGGGCTTATGCTTACGGCTTCAGCTTTTTGTGTGGCAAGCGTTTCCAGTGACAGCATCGCCATCGACGGAGTGGCTCCTGGCTCCACCTTAGAGTCTGCCAGGGCGAAACTGGGCACTCCTGACGCTGTCGCCGGTGACAAGATCTACTTCCCCAATGGCATTGTAATTGATGTAGCTGACCATAACCCCAATCTGGTGGAGGAAATCGAGACTCATAGTGCAGGCGCTACTCCCGGCGGTGTCACGGTGGGCATGAGCGAAGCTGTGCTGTCTGATGTGTATGGCAGGGCAGACAAGGTAGACCGTGATTACGATGATACGGAGTACGTTTACTACAGCAGCGATTACAGCAAGAAGATGGAATTCAAAGTAGTGAATGGGACTATCGTGAAAATCAAGTGCGAGCTGCGCGACTGAGCTTGCTTTTGCTTGAAGGCGTAGAAAAGCCCGAAGGCCTGTGGCGCTTCCTGATGGGAAGCGGTCCAACAGCCTTCGGGCTATTTTTTCTGTGGATTTGTCATCAGAAGTAGCAGCGCACTTCTCCCAGGAAGCCTCTGGCAGTTCAGCAGGACTTGGTCTATGGGGGGAAGCATGGTCCTGTTCATGGCTCTGGCTGTTATCTGGGCCATTTCATAGCGGGTGAGGAGGCGGTCTCCACGGTAGGTGTCATCGCCATAACCCTCGATGACGTTGTCTGCAGCCAGCTGCTCGACGGCATCGTAGGCCCAGTGCTCCCGGGGAACGTCGGTGAAGGGGTTGCCTGCTGACAGGTGCCGTGAGGGGCTATCTGGTGATTTTTTTGTTCAGGTCGTCAAAGAAGGACTTGCAGATGCGCCCGAAAATTCCTTTCTGGCCGTGGTGGGAATCGTCCCGCAGCCGCAGCTCGTCCCGGGCCATGACTTTCTTCCCCGTCTTGCTGTCAAAGACCTCGAAGCGCAGGCGCACAGTGGAGGTATAGACAGTCTGGGGAGGATGGTAGACCGGTACTTCTGTATAGTAGGTCTCTTCTATTTTCTCTCCGTTGGGCATCCTTTTGGTGCGGGTGGCTTTCCGGGTTTCCCAGGAGGTGTAGGCGGGTTTCACATAGGAATCATCGTGCCATTTCAGAAGCTCTGCCTTGATGTAGGCATCAGCTGCCAGCTGGGGGTTTTCCGGCGACAGCAGGGAAGCTTTGGCGGCGTCAAGCACCTGGTACTTGGGACGCATGGCATTTTTCCAGTAGTCCTCCTGCAAGGTCTGCTCCAGCAGGTCACTTTCGAATTCCTCCGTATCCGTCAACTCGATATCGTAGATAAGGGCCTTCTGGATTTTGTGGAAATCGTAGCTATCGTCCACCCAGTTGGTCTTTTCTGCGCTGGCAGGCAGGGTGGCGGCGAAAATCAGGCACAGGGCCAGCAGGAAGGGACGCAGGCTAAGGAACTTGCGGCTGTTGCTCATGAAAATACCTCCTTCGCGGGAACTTTGCGGTTGCTCTTACGGCATAAGTTCGACGGAAGGAGGTATGAATCCTGTCTGAGTTAAGACTTATTCTTCTGGAACTCGTCCCAGATCATGCGCTTGGCAATCTTGCCCGTAGAAGTGCGGGGCAGGTGGGGGAGTTCGTGGAATTCGCGGGGAATCTTGTAGAGGGCCAGGTTTTCCTGGAGGAATTTCTTCAGCTCACGGATGTTCACGCTGGCACCTTCGTGAAGGCTGTAGAAGCAGGCGCCTGCCTGGCCTCTCAGCTTGTCTTCAATGCCGATGACGGCTGCCTCGGCGATGCCGGGGAACTGATAGACCACTTCCTCTACCTCACGGGGGTAGATGTTCTCGCCCATGGAAATGATCATGTCCTTGATGCGGTCCACGATGTAGACATAGCCATCTTCGTCAATGCGGGCTACATCAGCGGTGTGGAACCAGCCGCCTCTGAGGGCTTCATTTGAGGCTTCGGGCAGGTTCCAGTAACCCAGCATCACATTTTCGCCCCGGCAGATCAGCTCGCCGGGTTCACCCTGGGGCACATCGTTGTTTTGGGGGTCCACGATGCGCACTTCGATGTCATGCACAGGCACGCCGCTGGAGCCCACCTTGGAAGCGCCGGGAGGGTTCATGGTGACAACCGGGGAGGTTTCGGAGAGGCCGTAGCCCTCGCAGATTTCCAGGCCGAACTTCTCCATGAAGTCTTCGGCAATCTTCAAGGGCAGGGTAGTGCCGCCGGAGACCACCAGACGCATGGAGGCCATGTCTTCCTTGGTGGCCAGCTTGGTCAGCAGGGAGCAGATGGAGGGCACCACGTACATATCCGTGACCTTTTCTTCCCGGATGGTCTTGATGGTTTCCTTCGGGGTGAAGGAGTCCAGGATAACCACGGTGGCTCCGGAGTGCAGGGGATAGAGCACGGCGCAGGTCCATCCGAAGCAGTGGTACATGGGCAGTACGCAGAGCACATTGTGCTCTGACTTGCAGCCCATGTAGACAATCTGCTCGCAGTTGGCTACCAGATTGCGGTGGGAAAGCACTGCGCCCTTGGGGTTGCCGGTGGTGCCTGAGGTGTAGATGATGACGCAGGGAGCGTGCTCATCCAGATGGGAGGGGAAGCTGGGGGCTTCTTCCAGCCCTTCCTTTTTCGTGCCGATGTTCTTGGTGTCGATCTGCTTCAGGCGGATATCGCAGCGCAGGGCTGCCATGGCATCTACCAGATTGAGGAGTTCATAGGTCACCAGGAAGCGGGCGCCGGCGTCTTTTATAATGTAGGCAATCTCACGGTTGGACAGCTGGAAGTTGATGGGGATGGAGATGGCGCCCAGGGAAGCCACAGCCATGTAGACAAAGACGAACTCCGCGCTGTTGCGGGAGAAGATGGCAACCCGGTCGCCGGGCTTCACGCCCTCAGCGTAGAGGCGGTTGCGGCAATTTTTTACCGCTTCCTGCAATTCGGCATAAGTGAAACGGCGCTCATGATCGATGATGGCAAGATCACTCGCTGCGCCCTGATTGATAAGCTCATGTACCAGCATAGTGCACATCCTTTTCTATAGAAATGGACTTCGAAACATAATAAAATGACTTAAATTGAATTTTATACTAGGTACTAAAGAAAGTCAATGGAAGAATGATGAAAGGAAAAGACTGTCAAGTTTACACTTAATGAAGAAAAAATAGTTATTTTCAGGGAAGATGTAAAAATTTTGGCTGTGTACTTTGGAGAGAGATTTTCTTGCATCATGTGTTGCATTGTAACATGGGCCTGTGCTATAATTACTTCAGCAAAAATCAATAGTCATACGGGTTCGGTCGTGCTCGGGCATCATGGGGCATGATTTTTTATATGTCATCAGATGTACACTGCGAGCGCACAATGTATGATGTTGTAAGGAGAGTGCAGAATGAACAGCCTTAGTAAAGGAGAGCTCCTGGGTGTGGGGCTCATGATGTTTTCCATCTTTTTCGGCGCAGGCAACCTGATTTTCCCGCCGGCCTTGGGACAGGCAGCAGGGGATAATGTGGTGCCCGCCATGGCAGGCTTCCTCATTACCGGCGTGGGCCTGCCCCTTATGGGCATTGCCGCTATCGCCATGCAGGGAGGCAAGTACATTGAGTTTATCTCCCGCATGACCCGCCCGGCTTTCGCTACGGCCCTTTTGGTGATTCTCTATCTCACCATCGGTCCCATGTTTGCCGTGCCCCGCACGGGGGCTGTGTCCTTTGAGATCGGCATCCGCCCCTTCCTCACGGAAGATACCATGACTATGGGCCAGGCCATCTACACGGCCTTTTTCTTCGGTGCCACCTACTGGCTGGCGCTGAACCCCAGCAAGCTCATCGACCGGGTGGGCAAGATGCTGACCCCGGTGCTGCTGGTTTTCCTGGTGATTATGTTCCTGCGGGCCTTCGGCGCACCCCTGGGTGACATCATGCCCGCTACCGGTTCCTATGTAGAGTCCGCTTTTGCACAGGGCTTCCAGGACGGCTACCAGACCATGGACCTTCTGGCTTCCATCGCCATTGGTACTCTCGTGGTCAATGCCGTGCGCGCCCGTGGGGTGGAGGGGTCCAAAGCCCTTGGCCGGGTCTGCCTGATGGCTGGCCTTATCGCCCTGTTCCTCATGACTCTTGTCTATGGTTCTCTGGCTTATCTGGGTGCTACCAGCGCCAGCGTCCTGGGCCATTCTGCCAACGGCGGCCAGTTGCTGGCTGAGGCAGTGGGCATCTTCTTTGGACCTGCAGGCAACCTCCTGCTGGCAGTCATCATCGGCCTGGCCTGCCTGACCACCAGCTGCGGCGTCATTTCCGGCACTGCCTGGTTCTTCAACAAACTCTTTAATAATAAGGTAACTTATAAGAATCTGCTCCGCTTCGGCGTAGCGTTCAGCTTCGTGGTTTCCAATATCGGTCTCACTCAGATTATCACCTTGGCTGTGCCCTTCCTGGTGGGTATCTATCCGCTGGTGATTGTGATGGTGGTGTTGTCCCTGTTCCATGGCGTTATCGGCGAGCGCCGTACGGTGTATCGCTGGGCCCTTGATTTCACTCTGGCCTTTGCCGTGGTGGATGCCCTGAATGCCGCTGGCTTCCAGCTGCCGGTGCTGAACGGCATCCTTGCTCAGTACGTGCCATTCTACAGCCTGATGCTGGGCTGGCTGATTCCGGCCATCATCGGTGCAGGGATTGGTCTTGGCATTTCCTTTCTGCGGGGAGAAGTAACGGTAAAAAACGACACCCAGGCAGTTGATATGAACTGATATGTTGAACAAAACGCCCGGTGGCACACTTGACGAGTGTGCACACCGGGCGTTTGTGATACGGGCACAAAATTCTTTTGCGCAAAGAAAAAGTCCCTCCTGCACGATCCAGGAGGGACAAACGCTTGGAAGGGATGATAAAGCGTTTGAGAAATGGGATAACAAGGAGGGTGGGATAAACCCCCTTGCAGGGAAATCAACAAGAGTCCCGAATACCTAGGGGATTGACAAGGCATCCCTCTCGCTGACAGGTATTATACTAACAGAGAAATATGAAAAAAATATGTAACCAAGTGCCAAAATGAGCAAAAAGTTTGTTATTATTAAAGATGAATGCGCGGCTGTTTGCTGAGGAGGAGAGAGAATGATGAATGTATTGCTGGTTGGTGTGCTTGTTGCTTTGTGCACACTTTTCGTTTTTGAGATGAAAAGGTCATTGGAGCGCTCATCTTTGACAAATGAGTTGATAAATGAGTACGCAGGCGAAATTCCGGGCCCTAAGAGGCAGGAGCTCATTGCCCGGATATATGCCTACTGTGCCCGTGACCGGAAACTGAAAAAAATCATAAAAAAATATCAGGCTACGGAGGAAGATTTCATGAAAGCCTACAAGAAGCTCTTGCGGGAGGCGGATATGGTGAAGGGCCGCCGCTATGTACCCATATCTTCTTTTTTTTACGTGTACACATTGGAGCATATTTTGGCACACCCTGAGGAGGAGGGCAGGAAGCTGGCTATGAAGTGCCTGAACTTCTTCCACTTTTGATTGAATTCTGGTTTCTTTGTGGTACAATGGGGGCACGGAGGATATGATATGAAAAATCAACTTTCTTTAATAAAACATAAAGCCCTGTCCCTGTGCCTTGCTGTCATGATGAGCATGGGCGTGGCGTTGCCTGCTGCCCGGGTGGAGGCAGGAGTGGACCCCTGGGCGGCAGCTGCCCAAGCTCTGGGAGTCTATGCCGCCTACAAGTCCAGTCTCAAGAGCGTGCTCTTGCTTGGCAATGACCCCAGGGCCCAGGTCAGCGGGCGGATCCAGGATCTGCGGGCCAATGGCAGGGACAGGAATGACCATGACTGGGCCATAGTGAACGAAGTCATGGAGCAGCTGGTGGAGAAGGGGGATTATGCCCTGAAGGTCAATTCCCTGCCTTTCCTGTGGAGCGTCAATGACAGCAATGACTTCAATGCTGCCTGCTATCCCACCAATTACATCAGCATCAACCGGGCTTTGGTGCGGGGGCTCCAGTGCGACAGGGATGAGCTGGCGGCGGTGCTGGCCCATGAGATGACCCACGGCCTCAGGCAGCACAGCGCCCATAACTATGCCAAGGCGGTGGCTCAGTACTATGGCATGGCCTTCCTCAATATGGATGCAGGACTTATGGACTGGAACAAGCTCAACGCACTGGTGAACTATTCCATTGCCAAGAATGTGACCCTGCCCACGGAGTACGAGGCTGACGAGGGGGGCTTCTACCTCATGGCCTCAGCTGGCTTCAATCCCGGTGGCGGGGCAGCGGCCATGTACCGCATGGGCTATTACCTGACTTATGAAACAAAGAATGTCATGGAGTATCAGGACCTTGACCCCAAGCTCAAGGAGCAGGAGAACTACAACGACCACCCTGATACGGATCTGCGGGAGGCGAAGCTTTCACAGCTCATGAGTGCTTATGGGGCAGGTCATGTGACGGTGCAGGGGCGCAAGGATATCTATATAGATGGAGAATGGCTGCTCACCGTGGACTGGACCGGGGATGAGTTCGACAATACGGCAGAAAATGCCTACTATGTGGCAGGAGCCCTGTCCAAGGCTTTCCATGATTACGACAGCCCGGAGGAATGGCAGTTCCGCAGCGATGGCAGGGGCGGCGTGACCTGTCTGGAGGACAGCCGGGTAAATGAGGTGCTCCATGACTTCCTGGCAAGAACCGGCACTGGCGCCCGCTTGCAGGAAATGGTGACCAAGGCCTACAGAGTGGAAAAGGCCACGGGCTTCCGGGAGCAGATGAAGCTGGCAGAAGCAAAGCGCCGTGAGGAGCTTCAGCAGGAGCAGGCAAAGGCTCTGGCCGCTCCTGCCAAAGTGGTGAAGAAGATGCGGGAAAACGCCGATACCTACAGCGACTACGGCATGGGCGGTGCTGCCCTCTTTCAGATGGAGCGCGCCTTCGCGGCAGAACATCAGGATAATGCTGCGGAAAACTACGCCATTCGCGGCCGTGCCCGGGCGGTGGAGGGAGACTACGAAGGTGCCCTTGCCGATGCCAACAAGGCCGTGTCCATGGATGACAAGAATATCTACAACTTCCTGAACCGCGCCGATGTCTGCCGCATGAGAGGTGATAGGGAGGCGGCCCTTTCCGACTGCGAGAAGGCAAAGTCCCTGGACAAGAAGAATGCTGTGGCCTGGCTGCTGACGGCGCAGATTTACGAGGAGATGGGAGACGGGGAAAATGCCCTGCTGAATTACAAGGAGCTTTACAGGCTCCGCCCCAAGGCTTTCAGGAGAATCCCCGAGGAGTACCTGAAGGAGATTTCCGAGAAGGATTATAAGGCGCTGAAAAAAGAGCAGGCAGAGGCGAAAAAGGCGGCGAAAGAAAAAGAGAGCGAATTTTTGTCTGTCGACAAAATCTGAACAATAGCGTTATAACGGGGACAAGCCCCGTTGAAACGCCAATATGTATATTTTGTCTGTCGACAAAATTTGAACAACTGCGTTATAATAAATACGTTATTTATTTGGGAAGGGATGAAAGTTAAGATGGATGACAAGATCAGGGGGCGCCTGCAGGCGCGTATTGATGAGCTGACGCGGCGCATGAGGGTGGATTCCAACGATTTGGATTATGAGAGCCACCTGCGGCAGAAGAGGGAGCTCCAGAGCATACTGGACCATATGAATGGTAATGATGCCGGGGAATAAGTCTTTCAGATATTTTACAAACTGCTTTGTTAGACTAAACATCAAAAGGTCAAAGAGAGGATGAATGATATGTCCCAGCGCATGACTATGGATGAGGTATTGAAGGAATACGGTGTGCCCCAGATCAAGCTGGATATCCACGCTACCCGTACGGAGCTCCTGAAGCTCAGGGAAAAGCTCATGGCCATACGTGACCTTTCCGGCGGCCGGGAACAGGGTTATCTGGATATTGACTGCAAGCTCTACATTGATGTGGATGATATCGACAGGTATCTGTCCGGGGAATTGGACACTGTGGGTGAAATCTACGCTTTTGAAGACGATATCAAATCCTACGAAGGATGAGTTCAGTTATTTATTGAAGGAGAATTTTTTATGGTAAATGCTAGGAAAATCCTTGCTTCGTTAATGGTTGGAACTATGGTTGCAGTGGCAGCGCCTGCAGGCGTTGCTCTTGATAATCAGGCTGTTTATTCTGTGGCTGCGGCAGCCAAGGGCGGGGCCAAGTTCTCGGCGCCGAAACCGGCACCGAAGCCGGCGGCTCCCAAGGCAAGTTCCCCCAGCAGCAAGGCTTCTGATTCCAAATCCGTGTCCGGTAATGGCAAGGACTACAAGCCGTCCAAGGATGCCAAGAGCCTGGAAAAGGATGCGCCGGGGACTAATGCAGCAGCCAAAAGCAATGCGGCGGCTGCTGGCACCGCTGCCCAAAGCTCTTCCGGCTGGGGCTCTGCTCTGAGGCAGGTGGGCATTCTGGCAGGCGGTATGTTCCTGGGCCACATGTTGGCCAGCCTCATTGGCTCTGGCGGAATTTTGGGGGATATCTTGGGCCTGGTGGCCAATGTCATTCTTTTCGGGGCTTTGATCATGCTCCTTCGCTGGGCCTGGAACAGGTTCCGTGGAAAGGGCAGCAGCCCTTCCTATGACCGTGGCTGGCAGCGTTCATCAGAGCCTGTGGATGTGACACCCCGGGACAGCCAGGGGCGTCCTGCCTATCAGGATATCAGCCGTATTTCCAGCGGTGAGTACGATGCCAAGTCCATGGCGGACAGGTATCGTAACAGGTGATATATAGCCTCCCTGTTTACGGGGGAGGCTTTTTCGGTAAGGAGAATTTTTATGGTAAAAGAAAGTACAATCAAAAAAGTTGATGATCTCATTGAGCGTTATCCTGCCCTGGCTGTCTGCAAGGAGGATATGAAAGCTGCAGTGGAGGTCATCTGTGAGAGCTACCGTGCAGGACACAAGCTCATTGCCTGCGGCAATGGCGGCAGCGCTTCTGATGCAGAGCACGTGGTAGGTGAGCTCATGAAGGGCTTTCTGCTGCCCCGCAAGCTGGACAAGCAGATGGAGCAGCGCTTCCGTGAGGTCTGCCCGGATTCTGCTGATTACTTCATGGAGAATCTGCAGGGGGCCCTGCCTGCCCTTTCCATGGTGAATCAGGTGGCCCTCAACACTGCCTTTGCCAACGACCAGGCGCCGGACCTTTCCTTTGCCCAGCAGCTTCTGGGCATGGGGGATGAGGGTGATGTGCTGTTGGCCATCTCCACCTCCGGCAACTCCACCAATGTCATCTATGCCCTGGACATGGCCCGGGCCAAGGGCGTGAAGTCCATTGCCCTCACCGGTAAATCAGGCGGCAAGATCAAGGCGAAGAACATGGCAGATATCACCATCTGCGTGCCTGAGGACGAGACTTTCAAGATTCAGGAGTATCATCTGCCTGTCTATCACATGCTCTGCATTGCGGCAGAGAATGAATTCTTTGGAGAATAAAACTTTATAAGCAGGATAAAGCCCCCTTGGCGTGGAATTATGATAAACTGTATGAGTAGCAGTAAATCGTAAAAATCATGGTAGGGGGCTTTTTATTATGCTAGTATCTGAAAAAATACTCAAGAAACTTGCCAACGGCAGTGATGTGCGAGGGGTAGCTGTGGAAGGCGTGCCCGATGAGCCGGTGACTCTTTCTGTAGAGGCAGCCAATGTCATTACCGGTGGCTTTCTGGAATTCCTGGCTGAGAAGGCCGACAAGGAGAAGAAGAAGCTGAGGGTGGCGGTGGGACACGATTCCCGTATTTCTGCCCCGGCTCTCAAGAAGGCTGTGCTGGAGGCTCTGACTGCCGCTGGCTGTGTCACTGTGGACTGCGGTATGGCTTCCACCCCTTCCATGTTCATGTCCACGGTGTTCCCGGAAACCAGCATGGATGGCTCCATCATGATTACCGCCAGCCATCTGCCCTATAACCGCAACGGTCTGAAGTTCTTCACCAAGGACGGGGGCGTGGAGCATGAGGATATCGATGCCATTCTCTCTGCTGCTGCCCGCCAGCCGGTAGCCCAGGGCGATCTGTCCAAGGTCCAGCAGTATGATCTGATGGAGCGCTACTGCCATCACCTGCGGAAGAAAATCCGTCAGGCTCTGGGGGGCGAGAATGAACCCCTCAAGGGCATGCACGTGGTAGTGGATGCAGGCAATGGCGCAGGCGGCTTCTTCGCCAGCCAGATTCTGGGCCGCCTGGGGGCTGACACCACCGGCAGCATTTTCCTGGAGCCGGACGGACATTTCCCCAATCACATTCCCAACCCCGAGAACAAGCAGGCCATGGCCGCCATCAGGGAGGCCGTGCTGAAGAGCAAGGCAGACCTGGGCCTGATTTTCGATACGGACGTGGACCGCATGAGCGCTGTGCTGAAGAATGGCAAGGAAATCAGCCGCAATGCCCTCATTGCCATGATGGCCGCCATTCTGGCACCGGACTATCCCGGCAGCACCATTGTCACGGACTCCGTGACCTCTGACGAGCTCACCACTTTCCTCAAGGAGGAGCTGGGCCTCAAGCATCACCGCTATATGCGCGGCTACAAGAACGTCATTGACGAGTGTGTCCGCCTGAACCACAGCGGCATTGTGTCCCCGCTGGCCATCGAGACTTCCGGCCACGGAGCCCTGTCCGAGAACTACTATCTGGATGACGGCGCCTATCTGGCTGTGAAGCTCCTGATTGCTGCTGCCAAAGCCAAGGCCAAGGGCAAGAAGCTTGAGGGCCTGGTGGCAACGCTGGGCGAGCCGGTGGAGGCGGTGGAATACCGCATGAAGATAGCCCGTGAAGATTTCAAAGAATATGGGCAGAATGTGCTGCAGGCCTTTGAGAACCGCGCGGCAGAGAAGGGTATCAAGGCTGCCAAGCCTTCCTTCGAGGGCGTGCGCTTGGTGTTTCCCCAGGGCTGGGCTCTCCTGCGCCTCTCCCTCCATGACCCCCAGATGCCGCTCAATATCGAGAGCCGCAAGGCTGGCGGTGCCAAGGAGATTGCAGGCCAGGTGCAGGAACTCCTGGCAGGCTTCGATGCACTGGATTTTTCTGTCTTCAATAAGTAAATGAACGCAAGAGAACCGCCACGGGCAACCGCGGCGGTTTTTGGACTTTAGGATGGTAAAGATGAAGAAAAAGGAATTTTTTCAGAAACAGCATAAAGAACTCTGCGATGCCCTGCTCAAGGCGGGGAAGATTGACAGCCGGCTGAGTTTGTGGCGCTCACTTTCCTTTATGCTGGCGGTGCTGGCGCTGGCGGCGGGGTATGATGGCTATTTGTTTGGTTACGTTGCAGGAGCGGCCTTGCTGACGGTGTTTGTCCTGCTGATAAGACGGCACGGCAGGTTCAGGCAGGAAATGGCCGCCCTTCAGGAGCGTTTGCAGGCGGTGGAGGCCTTTCTTGCCCGTATGGAGGGCAGCTGGCGGGAGTTGGCTTTGGACGGTGAAGATTTTTTGCAGGAGGAACGGCCCCAGGGACGTGACCTGCACCTCTTTGGCAGGGCCTCGTTTTTTCAGTATCTCTGCCTTGCCCGGACACTGGGGGGCAGGGAGAGGTTGGCGGAGGTGCTCTCTCCCTTTCCTGGCAGCCGGGACGTTATCCTCCTGCGGCAGGAGGCCGTGGCGGAGCTTGCCAAAGAGCCGCAAGGGGCGCTGAAATTGGCCGGCCTGCTGCAGGCGGTGCCGGAGGGGCATGACCTGGCACCTCTGGCGGAGAAAATAAAGGGGGAGGGGGCAGAGGAAGCCCTGCCCTGCCGGGTTCTTGGGAAACTTCGCTATGTCCTGCCTTTGCTGCCCTGGCTGGCTCTGGCCCTGTCACTGGTGGGCAGGCTGCCCTGGGAAGCTGCTTTTTATCTCTGGGGGCTGAACCTCCTGCTTTCCCTTTGGGCGGCAGGGGCCCATGGGGCAATCCTCTCCCCTTTGCTGGAAATCCAGCAGGCCCTCAGAGGCTATGCGGGGGTCTTTGCCTTTTTGGAAACCAGGGAAAACAAAAGCCTTTACCTAAGAGACCTGCGCCGCCACTTCCTGGGGGAAACAGAGGGCAAGGACAGGGGGATGAAGGCTTCTGAGGGACTGGCAAGGCTGGCAGGGCTGGCGGAGCGGTTCCTTTACCGGCAGAATATCCTGGCCTTCGTGTTGCTCAATGCCCTTTTCCTGATGGACAGCCATCTGACGGCAGGCTTCCTCAGGTGGCAGCGGGGGGCAGGGTGCCAGCTCTCCGGCTGGCTCTCAGCCCTGCAGGAGATGGAAATGCTCTTGTCCCTGGCCTTACCTGCCCTGACCCGTGAGAAAACCGCCCTGCCTGTCCTGCTGGAGGAAAGTGCCCCCAGGCTCAGGGCCCGGGGGGCGGAATCCCTGCTGATAGAGGAGGGCAGGGCTGTGGGCAATGGGGCAGACTTCACAGGTGAGAGCATCATCATCACCGGCTCCAACATGAGCGGCAAGACCACATACTTGAGGACTCTGGCAGGGACAGCAGTGCTGGCCTATGCCGGGGCGGCGGTGCCGGCGGAGAGCTTTGAGGTGTCACTGATGGATATCTACACCTCCATACAGGTGAGTGACGACCTTTCCAAAGGTATCTCCACCTTCTACGCAGAGCTCCTGCGGGTGCGCCAGATGGTGGAGGCGGCAGGGCAGGGACGTCCCATGCTCTGCTGCATAGATGAGATTTTCAAGGGCACTAACAGCGCCGACCGCATAGTAGGCGCCAGGGCAGCCATCCAGCACCTGACCCGTCCCCATATCCTGGCCTTCATCACAACCCATGATTTCGAGCTGTGTGAACTGCAAGGCCCGGAAGGCCAGCCCCTCCGCAACTTCCACTTCGAGGAACACTACGAAGATGACAAGATAAAATTTGACTTCAAACTGAAGGAAGGCCGCTGCACCACCACCAATGCCCAATACCTGCTGAAAATGGCAGGAATAATCTACTGAACCACATTAAAGACAATTCAATCTTCAGCCCATGGATGGGCGTTCTGTGGCCGTTGGCTTTCAAGGATGAAAGGCAAGGCCACGTTTTCTTTCGCTACGAAATCTTGGCTATTTCAAGTCCGAAGGACTTGTAATCGCTTAGATTTAGTGCGAGGGCGAAGTGTGACACGGTGTGTCACACGCAGTTTGCTTCGTTTTCTTTGCGCCAAAGAAAATGAACAGCCGAAAATGAAAAAGAAATATAAAATTTTTTTTGAGAAACCTAAAGACAAATGTCCGCAAGTGTGGTAATATAAGAAACATCTTCGAGAGAGGCAAACTAATGTCCGTGTATTGCGGACAGTGAGTGTAAACATCATTCTGAGGAGGACAATATGGAAGGACTTATACCTGCACTTGACGCGATTGATTCCTTTATGTGGGGCCCGCCCCTTATCACCCTGCTGGTGGGTACCGGCATTTATCTGACCTTCAGGCTGAAGCTTCTTCAGGTCATGCGCCTGCCCAAGGCTCTGGGCCTCATCTTCAAGGCCAAGAACCACGGCGAGGGTGATGTGTCAAGTTTCAAGGCTCTCTGCGTGGCTCTTGCTGCTACTGTGGGTACGGGCAACATTGTCGGTGTGGCTACCGCAGTGAAAGTGGGCGGCCCCGGTGCTATCTTCTGGATGTGGATGGCGGCTTTCTTCGGCATGGCTACCAAGTATGCTGAGGGCCTCCTGGCTGTGAAGTACCGCACCACGGATGAGAAGGGCGAGATTGCAGGCGGTCCCATGTTCTATATCAGGAACGGCATGGGCGAGAAGTACAAGCCTCTGGCTACCTTCTTCGCCATTGCTACGGTGCTGGTGGCCTGGCTGGGCATCGGCACCTTCCCCCAGGTGAACGCCATCGTGGACAGCGTGGAGCTTTCCTTCGGGGTGCCCAAGCTGGCTACGGACGTTGTCCTGACTGTGCTTATCGGCGCCATCACCATTGGCGGCCTCCAGAGCATTGCGAAAGTGGCCGGCAAGGTCATTCCCTTCATGGCGGTTATGTACATTATTATAAGTCTCGGTTTGATCCTCATGAACATCGAGGCTGTGCCTGCGGCTATCGGCCTGATCCTTGAGAGTGCTTTCACCGGTTCTGCTGCTGCTGGCGGTTTTGCAGGCTCCACCATCATGATGGCCATGCAGAACGGTATTGCCCGCGGCGTGTTCTCCAACGAGTCTGGTCTGGGGTCCGCTCCCATTGCAGCTGCGGCTGCCAAGACCAAGGAACCTGCTGAGCAGGGCCTTATCTCCATGACGGGCACTTTCATCGACACCATCATCATCTGCTCCATGACGGGCCTGGCTCTCGTGCTCACGGGTGTCTGGCAGGGAGAAAATGCAGGTGCAGCCATGACCAGTGCTGCCTTTGCTTCCGCTTACGGTGATGTGGGCACCTGGCTCTTGACCATCGCTTTGGCGCTGTTCGCTTTCACTACTATCCTGGGGTGGAACTATTATGGCGAGCGTGCTGTGATTTACCTCATGGGCACCAAGGGCGTGTTGCCCTACCGCCTGATTTTCATTGCCCTCATTGCTTCCGGTGCTTTCCTGAAGCTGGAGGCCATCTGGATTCTGGCAGATATCGTCAACGGCCTCATGGCCATACCGAACCTGATTGCCCTGATCGCCCTGTCCGGGGTGGTAGTGGCTGAGACAGAGCACTATTTGGGAAAGGATGAGGAAGTCAGTGCTGAACGTGCTGTTCAGGACTGACATTAGTTGAAGCCTTACCTGTTTGCTCTGATTAAATTGCATAATTATGAAGAAGTCAGTCCTTTGAGGGCTGGCTTTTTTTGACGTTCTGTGAAGCTGTTTGAGATTTTCGCTGAAAAAAATATGAATTGGTAACGGTTACTATGACAAATGTCATACAAAATCCTTTCAGATTGTGACAGCTTTCAGCTGACTTTTTATTGATTGTAAAATATAATATGTATAGTCAGAAAATAATTAACTGCGATGAAGTTTTCGTGACTGAGTTTGGATGATTTGTGATTTTGGGGATTTATTGAAAGGGGTTTATGCAAAATGGAAATCGCATTCTGCCGTATCGATGATCGTTTGATTCACGGTCAGGTTGCTACTACCTGGAGCAAGATTACGGGCTGCAACCGCATTATGTGCTGCAGTGACGAGGTGGCCAAGGACGAGATGAGGAAGAAGCTCCTCCTGCAGGTTGTTCCTCCCGGACTCAAGGGATATGTGGTGCCTGTGGACAAGGCTGTAGAGGCTTACAAGAATCCGAAGTACGAAGCTTTCAAGACTCTCTTCCTCTTCACGAAGCCCGGCGATGTGGTTCGTGCTGTGAAGGGCGGGATTCCCTTTACCTATGTGAACCTGGGCGGCATGTGCTACAAGGAAGGCGATACCCTTATTTCCACGGCTGTGGCTGTGAATAAGGAGGATGCAGCTGCTATCCGCGAGCTGGTGCAGATGGGCATCAAGGTGGAGATCCAGAAGACTCCGGCTGATAATAAGGGCGATGCCATCGCAGCTCTGGATGCCAAGGGGCTCTAATTCGTGACTGGCCAGGGCGTAGGGATTTGCCCTGGCTGTCTAGGGACAAACGCTTTGTTAGGTTTCGGCTGTTCATTTTCTTTATAGTAAAGAAAACGAACCAAAAGAAAGCGCGGCCTTGCCTTTCATCCATGAAAGCCAACGGCCGCATTAACGCCCATCCATGGGCTGAAGTTTGAGGTATTTTTGGGATTTATCTTTTATTGAACTATGTGGGAATTTTAAAGGGGTGCTAATTTATGACCACAATGCAATTTATCATGCTGTTTATCGTGGCTGCTGTGGCCGGCATGGGCTCCGTGCTGGATGAGTGCCAGTTCCATCGTCCGCTGGTGGCCTGCACGCTGGTTGGCCTGGTTCTCGGTGACGTCACCACCGGCATTATCCTGGGCGGTACGCTGGAGATGCTGGCTCTGGGCTGGATGAACGTCGGCGCCGCCATGGCTCCTGACGCCGCTCTGGCTTCCGTTGTTTCTTCCATCCTGGTTATCGTGGGCCATCAGAGCATCGGCGCTGGTATCGCTCTCGCCGTGCCTCTCGCTGCTGCCGGCCAGGTGCTCACCATCTTCGTGCGTACCATCACCGTGTTCTTCCAGCATGCTGCGGATGGCTTTGCTGCCAAGGGCAACTGCTTCGCTATCGAGATGTGCCATGTAGGCGGTCTGCTCCTGCAGGCTCTCCGTGTGGCCCTGCCTGCCATGGCTATCGCTGCTGTGGCTGGTACCGACACTGTCAACAGCGCGCTGGCTTCCATTCCTGAAGTCATCACCCGCGGCCTCCAGGTTTCCGGCGGCTTCATCGTGGTCGTAGGTTATGCTATGGTCATCAACATGATGAACGCCAAGAGCCTCATGCCTTACTTCTTCCTGGGCTTCCTCATTGCTGTGTTCACCAACGTCAACCTCATCGGCTTCGGTGCTATCGGCCTCATCTGCGCTTTCTTCCACATCAAGAACCTGCAGCGTGAGCTGGAGAGCGCTGCTGCTGGCCCTGTGCGCAGCGGCAACCCCGTGGATGACATTGATGATTCCGATCTCATGTAAGGAGGAAAGCAAATATGGAAAAGAAGCTTACTAAGGGCGACCTTATCAATATCTTTATTCGTTCAAACTTCCTGCTGGGTTCCTTCAACTTCGAGCGTATGCAGTCCATCGGCTTCTGCGTCTCCATGATCCCGGCTTTGAAGAAGCTCTACAAGGGCGAGGAGCTGAACCAGGCTCTGAAGCGCCACCTGGAATTCTTCAACACCCAGCCGTTCCTTGCAACCCCCATCATGGGCATCATTGCCGCTATGGAGGAGAAGCGTGCCAACGGTGCTGACATCAGCGACCAGACCATCTCCGGCGTGAAGGTCGGTCTTATCGGTCCTCTGGCCGGCGTAGGCGATCCTATTTTCTGGGGTACTCTCCGTCCGGTGCTGGCAGCTCTTGGTGCAGGCATCGCCCTCACCGGCAGCATTATCGGTCCCTTGATCTTCTTCATCGCTTTCAATGCCATCCGTCTGCTCACTCATTGGTACGGCGTTATGTACGGCTTTGAAAAGGGCACGGAGCTGGTGGACGAAGTGGGCGGCAACCGCATGCGTTACCTCACTGAGGGCGCCAGCGTCCTGGGCCTCCTGGTCATGGGCGCCTTGGTGGCCAAGTGGACCACGGTCAATATGCCTCTGGTCATGTCCTCCTATGTGAACAGCCAGGGCGACCAGGTAGTGGTTACCGTCCAGAGCATCCTGGACAGCCTGATGCCTGGCATCGTGCCACTGCTCATGACCTTCGCCTGCATGGCTCTCCTGAAGAAGGGCGTGAACCCCCTCATCATCATCATCGGTCTCTTTGCGCTGGGCATCTGTGGCTACGCCATCGGTCTCTTCGCATAAGATACAATTTTTCACAATCCATTGATTCTCTACTCGGCTGCCGCGAATGCGGCAGCCCTTTTTTGTTGCAAAATGTCAAACTCCCGAACCCCCAAAAAAACGAACTCCCGAACCCCCATCCCCCGAACCCCTCGAACCCCAGGGCCCATGGATGGGCCCCGCGGACGCGGAAATCACACGATGTGATTTCAGTCCGCGTAAACATGCCACCGGCATGTTTACCTTTTGGTTCGTTTTCTTTGCGCCAAAGAAAATGAACAGCCGTAACTATTATTAGGGGGCTAGCTATCCAACTATTAAAAGCATATAATAGAAAAGATTAAACATAACGTAATTTTTCTGGAGGTATCTTTTTGGAAAGACGGGAGCATGCTTTCTGGGCCCTGATGGTCCTGATGGCTTTGGCGCTGGTAGTCCTGGGCTTCATGCGCCTGGCGGGGCAGGATCTTTCTGCCCGCCAGACAGAAGGACGGCGGAAACTGGGTGCCGTCTACATGACCCTCAACAATCCCTTTTATGAAGTGGTGGACGAAGAAATCCGCACAGCGGTGGAGAACCGGGGAGATGTGCTCATCTCCCGGGACCCGGCCCTGTCCGTGGAGCGGCAGAATGAGGAGATAGAGGAGCTTATCGAAGATGGGGTGAAGCTCATCTTCATCAACCCGGTGGACTGGCAGAAGTGCGTGCCTGCCATAGAAAAGGCGCGGCGGGCAGGGGTGCAGGTGATTGTCATTGACACCAATGTGGAGGACGAGTCTCTGGTGGCCTCTACGGTGGTGTCCGACAATTATCTGGCAGGGCAGCAGTGCGCCCAGCATCTGGTGGGTACCCGCCAGGGGGGCAAGGTGGCGCTGCTGACCCATGTTCAGGCCCGCTCGGCCCAGGAGCGCATACAGGGCTTTTTGGACACCCTCGCCCATTATCCGGCTTTTCAGGTGGTGGACCAGGCAGAGTGCCAGGGCCAGCTGGAAACTGCCATGCCTGCTATGGAAAAGATGATTGGGCGCCACCCGGAAATAGATATCGTCATGGCCCTCAATGACCCGGCGGCCATGGGAGCTATGGCCGCCCTCAGGCAGGCGGGACGCTTGGAAGGGGTGGCTGTCTACGGGGTGGACGGGGTGACGGAGACCCGGGACCTCATCGCCCAGGGCCACATGCAGGCCACGGCAGGCCAGGACCCCCGGGGACTGGGGCGCATGGCGGTGGAGCAGGCTTACAAGGTGCTTGGCGGCGGGCAGCCGGAACCCTTGGTGAAGCTGCCTACGGTGCTGATTACCCGTGAGAATGTGAAGGCGTCCAATGGGGAAGGATGGGAATGATGGAGATAGATTTTTTCCTCTGGCGCAGCCTTTTCAAGACCAAGAGCCTGGCAGGGCGGCTGCACCAGCTGTTGTGGCTTTACAACGGCATGGTGGTAGTGCTCTTTTCCGGCTTTTACTATGTGACCCAGCATAAGATCATCGAGGCCATGACCGCCCGTTCCTTCTTGCAGGCTTTGCCGGTGCTGCCGTTGCCTGCTGATGAGGTGGTGGCCCTTTCCTGGCTGTCCTTCGGGGTGCTTTTTGTCTGCGGCAGGATCTACCACAGGCAGGATATCACCCAGAGCGGCAGGTATCTGGCCCTGCTGGCAGAGACCATTGCCTGCCTGGTGGTCATGCGCACCCTGAGCCTGGCCTATGACGGGCTGGTGCTGCTGGTGGTGGCTGACCTCATGCACCGCTATGACGGCAAGAATACGGGGGGGCTGCTGGTGGGAGCCATGCTTTTGCTGTTCTTCCTGGCTGACTACAATATGCTGGGCTTTTTGAGAGGCGTGGAGCCTTTTGATGCTTATGCCGCCTATTATAACAGTTCTGTGCGCGGCGTGCTTTCCGCCCTCAAGAGCGGCCTGTCTTCGGTGAATGTGGTGCTCTTTGCCCTCTATCTGGTGATGCTGATACAGAATAAGCATCAGGAAAAGGAGCGCATCCAGTCCCTCAATGAGCAGCTGGAGTCTGCCAATGAGAAGCTCAGGCTCTACGCTGCCGAGGCGGAGCGTACGGCAGAGACCCGTGAGCGCAACCGTCTGGCCCGTGAGATCCACGATACTCTGGGCCATACCCTTACAGGGCTGGCGGCGGGCATGGATGCCTGCATGGTGCTGGTGGATGTGGCTCCCCAGAAGGCCAAGGAGCAGATGGAAAAGCTCAGGGATGTGGCCAAGCACGGCCTCAAGGATGTGCGGCGCTCCGTGAAGAAACTGCGCCCGGACGATCTGGAGCGGCTGCCTCTCAGGGAGGCACTGACCCACATGGTGAAGGAATATGCTGATACCACCTCCATGGAAGTGAAGCTCTCCATCGAGGGCTGGCCCGAGGCCATGCGGCAGGATGTGGAGGAGGTCATCTACCGCATTGTGCAGGAAGGTCTTACCAATGCCAATCGTCACGGCCATGCCACTAAGGCTTCTGTCACTTTCCAAATGGAGGAAGGCAGGCTCACTATTGCCATTGTGGATAACGGACAGGGCTGCAAGGAGGCAGTGCCGGGCTTTGGCCTGCGGCACATGCAGGAACGGCTTGATCTCCTGCACGGCAGCCTGTCCTGCCAGTCGGATAAGGGCTTCAAGCTGGAGGCTGTGATACCAGTAGGCCAGGGGGCTAAGGAGGAAAGACATGATTAAGGTTATGATAGCTGACGACCAGGAGCTTATCCGGGACAGCTTGAAGATAGTTTTGGAGCAGAACGGTGATATGAAGGTGTCAGCCCTGGCTTCGGACGGCCAGGAGTGCCTGGACATGCTGGAGCAGGACAGGCCGGATGTCATTCTAATGGATGTGCGCATGCCTGAGGTGGACGGGGTGCAGGCCACCCGCATCATCAAGAAAAAGTATCCTGAAGTGTACATCATTATTCTCACCACCTTTGATGATGATGAGTATGTTTACAATGCCCTGAAGTACGGGGCCAGCGGCTATATGCTGAAAGGTGTGTCCGTGTCGGAGCTGTCCAATGCCATTCGCACGGTGGCTTCCGGGGGCGCCATGATCAATCCCGAGGTGGTCACCAAAGTGGTGAAGCTTTTCAGCCAGATGGCCCAGAAAGGCAGCAGTTCTTCCTCCACGGTGGAAACTTTGGGGGGAGTGGAGCTCCTCACCCGCACGGAGAGGAATATTGCCCTGCTGGTGGGCCACGGACTCTCTAATAAGGAAATCGCTGACAAGCTGAAGCTCTCCGAGGGCACTGTGCGCAACGGACTTTCTTCTGTACTCTCAAAGCTGGGGCTCCGTGACCGCACCCAGCTGGCTATCTGGGCCGTACAGACGGGGCTGGCCGCTGAAGCGGTGGAAAGATGATGGGGATGAAACGCAAACTCTCCTTTGGAGGGCATCTGCTGGTCATAATCCTGTTGGCGGCTTTTGGCCTTTGGAGCTGGCAGGCGGCCCATGCCCGCACTCACCTGCGGGTGGGGACCTTCGTAGGCAGCGCCTGGGATGTGCCCAGCAGCGACGGCTACGCTGTCATGGACACGGCCATCAAGAGCTTTGAGGCAGAGCATCCGGATGTGGATGTGACCTACGTCAGCGGCATCAAGCCGGAGGATTATGAGGAGTGGCTGGCAGAGCAGATCCTGGCCGGGACAGAGCCGGATGTGTTCCTGATGCCCGATGATGATTTCGAGGCCTATGCCTCCATGGGGGCCATCAGGAATCTTTCCGATACCATAGCCCGGGACAAGGGCTTCGACGAGGAGGGATTTTATCCTGCGGTGCTGGAGTACGGCAGGAAGGACGGCAGTCTCTATGCCCTGCCGGTGGAGTGCGCTCCCACCCTGATGTTCGTGAACAAGACCCTGCTGGAACGGGAGGGTATCGAGATGCCCTCTGATGACTGGACCTGGCAGGACTTTTACGATATCTGCGCCAGAGTCACCAAGGACACTAACGGGGATGGGGATCTTGACCAGTTCGGTATGTATGATTATGACTGGCAGCTGGCAGTGACCACCAATGGGGGCGGCCTTTTCGACCCCTCGCGCAGGGCCTGTTTCTTTGCCTCTCCCAATATCGAGCAGTGTGTCCAATTTGTCATGAGCCTGAAAAAGCTGCAGCAGGGGCATGAGGTCACCAGCCGTGAGGTGGATTTGGGCAAGGTGGCTTTCCGCCCCTTCACCTTCGCTGAGTACAAGACTTACAAGCCCTACCCCTGGCGCATCAAGAAGTTCTCTGATTCTGAGTGGGACTGCGTGCGCCTGCCGGCAGGGCCCTCTGGCAAGAATGTCTCTCCTGTGAGCACCCTGCTCATTGCCATGAGTGAACGCACGGCAGAGCCAGGGTTGGCCTGGCAGCTCATGAAGAAGATTTCCATGGACCCGGAGGTGCAGCAGGCCGTGCTGGAAAAGTCCCAGGGGCTTCCCGTGCGCCGGGAAGTGGTGCTGAGTGCAGCCAGGGCTAAGTGGGGCTGGGGCAGCGCAGGTTCTGAGTCCGTAGATTTGGAAGCCATCAGCCGGGTCATGGATGAAGCCATCAGCCATCCCAAGTTCCGCGACCATTGGGCTGCCATCATCATAGCGGAGAATGCCATCCAGGAAATCTATGCAGGGAAACGCCCCCTGTCCATGGGGCTGCGCAAGCTCCAGAAGGAAGTCAACGCCTATCTGCAAAGGTAAAAAGCATGCCCGTTTACTGAAACTTAGGCATGGGGAGGTTGTTGCCAAGGATTGCTGGCAAGGAGAGAAGATGCCTATCTGAATTATGTCACGAGGTATGCTTACTCGGAGATGATGTGGGTTCTCACCAGGGGCGAAGACCTATCTGTGCAGGATTTTCAATGGATATATAGAATCTAGGATGCAGTAGTTGGTTGGCGTAGATAACAGATATATAAGGGGGACAATCATCATGGAAATCGTCAAAGAGGCAAACGGCACGGAGCTGACCTTGAAAATAACGGGACGCATTGATGCCGGTACATCTACGCAGCTGAGCCAGGAAGTGATGGATAGCATTTCCGGCCTGACCAGGCTGGTCTTTGATTTGAGCGGGGTGGACTATATTTCCAGCGCAGGGCTCAGGGTGCTGATAGCAGCTGAAAGCAGCATGAAGGAGCAGGGACCTATGATTATTATGGGGGTAAACGATAATCTGATGGAGATTTTCAGCATCACGGGCTTTACGAAATTGATGGATATTCAGCCCCAAGGCTGATGGCTGAAAGAGAGTGTTGTCAATGCTATCAATGCGGCGGGAAATATTTCCTCCTCATTCATGCTGGCGCGGCTGGAGGGCAAGGTGGAGGAAAGGGTTTATTCATCATAGCTGCTATGACTTTGGGCGGCGTTCCGAAATGATTCTTGCTAGAAAATAGGAGTGGTTGAGACATGAACATCAAGACAAATAAGATAAAGGTGAGCAGCAAGGGCATCGGGATGGTGAAAGCCCTGGACGAAGTGGATGCTTTCAGCCAGGCCATGGGCTTTGACGAGCGCAGCACCCTGCGTGGGCGGCTGCTGGCTGAGGAGACCATGAGCATGGTCAGGGCCATTGTGGAGGATTTTGAGGCTGAATTCTGGGTGGAAAGCACGGAAGACTGCAGCTGTGAGATGCACCTGCTGGCTGTGGCTGATATGGATTATGGGAAAAGGCAGGAACTCATCGATACCTCTACAGCCCAGCGCAATGAAGCTTCTGTGGGGGTTATGGGCAAGGTAAAGGATTTCATAGAAGGCTGCATGTTTTTCCTGGGCAGTGGCAGGAAGGTACCAGTGGGGGACTATCACATGGCAGGCTGCATGAGCTATGAGGAAATACAGATGTGGTCTCTGCAACAATACCGCCGTTGCCTGGAGCAGGGGCAGTATGAGGGTGACGATGCAGCTGAACTGCTGGATGAACTGGAAAAATCCCTGGTGGCCAATATTGCCGATGATGTGAGGGTCTCTGTGCAGGATGACAATATAGAGATGATTATCCGCAAGGATTTTCCTGTGAACAAGCCGGGGGCGGAGAACTGATATTTCCTGCCATATTCATACCAGACCGAGGTGATGTCCATGAAAAAGATCCTGCTTGCCGTTTGCTTAGTCTTTTGGGCCGGTGTCTGCCTGGCTGCTCCTCTGACCACGGAGGATGAGGTGTCTCATGGGCGCATTGGCACCTGGCCGGGGTCCATGGCGGAGGAATATGCCCGGGCGAGGTTACCGGAGGCTGAGATAGTTTATTTTGAAACTGTGGCAGATATGGCCCAGAACCTCAGGCAGAAAAAGATAGAGGCCTTTGCCATGAACCGCATTTTTGTGGACGAGTTGATGGCTTCCGGGCAAAATGACGTGGAAATTTTGGGGGATTCCCTGGGCAGGACCGGCTTCGGCTTTGTATTTCCCAACTCGGAAAAGGGCGGTAAGCTCTGCCGTGAGTTCAATGCTTTCCTGCAGGAAAGCCGGGAAAACGGCAATCTCTACGCCTGGCAGAACAAGTGGCTGGCCGGGGAGGGGGAAGGCCGGGCG
The DNA here is from genome assembly GCF_900108415.1 of Selenomonas sp. KH1T6. Classification (NCBI taxonomy): domain Bacteria; kingdom Bacillati; phylum Bacillota; class Negativicutes; order Selenomonadales; family Selenomonadaceae; genus Selenomonas; species Selenomonas sp. KH1T6. The sequence goes on from NZ_FNWN01000009.1 coordinate 85,414, forward strand.
TTGGAGGATATTCCTCTGACCGGGGAGAATGGCAGTCTGAATATCGTGATGAACCCGATTTTTCCTCCCATGCTATATATGCAGGACAATAAGATCTCAGGCTACGAGATGGAGCTGTGCATGCACTTCTGCGCGAAGTACGGCTATGACTGCAAGGTCACCGTGGCAGCCTTTGAGACGGGCATGGCAGGGGTGAGCACGGGGCAGTTTGACCTGGGGATCAGCGCCGTGGAATGCCGGCCTGAGCGGGAGGAACACTTCCACTTCTCGGACAAGACCTGTGAGGCCGACTGCGTGCTGGCAGTCCGCTCCGACGGAGGCGCGGGGTCGGGGTTCCTGGCCGGTCTCAAGAAGAAGCTCCACGACACCTTCCTGCGGGAGAGCAGGTGGAAGCTTTTTGCCAACGGCCTGGTCACCACTGTAGTCATTACCTTTGCCTCTGTCCTCATAGGCACGGTGCTGGGCTTTGGGGAGTGCTTCGCCTATCGGGAGAAGAAGCCATGGCTGAACAAGGGGCTGGATTTCCTCTCCGGTCTCTTTGCGGGGATGCCCACGGTGGTTTTGCTGATGATTTTCTACTACATCGTCTTTGGCGGCTGGGATGTGAGCGGCACTATTGTGGCTATCGCGGCCTTCTCCCTGCTCTTTGGCTTCTCCGTTTTTGAAATGCTGAAAAATGCTGCAGCCAATATTCCCAGGGGGCAGACAGAGGGGGCTCTGGCTCTGGGCTTTTCGGAGCGGCAGACCTTTGTGAAATTCATTATCCCTCAGGCGGTGCGCCATGCTTTTCCCACTTATCAGGCGGAAATCGTGGGGCTTTTGAAATCCACCGCCATTGTGGGATATATTGCGGTGCAGGATCTCACCAAGATGGCGGATATCGTCAGGGCCCAGACCTTTGATGCCTTTGCGCCGCTGATTGTCATCACTGTCCTGTATCTGGCCTTTGTGTGGCTGCTGCAGAAAGTCACGGGCATAATCCTGGGGAAACTCAATCCCAAGGCCCGCACCAAAGAAGAAATCCTGCGGGGGGTGACACCATGAGTGAGAGCCTGCTGAGAATCGAGCATTTGCAAAAAGCCTATAGCAATGTAACTCCCCTGAAGGATGTGAATCTGACGGTAAGCCCTGGGGAGGTCATCTCTATCATAGGCCCCTCTGGCACAGGCAAGTCCACCTTGCTGCGCATGATCAACCGGCTGGAAGAAGTTACCGCCGGGAAAATCTATCTGCAGGGGGAGGATATCACTTCGCCTGGCTGCGATATGAGCCGGGTGCGCCAGAGAATCGGCATGATCTTCCAGTCTTTCAATCTCTTTCCCCACCTGACAGTGGTGGAGAATATCATGGCAGCTCCCCTTGATTTGAAGAAAATGTCCAGGCAGGAGGCCTATGACAAGGCGAAAGAACTGCTGGCAAGTGTGGCCCTGGGGAGCAAGGCCTTCAATTACCCTGATGAACTTTCCGGCGGCCAGCAGCAGCGGGTGGCCATCGTCCGGGCTCTGGCTATGGAGCCTGAGCTCTTGCTGCTGGATGAGCCCACTTCGGCGCTGGACCCCACCATGACAGGGGAGGTGGAGGCCGTTATCCGCAAGGTAGCTTCCTCCGGCGTCACCATGATGATGGTGACCCACAGCATGGAACTGGCTCAGAGAGTGTCCAGCCGCATCCTCTATCTGGATGAAGGGGGCATCTACGAGGAGGGCACCCCGGAGGAAATCTTCGGCAATCCACAAAAAGAGCGCACCCGCCAGTTCGTAGGGCGGATGAAGGTGCTGGAAATCCACGTCGACTCCCAGGACTTCGATTTTTACGGCTGCAATGAGAGCATTGCCTTCTTCTGCCGGAAGAATGACATTCCTTTGGGCATGAACTACTCCATGCTGCTGCTGTTCGAAGAAATATGCGTGCAGATTTTGCTTAAGCGTATTTTGATGCCTGACATCAGATGGGTGGCAGAATACTCAGAAGCTGAAGAGCAGGTAATGGTCAGGATTGACTACAATGGAAAGCCCTTCGATATCAGGTTCAGCGATAACGTTCTGTCACTGGGACTTATCCGCAGCATGGCAGATATTGTGGAGTATGAGTTCAGGGAAGGGGAGCCCTTGGGCAACCGCTTGTTATTGGCGGTCAGGAAAAGGTGAAGGATGGATATGCCAGGCGTATGTGAGCGGTTTTGAAGGGCTGGTACTGGAAGCGGATAACTTGATGAAAAGGCTTGAGGTTGGCATGGAAGAAAAGAAGAAAAAGCTCATATCGCTGCTGGAAAGCTACGGCAGCGCAGCCGTGGCCCTGTCCGGGGGCGTGGACAGCATGACTTTGGCCAGGGCGGCTTATATGGCCCTGGGGGACAGGGCTGTGGCGGTGACGGCGGCGTCTGAGCTGCTGTCAGAGGAGGAGCGCAGGGATGCCCGGGCTGGGGCTGAGGCTGTTGGCATCCGTCATGTCATATTGGAAGCAGATGACCTTGCCCTGCAGGAAATCAGGCGCAATGACAGGGAGAGGTGCTATTTCTGCAAGCGGCACCGCATGGAGAAGATGCTCTCTTGGGCGAAGCAGGCAGGCTTTGCCGTGGTGGCGGACGGCTCCAATGTGTCGGACAGGAGCGACTACCGGCCCGGGGCCCGGGCGTTGCAGGAGCTGGGCATTCGCTCCCCTCTGGCTGAGTGCGGCTTCAATAAGGAGGATATTCGCAAGTTGGCGAAGGAGTGGGGGCTGGCTGTCTGGGACAAGCCCAGCGTCGCCTGCCTGGCCTCCCGGGTGGCCTATGGCCTTGAGCTGACGCCGGAGCGGCTGCAACGCATTGATATGGCAGAAACCTTCCTCAGAGAGCTGGGGGTCAAAGGGCAGCTGAGAGTGAGGGACCACGGGGATCTGGCACGGATAGAGGTGGCAGAGGAAGCCTTTGGCCTGGTGGCAGAGCAGAGAGCAGGGATTGCTGGCAGGCTGAAGGAATTGGGCTTTGCCTATGTGACTTTGGATATGACAGGCTACCGCATGGGCAGCCAGAATATTAGCCTCCCGTAAAAGGGAGGCTAGTTCATTTTTGCTGACATTTATCCTTTATTCTGGATTGTTTGTTATTTTTGAGGGCTGTAAAATATATATAACCTAAGAAACAATAGGCATTCGGAATGGAGGAGAGGTCAATGAGTGTTGCCATTACGGCAGACAAAGTGGTGAAGCGGTACGGGGACCTGACCATCATCCCCCAGCTTACAGAGGGGATCAAAAACGGGGAATTCTTTACTTTGCTGGGACCTTCGGGCTGCGGCAAGACCACCCTGTTGCGCATGATTGCGGGGTTCAATACCATCGAGGGCGGGCAGATTCGCTTCAATGAGCAGGTCATCAATGATATCCCTGCCCACAAGCGCAATATCGGCATGGTGTTCCAGAGCTACGCCATCTTCCCTCATCTCACCGTGCGTCAGAATGTGGAGTACGGCCTGAAACTGCGGGGCATCCCCAAGGATGAGATGAAGGAAAAGGTGGACAAGATCCTGGATGTGGTGCAGATCACCGAGTACCAGGACAGGCTGCCGGAAAGGCTCTCTGGCGGACAGCAGCAGCGTGTGGCTCTGGCCCGCGCCATCGTCATCCATCCCAGCGTGCTGCTGATGGATGAGCCCCTTTCCAATCTGGATGCCAAGTTGCGTGTGGAAATGCGCTCGGCTATACGTGAAGTTCAGAAGCAGGTGGGCATCACCACCGTTTACGTCACTCACGATCAGGAGGAGGCTTTGGCTATCTCGGATCGCATCGCCGTTATGAAGAAGGGCGTGATCCAGCAGACTGCCTCCCCTCATACCATCTACACCAGACCTTATAATGTGTTCGTGGCTACCTTCATCGGCCACTCCAACCTGTTCAAGGGACGCATCGAGGAGCAGGGGGGCGGCAAGGCTGTGGTCTTTGCCGACGGCTTTGTGCTGCCCATGACGAACCTTTCCCAGGAAGCCAAGGTGGGGGACGATGTGACCATCGCCGTGCGCCCCGAAGAATTTGCCATCTGCGGCGAGGGTGAGGGCGTGAAATGCACCATCAAGACCAAAGTCTTCTTGGGCAAGTACATCACCTACGGACTGGAGTTCCCTGAGGATATGCTCGTGCCTGACCAGCCTGCCATCGAGTTCAGTCAGGACCTGGGCCATGCGGAAAAGGTATTGGAGAAGGGAGATATAGTCTATCTGAAGCCCAATGCTGCCAAGATCAATGTCTTCAGAGCTGACGGTACCAAGAGCCTGATGGAAGGTGTGGTGGAGCATGAATAAGAAATTCCAGTGGGACTTCTGGGCATGGATTACCCTGCTGTCCATCGTGGTTTTCGGCCTGTTCCTCATGTATCCCCTGTTTTCCCTGTTTGCCAGCGCCTTCCAGGACGCTATGACCGGGGAATTCACCATGTCCAACTTCGGCCTTTTCTTTGAGCGGAAGTATTACTACCAGTCCATGATCAACAGCTTCAGTGTCACCACCTGCGTGACGCTCCTGGCGGTAATCATCGGTACGGCTCTGGCCTATTTCATGACCTTGTTCAAGGTGAAGGGCAAGAGCATCGTGGAAATCTGCATCATCATTTCCCTGCTGTCACCGCCCTTCATCGGAGCTTATTCCTGGATTTTGATTGGCGGCCGCAGCGGCATCCTGACCCAGTGGCTGGCCAGTATCGGCATCGACTTCCCCTCCATTTACGGCTTTGCGGGAATCTTGCTGGTGCTGACTCTGAAGCTCTATCCTTTCATCTACCTCTATGTGGCTGGGGCCATGAAGAACATCGACTCGGCCCTTATCGAGGCGGCGGAAAGCCTGGGTTGCAGCGGCATCAAGAAGGTGGTCACCATCATGCTGCCACTCATTACCCCGACTATCCTGGCAGGTTCGCTGATGGTTTTCATGAACGCCATGGCAGACTTCGGTACCCCCATGCTCATAGGCGAGGGCTTCAACGTCATGCCGGTCATGATTTACTCCGAGTTCATCAACGAGGTGGGTGACCAGGCCAACTTCGCGGCGGCCATGGCTGCCATCATGGTGCTGATCACTTCTACCATCTTCATGCTGCAGAAGTATGTGGTGAACAAGAAGTCCTTTACCATGAGCTCCCTGAGGCCTCTGCCTGTGGGGGAGATGACGGGCATCAAGAACGTCATTATGCATGTGGCTATTTACCTCTTAGTGGCGTTGTCTATGATTCCCCAGCTGGTGGTCATCTACACTTCGTTCCTGAAGACCAACGGCTCCATTTTCGTGGAGGGCTACTCTCTGGACAGCTACCGCACCATCTTTGAGTCTCTGGGCACGGCTGTCAGCAACACCTACGCTTACAGTACGGCGGCTATGCTGATGATTGTCTTCCTGGGCATGACGGTGGCTTATCTCACTACCCGCAAGAAGAGCTGGCTCACGGATGTCATTGACACCCTGACCATGTTCCCCTATATCATCCCCGGCTCTGTCCTGGGTATCACTTTGCTTTTGGCTTTCAATGAGGAGCCCATGCTGCTGTCCGGCACGGCCATCATCATCATCATTTCCCTGGTGATACGCCGCCTGCCCTACACCCTGCGCTCCAGCTCCGCTATCCTTTATCAGCTGAGCCCCAGCCTTGAAGAGGCATCCATAAGCCTGGGGGCATCTCCTGTGAAGACCTTCTTTAAGATCACGGCAGTCATGATGCTGCCCGGGGTCATGAGCGGGGCCATCATTTCCTGGATTACTGCCATCAATGAGCTGAGTTCCTCGGTAATCCTCTTTACAGGGGCCACCAAGACCATGTCCGTAGCCATCTACACGGAGGTCATCCGGGCCAGCTACGGCACGGCGGCAGCCCTTTCTACCATCCTTACGGCAACAACCATCCTGGCCATGGTGATTTTCTTCAAAGTCTCCGGCCGCCGTGATGTGACGTTGTGAGTTGCAACTCATTAGGGGGCAACTGTAAAGAAAGAACATGCCACAGATGCGTAGGATAAATTCGTCAAGACAAGGAAGAGGAGGGAGGCATAGCGGCGCTATGTCGACCGACGATGACGTAGTATTGTCGAATTTAGACAAGCAGATGAGGTATGGGATTTCTTGGAAGTTGTCCAAACAGCTGTTTTTTCTAAGGAGGTTTCATCATGAAGCTGAAAAAGATCCTGGCAAGCCTGTTGGGCGCCGCCATGCTCACCACCTGCTTTGCAGGCTGTGGCGGCGGCGGGGACAAGGCAGCGTCCTCTACCTCTGCCACCGCTGACAGCGGGGAGAACAAAGTAGTTATCTACTGCCCGCACCCCCTGGCCTTCATCAATCCCCTCGTGGAAGAGTTTGAGAAGCAGAGCGGTGTGAAGGTGGAAGTAGTGGCAGCCGGTACCGGCGAGCTCTTGAAGCGCGTGGAATCCGAGAAGGCCAACCCCCTGGCAGATATCTTCTGGGGCGGTTCCCTCTCCACCATGAAGCCTAAGGCAGCCCTCTTTGAGGAATATCGTTCCGTCAACGAAGACCATGTGCAGCCGGACTTCAAGAACGTGGAAGGCTCCATCACCCGTTTCACGGATATCCCCAGCGTCATCATGGTGAACACCAACCTCATCGGTGATGTGAAGGTGGAAGGTTATGAGGACCTGCTGAATCCTGCTCTCAAGGGCAAGATTGCCTTTGCAGATCCCTCCAAGTCCTCCTCCTCCTATGAGCACATCATCAATATGCTCTACGCCATGGGCAATGGCAACCCGGACAACGGCTGGGATTATGTGGAGAAGCTGGCCAAGAACCTGGATGGCAAGCTCCTCTCCGGTTCCTCCGCTGTTTACAAAGGTGTGGCTGACGGCGAGTATGCCGTGGGCCTGACCTTCGAGGAAGGCGGCGCCAAGTACGTGGCTGACGGCGCTCCCGTGAAGCTGGTCTACATGAAGGAAGGCGTCATCTCCAAGCCGGACGGCATCTACATCATCAAGAATGCCAAGCACATGGAAAATGCCAAGAAGTTCATCGACTTCATCACCAGCAAAGAGGCTCAGACCCTCATCACCCAGAAGCTCCATCGCCGCAGCGTCCGCGATGATGTGGATGCACCCGTAGGGCTCCTGCCGAAGGCTGAGATCAAGTCCATCACTGATGATGAGGAAGTAGTGAACAAGAACAAGAAGGCATGGCTGGATAAGTTCAAGGATATCTTCACCAGCGTGCAGTAAGCAAGTTTTTGCAGGGCGGGGGTCATTTGGCCCCCGTTTTTCTGTTATACTAGGGATAGAGATTTAGGAAGGGAGCTCCGTTCATGCACCGTTATTTTGAATCACGCTTTCATAGGGCGCTGGCCTGGTATGCTTTGGTGCCTGTGCTGGTTATGACTGTGCTGGGGTCGGCGTTGATGCTTATCAGCTGGCAGTATTCTGTGGTGCGGGTCAGTGATACTTCCCGGGAGTTGGCGGCGGCTGTGCTGACGGATGTCAGCCAGGAATTTCTCTGGTATTCGGCAGAGGAAGCGGAGTTCTTTGGGCAGGAGAAGGACTTTTCTAGTTGGGGCAAAGTCCCAGCGAAGCGGGCGGAGGCCTATGGGCAGCTCTATAGGGATACGGGGCACAGGAAGATTGACTTCTACCTGCTGGACAGGCAGGGCCAGCTGGTGCTGGGCAGCCGGGATTACCTGCCGGACTATCTGCTCCATGTGGGGCAGGGGTGGGGCATTGCCTCCAGGCTTGAAAAGGAGCCGGGGCTGCCAAGGCAGGAGTTCCTGCAGGAAGCGGAGGGCAGCCCCTGCGATTTGGTCTGCGGTCAGGCGGTGGAGCATGGCGGACAGGTGGCAGGCTACCTCTTCTATGTCCTGCCTGAAGCTTATCTCAGCCAGCTGGCAGGGGACGGCAAGGCGGATATCTTTCTGGTGGACGAGCTGGATAACGCCCGCCTTTTGCGCGGCAATGAGCAGCTGACGGATTTCCGCAAGCTGAGAGGGGAATTCCTGGACCAGGAAAACGGGCTGGTGTTTTTGGAGAAAAACATCTACTACGAAACCAGCAAGCCCGTGAATTTTGCCGGGGGCAGGTACAGGGTCTATGTTATTTCCAACGTGTCTGACCTCTTTGTGCGTTACGCCATCGGTGCAGGGGCGCTTCTCTTGGCGGTGCTGCTGATGATACCCCTGCTGCTCAGGAGCATTGCCCGGGAGAGCCGCCTGACGGCCCAGGCGGTGGACAACCTTACGGCCATTGCAGAACTCAAGGAGCTGGAATCCCAGTTCAATCCCCATTTCCTGTTCAACACTTTGGAAAACATCAAGTTCATGGTGCGTCTGGATCCTGCGGCGGCGGTGGAGATGATTATGGCTCTGTCGTCGCTGCTCCGCTACAGCATCGGCAGCGGGGGGCGGCAGGCTGAGTTCCGGGAAGACCTGAAATATCTGGAAAGCTATATGAAAATCCAGCAATACCGCTTCGGCAGCCGTCTGGAGTTCCAACGCTATATTGACCCCAGAGCCATGGATTTTGCCATTCCCAAGCTGCTGTTCCAGCCTTTGCTGGAAAACGCCATCAAGTATGGAGAGGACGAGGAAGGGAAGCTGGCGATTTCCTTCAAGGTCAGCGTCACAGACAATCAGTTGATGATCCTGGTCAAGGACAAGGGCAGGGGCATGGAGGCAGGGAAGCTGCAGGAGCTCCTGGAACTGCTGCAGTCCCAGTCCAATGAGACTGACCACAGAGGTTTGTTCAATGTGCAGCGCAGGGTGCAGCTGCTGTATGGGGAAGAATACGGGCTGCAGATTGCCTGCCCCCCGGAGGGCGGCACGGAGATTTCCCTGAGATTGCCGGGAGTTTTGAAAAAGAAGGATGAGGTAGAAGAAGATGGGTAAATTCACAGGCAAACTTATCATTTCTGACTTGGACGGAACCCTGATTCCCCGCGGAGGGAAGATTTCCGTGGAGAACCGAGAGGCCATCAGGCATTTCGTCAGCGAGGGCGGCCTTTTCGCCATTGCCACGGGCCGCACCCCTGAGGCGGCTGCGGGCTATGTGGAGGGCCTGCCCATCAATGCCCCCGGAGTGTTCTTCAACGGGGCCATGCTCTACGACTGGCAGGGGCAGAAAGTGCTGAAGACCCTGCCCCTGACTGCAGGAGATGAGGAGAATCGCTGGCCTGCCTTTGCCAGGGAATGTCTCAAGCGCTTTCCCGAGGCCTGCCTGGAGGTCTACACGGCGGACAACTGCCATGTGGTGACCCCGGAGGCCAACGATGACCCCCGACTGCCCTTCGAATACTACCGCTATGACCACACAGAGCTGGAAACTCTGGTGGATACGAAGAAAACCCCCTGGCTGAAATTCTTTGCCTGCGACAAGCATGAGCATCTGGAGGAGTATGTGAAGCTGGCAGAGGAAATGGGGGTGGCACAGCTGGCCAACGGCTTCTATTCCGAGGACAATTACTACGAGTTCGTGGCCAGGGAGGTATCCAAAGGCTCTATGCTCTCCCATGTGAGGGAAATGCTCCCCGGCATTGAGATCATCGCCTGCGGTGACTACCTCAACGACAAGGAAATGCTGGAAGCGGCGGACATTTCCGTGGCACCGGAGAATGCTCACGCAGAGATAGGAAAAGCTGCCAAACTGAAAGGGCCAGCCGTGGAAGACCATCTTATTGCATGGCTGGTGGAAAAATTGTGAGGGGAAGAAAGTCATGCTTGACTTGGTAATAGTAGAAGACGAAGAAATCATCCGCCGGGGCCTGGTCTGCACCATTGACTGGCTGAAACTGGGGGCCAGGGTGGTGGGAGATGCAGGCAACGGGAAGGAGGCCCTGGCCCTTATCCGGGAGAAACAGCCTGATGTGGTGCTGACGGATATCAAGATGCCCGTCATGGACGGCATTGCCCTGACGGAAGCTCTGAAGGCTGAGGGCAATAAGGCTAAAATCATCTACCTCACCAGCTATGCCGACTTTTCCTATGCCCAGCAGGCTTTGAGGCTGGAAGTCAGTGACTACCTGCTGAAGCCTGTCAATGAAGAGGACCTGGCCAAGGCCCTGCAGAAAATTGAAAAACAGCCCGCAGCTCCACAGCAGGAGGAGCTCTCCTGGGATGAGGGCCTGCGGGCTGCCTACCACACGGGCAATCCTTACGTCCAGTCCGTCCTCAAACGGATTGAGGGGGGGTATCAGAAGCGTCTGAGCAGCGAGGCGCTGGCTGATGAACTGGGCGTTTCTGCCAGCTACCTTTCCCGCAAGCTGAAGGAGGAAACAGGCCAGACCTTCGGCAGCCTGCTGGCCCAGTACCGCCTGCAGAAAGCCATTGAGATGCTGCAGGCGGGCACCTGGAAGGTCTACGAGATAGCCGAGGAAACAGGCTTTGGTGACTACAAGAATTTCTCCCAGGTATTCAAGAAATACCTGCATACCACCCCCAAGGCCTTCATGCAGGAGATTACCGGGGGATTGAAGCTGGAATGAGATTTAGGCAAAGGAGATTGGCAATGAAAAAAGTGCTTTTTGTTTGTCACGGCAGCATACGAACTTGAACTTTCCAACCCTTGATATTACAGGCTCCTTGAGCAGTGCGGTCATGAATTTACAACTTTTTTACAACATTTGAATGGGAAGAGCCTTGGCTATGGCAAACTGAACAATTGTGCTATAATCGTAGGTAAGAAACGAGGTGCCGATAATTGGGCGACAAGGATTCTGTAACTAAAGAGTACATGAAGCAGCCTGAGCGCTTTGCTGACCTGTTCAATGGTTTCTGCTATGGCGGGGAGCAGCGTATTCAGCCGGGAGACCTTAGGGATATGGATACCGCGAGCATTGTCCTGCCCTATGGTTCTGCTGGGGCAGCCTTGCCGGAGCAGAAGGCCAGGGATGTGCTGAAGCTGGCCTTGAAAACAGATGGCAGGGTGGCTTACTGCATACTGGGCGTGGAAAACCAGTCCAAAATCCATCTGGCAATGCCAGTCCGGAATATGCTGTACGATGCAATGACATTGACTGAGCAGGTGGTGGCTACGGCAAGTTCCCATAGAAAGGCGAATAACCATGGCAGTGATGATGCTGAGTATCTGAGCGGCTTCCACCGTGAAGATAAAATCCTGCCAGTCATAACCATAGTGGTATACTGGGGCGCGGAGGCATGGGATGCGCCAACTACCCTGCGGGAGATGTATCCTGAGGGGATAGGCGAGAGCGTGCTGAGGTACGCCAATGATTATAAGGTGAATTTGGTTGCTCCGGCTATGATGACAGATCAGCAGTTGGATATTTTCAAGTCAGATTTGAAGGATGTGCTGAAGTTCATCAAGCACTCCGTCAGCAAGGCAGAGCTGGCCAACTTGGTAAACAGCAACAAGGCTTATAAATCACTGGATCGGCTGGCAGCCCAGACCATAAGCGTCTGTGCTGGTCTGAATTTCAACCTTCCGGTGGGAGAGGAGAGGATTGACATGTGCAAGGCGATAGATGATATGCTTACTGATGCCCTAAATGAAGGAATGGACAAGGGGCGTAAGGAGGCTACCAATGAGGGAATGCTCAATGTCATAGCTATGGCAAGAGACTATAATCTTGGCAAGGAGGCGGCCGTACAGCAACTGGCAAAGAGATATACTTTGTCTCAGGATGATGCTATGTCTTTTGTAAATCAGAATTGGTGATTGGTAATGAGCAAAATGTGCAAGGCAATAGAAGATATGCTCACCGATGCCCGTAACGAAGGTCGAAATATAGCCATCAACGAGGGAAGGCTCAATATCATAGCCATGCTAAGAGAACTCAACTTCAGTAAAGACGTAGCGGTTCAAGAGCTGTCTAAGCGGTATAATATGCCTCTGGAAGAGGCTGCGTCCTTTGTGGATAACAACTGGTGAATTATTCTAAAGGAAAGTGGTGCCCCGAACCTAAGGCTGGTTTGGGGTGACTGTTGACGGCTGTGAGGCCCTATATATTTAGGGACTAAGGAGTTTTCAAAGTATGAAGAAAATCTTATTTGTCTGCCATGGCAATATTTGCAGGTCAACCATGGCCGAATTTGTCATGAAGGATCTGGTCAGGAAAGCAGGTCTGGAGCAGGAGATAGAGGTGGATTCCAAGGCTTGCCGCACGGATGAGCTGGGGAATGATACTTATCCCGGTACCAAACGGGCGCTGAAGGAGCATGGGGTGCCCTTCACGCCCCGGCAGGCACGGCAGATTACCCGGGCGGATTACGAGGCTTGGGACTATATCGTCTATATGGACGAGGAGAATAGGCGTGACCTGATGCGGCTGACGGGCAAGGACCCTGCGGGCAAGTGCAGCTCCCTGCTTTCCTGGGCAGGACTTGACCGGGAGGTGGCTGACCCCTGGTATACCGGGGAGTTTGAGACTACCTATCAGGATGTGCTGCTGGGATGCCAGGCCATGCTGGAGAAAATAAAATAAAGCAAATAAAACAGAGCAGCTTTCTCTCAAGTGGGAAAGCTGCTCTGTTTTATTTGCTTTATGCACGTTTTCGCTTGTGACTTTACGCTTCCGGTCCCAGCTCTATGACCTCCAGGCCCTGGTTGCGCATTTTCTGCAATTCTTCCTGATCGGCACCTTCGCAGGTGATGAGGGTGCTGATGTTGCTGATGGGGCCGGAGAGGAAGTTATGCTCCTGGCCTATCTTGCCAGTGGGGGCCAGCACATAGCAGGGCCCCTGGCAGCGGCGCATCATCATGTCGTTGATGGCCGTCTCAGGCAGCACGGAGGTGGTGAGGCCTCCCTCTACGCTGATGCCGCCCACACCCAGGAAGACCTTGTCTGCATTGATCTTGGTGAGGGTCTGCAGGGCGAATTCGCCAATGAGGGTCTTGCGCCGCTGGTAGATTTCACCGCCTGTGAGGATGATGCTCACCCCAGGAGCATGGGGGTAGCCGATGACGCCGGTATTGTTGGTGACTATGATGACATGCTTGTCTTTAATGTAGTCAAGCATCAAAAGCGCCGTGGAACTGGAGTTCATGAAGATCGTATCCCCATCATTGATAAGGCCTGCTGCATAGCGGGCGATGGTTTCCTTCTGTTCCCTGTCCACAAAGGCCCTGTCCTTGGAAGTGGTGTCTTCTTCGTGGAGGGTTCCTTCCAATAACTTGGCGCCGCCGTGGAATCTTTCTACTAAATGCTGCTGCTCGAACATATCCAGGTCCCTGCGGATGGTAGTGGGGGAGACCCCCAGCTTTTGGGAGGCAGTATCCACGTCGATGGTCTTTCTTTCTTTTAATAGTCTGAGCAAGGCCTGCTGGCGCTTGAAGACTACACTCTTGCTGTTCTTCATATATAATGGCTCCTTTCGCCACGCTTTTTGCTTTTATATGTTGCTTCTGCCCATTCCTTTGGGACCTTACCCACATTATAACCCTTTATATGGAAAATATCAATATAAACGAGCATAAAATATGCAATAAAAATTGTCGGATGATTTTTTTATGTATTTTTATCAAATTGGGTATTGACTTGAGCATAAAATAAGCGTATGATAAGCATGTAAACAAAAACAAGCGAAAAATTACCCTGTATACGATTTGTTTGTGAAGCTGTTTATGAGCAGTTTGAACAGTTTAGGATTAGGAGGCAAAACAATGAGCAAGATCAGCGAGATGACCAGAGACAGCTGGATCAAGAGCACCTTCCCCGAGTGGGGCACCTGGCTGGTGGAAGACATCGAGAACGCCGTCATCCCCGAAGGCAATGTGGGTATGTGGTGGCTGGGATGCACCGGCATCTGGTTCAAGACCCCGGGCGGTGCAAATGTGACCGTTGACCTCTGGTGCGGCAATGGCAAGCGCACCCACGGCGATGGCAAGATGAAGGTCGGCCATCAGATGGCCAACATGTGCGGATGCCGCTCCATGCAGCCGAATCTCCGCAACGTGCCCTTCGTCATTGACCCCTTCGCTTTCAAGCAGGTTGATGCAGTGCTGGCCACCCATTATCATCAGGATCACATGTCTGCTGAGTGGGCTGCCCACGTCATCAACAGCGGCATGACCACCACCGATGAGAACGGCAAAGAGATACCGGTTCCCTTCATCGGCCCCAAGAAGTCCGTTGAGACCTGGGTCAAGTGGGGCGTACCTGAAGAGCGCTGCCAGGTTGTGAAGCCCGGCGATGTCATCAAGCTGAAGGACATCGAAATCGTAGCTCTGGACAGCTTCGACCGCACCTGCATCGTCACCACCGACAGCACTGGTCCGGACCGCGAAGAGCTCACTGATAAGTGCCCCTCCGACATGGACGACAAGGCAGTCAACTACCTGCTGAAGACTCCGGGCGGCAACATCTACCACTCCGGTGACAGCCACTTCTCCATCTACTTTGCAAAGCATGGCAAGGATTACGACATCGATGTGGCCTTCGGCTCCTACGGCGAGAACCCCATCGGCATGCAGGACAAGATGACCTCCATCGACGTGCTCCGCATGGCTGAGAACCTCCAGTGCAAGGTCGTCGTTCCCATTCACTGGGATGTATGGACCAACTTCCAGGCTGACTGCGAGGAGATCAAGCTCCTCTACGATTTCAAGAAGGATCGCAACGAGTACAAGTTCCACCCCTTCTTCTGGCAGGTGGGCGGACATTACACCTATCCGCAGGATAAGGATAAGATTTACTTCCATCATCGTCGGGGCTTCGAGGATTGCTTCGAGCATCCCCAGAACATCCCCTTCCGTTCCTGCCTGTAATTATGCGAAGGGAGATACAGATAAATGTTCAAGGAAATCGTTGAGAAAAAGCATTTTTCCTTCCATGAAGGTTTCGATGACTGGCGTGATGCCGTACGGGCTGCCTGCGCACCCCTGCTGGCTGATGGCACCATCGAGAAGGAATATCCTGAGATCATCATCGAGAAGGTGGAGGAGCTTGGCCCCTACATCGTCATCGCCCCGAACATCTGCATTCCTCATGCAGAGCGCGGCCGCGGCGTGAACGATACGGCTATGTGTTTCATGAAGACCGAGAAGCCCGTGTCCTTCGACCCGAATGACCCGGACAAGGATGCCCGCATCTTCGTAGTGCTGGCAGCCACCGACGATGAGGTTCATCTGAATAACCTCATGCAGCTGTCGGAAACCCTTTCCGACGAGGAAATCGTGGACAAACTCTTGAAGGCCAAGACGGGGGATGACCTCTTGGCAGTAGAGGGATAAGGAGTAAGTGAGGGACGCAGGCACAGCAAAAGCGTAACGTGTGGAATTTTACAATGATTCTTAGCGAGCACAAGCCGTCAGGCGCAGTGGGAGCTTAGATTCATTCGTAAAATTCCAAGTGAAGCGCTGCTGTGCCTGTGACCCGAACGCCTTAGAGTAAGCAATTTGAGAAAGTAGGGGAAAGAAAGTTATGGAAATCTTGTTATCCGTATGGGAATTTTTCCAGAACAACATCCTGACGAAACCGGCCTTCTTCATCGGCTTTATCGTCTTCGCAGGTTATGCACTTCTGGGCAAGAAATGGTATGAATGTCTGGCAGGCTTCATCAAAGGTACTGTCGGTTACATGATCTTGAACGTAGCAAGCGGCGGCTTGGTAGGCAACTTCCGTCCGGTGCTGGCAGGTCTGAAAGACCGTTTTGAACTTTCCGCAGCAGTTATCGATCCTTATTTCGGCCAGGCTGCAGCCCAGGCCTCCGTTGAGAATATCGGGCGCTCCTTCTCCATGATGATGATGGTGCTGCTCATCGCTTTCACCATGAACATCCTCCTGGTGCTCTTCCGCAAGTACACCAAGATTCGTACCCTCTTCATCACGGGCCACGTTATGGTGCAGCAGTCCTCCACCGCCCTCTGGCTGGTGCTCTTCTGCTTCCCCGGCCTCCAGGATCCCCAGGTCGTTGTCATGCTGGGTATCCTCCTGGGTACCTATTGGGCAGTTGCTTCCAACCTCACCGTTGAGCCTGTAGCAAAGCTCACCGAAGGCGGCGGCTTCGCAACTGGTCATCAGCAGATGTTCGGTATCTTCATCGTTTCCAAGATTGCCAAGAAAATCGGCAACCCCAAGAACTCCCTCGAGAACCTCAAGCTCCCCGGCTTCCTGTCCATCTTCAATGAGAACATGGTTGCAACCGGTGTGCTCATGACCATCTTCTTCGGTACCATCATCACCATCCTTGGTCCGGACCTCATGCATCAGATTGATAAGGGCTTCGGTGCCAAGCAGAACTTCGGTTTCTACATCCTTGAGAAGTCCCTGAACTTCGCCGTTTACCTCACCATCCTGCAACTTGGTGTCCGTACCTTCGTATCCGAGCTCACCAACTCCTTCCAGGGTATTTCTGAGAAGCTGCTGCCCGGCTCCGTGCCTGCAGTAGACTGCGCCGCTACTTACGGCTTCGGTCACCCCAACGCTGTGACCTTCGGCTTCCTCTTCGGTGCATTCGGCCAGTTCCTGGCTATCATGGGTCTGATTGTGTTCAACAGCCCCATCCTGATCATCTCCGGGTTCGTTCCTCTGTTCTTCGATAACGCAACCTTTGCAGTGTTCGCAAACCGTCTGGGCGGCATCCGCGCAGCGGCTATCATCCCCTTCTTCAGCGGCATGATTCAGGTGCTGGGCGGCGGCTTTGCTGCTTATCACTTCACCACCGGTAACTTCGGCGGCTGGCATGGCAACTTCGACTGGGATACCGTATGGCCCATCATCGGCGTCATCATGGAGAACCTGCAGTATGTAGGCGTAGCAGCGGTGGTAATCCTCCTGCTGGCTATCCCGCAGATTCTCTATCAGCGGCATAAGGACACCTACTTCGTCATTGCCGAGGACTTCGACAAGTACAAGGAAATCATGGCCAAGAAGCAGGGCGTGCCTGTTGATCAGGTGGTTATTGACTAAATTCCTTCATAAAAAATACTTTTATGGCAGGAATAAGCCCGCCTTGTGGCGAATAGTAACTAAGCTATATAGTATGGGGAGGCCGCCGGGCCTGGCGGCTTCCCAAATATAAAGGAGAGTGCATCAATATGTTAAAAGTTATTGCAGCATGCGGCAGCGGTATGGGTTCCTCCCAGATCATCAAGATGAAGCTCGAGAAAGTCTTCAAGAAGCTGGGCTATCAGGCAGAGATTTATCATACCAACGTTGGTGATGCAAAGTCCCAGGCTAACAACTACGATGTGGTCTTCTGCTCCGAGTCTCTGGTAGGCACCTTCACCGGCAGCAAGGCTACTGTGATTGGTCTGAAGAACCTCCTGTCCGAGGCTGAGATGACGGAGAAGATCGAGGCAGCTAACCTGCCGAAGTAAAATTTAGGTCTTTAATTAGTGGAGGCCGCCGCATGAAAGGTGGCGGCCTCTATTATTTTTCGCCCTTTTTGCGGGCTGCGCCCGTACTTTTCTCTGATGCAGAGAAAAGTACCAAAAGAGACTGCAGACCTGGATCGCTTCACGCGAGTCCAAAGGTCTGCGAGAGCGCCCCATCCATGGGGCGCCGGGGTTCGGATATTTGATTTGTCATTGGTTCGTTACGGTTAGCTCAAGCCTCCACCGCTTGCGGGGGAGGGGGACCGTCGAAGACGGTGGAAGGGGGGCTAGTGCGAGCAAATGACCTTAGAATGAGGTGCTTTATGAGAAGTTACTTATTGGGACTTTACGAGAAGTCCATGCCGGGAACGCTTTCCTGGAAGGAAAAACTGGAAGCTGCCAAGGCTGCAGGCTTCGACTATGTGGAAATGAGCATTGATGAGACGGATGCTAAACTTGCCCGTCTTGACATGAGCGAAGCTGAGATTGAGGAAATCAAGGCTGCCATGAAGGGAACTGGCGTGCCTTTTGGCTCTATCTGCCTCAGCGGCCATCGCCGCTTCCCTCTTGGGGCTACCAAGGCGGAGGACAGGGCCCGCAGTATGGAGATCATGGAAAAGGCCATTATCCTGGCTGCGAAACTTGGCATACGCACCATCCAGCTGGCTGGCTATGATGTCTATTATGAGGAAGGTTCCGAGCAGACCCGTGCGGATTTCATCGAAGGGCTGAAGAAATCTGCTCTCCTGGCTGCCAAGTATGGGGTGCAGATGGGCTTTGAGACCATGGAGACTCCCTTCATGGACACCACGGAAAAGGCCATGGAGTATGTGAAGCTGGTGGATTCCCCGTACCTGGGTGTCTATCCCGACTCCGGCAACATCACCAATGCCAAGCTGATCTATGGCGGCACTCCTTCTGAGGACCTGCAGACCGGCAAGGGCCATCTGGTGGCTGTGCATCTGAAGGAAACCGTCCCCGGCAAGTATCGCGAGATTCCCTTCGGCACCGGCCATGTGGACTTCCAGGCAATTGCTGATACCGCCTTTGCCCTGGGGGTAAGGCGCTTCGTGGGTGAGTTCTGGTATAAGGAAGGCACCGACTGGGCAAAGATTCAGAAAGAGGCCAATGATTTCCTTAGAGGGTATTTGGACAAAGCTGAGGCAAAATGATGAGCAGGCCCTACCTCCACCGCTTGCGGGGGAGGTGGCAGCCGGAGGCTGACGGAAGGGGGGGCTTCGGAGCCGCGTTGCCCTTAACGCCCCTTCCACCGTCTTCGACGGTCCCCCTCCCCCGTTTCACGGTGGAGGTATGAACTCGATTTACATTCACCTTTCTAATTGGAGGTTTTAACATGAAAGCAACTAAAAAAGTCGTAGGCGAACTGGAAAAATGCTATTCTTTGGCTGTCCTGAACTATCAGGGCAAAGACCATTTTCTCTGTGCTGCTGAGAAGCAGAATGAGTGCTACCTGATCTCTCTTGAGGGTGAGATTGAAGATACCGTCTGGGAAGGCCCCGGCGGGGTTATGACCATGATCCAGATGCCGAAAGGCGCTCCCGACGGGCAGTTCCTGGCTACCCGCAAGTTCTACTCTCCCAATGATGGCAAGGAAGCTTCCATCATCATCTGCACCCCGAAGGGGAAAGGTGACTGGGAGGTGCGCACACTGTGCACGCTGCCTTTTGTGCACCGCTTCGGCATCCTCCAGTCCCATGGCAAGAACTATCTCATTGCCTGCGCTCTGAAGTCTGATGCTGAGTATCGCGATGACTGGCGCTTCCCAGGCAAGGTCTTCGGTGCTGAGCTGCCCACGGACCTGTCTGCTTATGGCGACGGCAAAGAGCTGGAGCTGAAGGTGCTGAAGGAAGACCTGCTGAAGAACCACGGTTACTATGTCCATGAGGATGGGGAAGGCCAGACCTCTGCCATCGTCTCCACGGACAACGGCGTGTTCCAGTTCGTGCCTCCTGCCAGCGACGGAGCTGACTGGACCATCGAGACCCTCACCACCGATGCTGCCAGCGACGGCCTCCTGGTTGACTTGAACGGCGACGGGGTAGAGGAGCTCTGCACCATTGCTCCTTTCCATGGCGACACGGTGAACATCTACCGCAAGGAAGGCGGCAAGTTCGTGCTGGACTACACCTATCCCGAGAAGCTGGAATTCCTCCATGCCATCTGCGCTGACGTAATAAACGGAAAACCGTACTGGTTCCTGGGCAACCGCAAGGGCAACCGCGACCTGCTGGCTTTCTCCTATGACAAAGAGCAGGGCTACCATGCCGAGAAACTGGATGAAGGTTACGGCGCAGCCAACGTGCTCATGTATCATCTGGGCGACAAGAACATCCTCATGGCTGCCAACAGGGAGAGCAATGAGATAGCAAGATACGAAATTTCGTGCTAAAAGCTTCCTTATTATATATAAGCACGAAAAATATAAAAGCAAAAGTATATAGTAGGTCTTACCTCCACCGCTTGCGGGGGCGCGTAAGCGCGGGAGCCCGGTGGGCTCCCTGGGCGGTGGCAGCCGACGGCTGACGGAAGGGGGGGCTTCGAAGCCGTTTTGCCCTTCTCGCCCCTTCCACCGCCTTCCCCGTTTCACGGGGGCAGGTAAGGCCTGCTAGCAACTTTTGCTCATAAAAAATATTATTCGCTATTTTGTCCGAGCACACTTTGTAGTATAATGTAAAAGGCGTGCAAATGAGATAGAACAATCGGGAGGAATTCAATATGTTAGAAGAACTCAAGAAAAAAGTCTACGAAGCCAATATGCTTCTGCCGAAGCATCACCTGATCACTTTCACTTGGGGCAATGTGTCAGGCATTGACCGTGAAAAGGGGCTTTTCGTCATCAAACCGTCCGGGGTGGAGTATGACCAGTTGAAGCCGGAGGATATGGTGGTAGTGGATTTGGAGGGCAAGAAGGTGGAGGGTGACCTCAATCCTTCCTCCGACACAGAAACACATCGCATTTTCTACCAGAAGTTCAAGAACATCGGCGGCGTAGTGCACACTCATTCCCGGTGGGCCACAATTTTCGCACAGGCCGGTCAGGGTGTGCGTGCTTATGGCACAACACAGGGAGATTATTTCTACGGCGAGATTCCCTGCACCCGCGATATGACCGAGGAAGAAATCAAGGGCGCTTATGAGTACAACACCGGCGTAGTGGCAGTGGAGCGCTTTGAGAAGTACGGCATCAATCCTGACTATGTACCTGCTGTGCTGGTGAAGAACCACGGCCCCTTCACCTGGGGCACAGACTGCTTCAATGCAGTCCACAATGCCGTAGTACTGGAGGAAGTAGCCATGATGGCCTTCCACACCCAGATGCTCACCAGCGATCGGGATCCCATGCCCCAGGTGCTGCTGGACAAGCACTTTTTGAGAAAGCATGGGCCCAATGCTTACTACGGGCAGAAAAAGAAGTAAAAACAAGTTTGACAGGACAGCCTCCTCCCTTTTGCGGGGGAGGTTTTTGTGTGCTCGTAGCACATAAAAGGCACAAAAAATTAATGAATTATTAAAAACCATCTTGTCAAGGGAATGATATGGTGCTAAAATAAAACTGTAGTCTAGATATAACTGAATATAAAAACAATACTAGCGTCATGTCAGCTATGAGATAGCTGGGCCGGTAAGTTTACGGCTTTGGTTGTAGTAATACAGCTGGAGTATCGCTGGTTTTTTAGACAGAAACTGGAGTCATCCTGCTTCTTTGGAGGTGGGAAGGTATAGCGTGTGGAGACAATGTGCTCAAAGACGAAGGGATCTGGATAAAAAACGAGGGAGCGATTCTAATGAAAGCTGCACAGCGTGTGTTTTTCTTTCTGGTCATGGCGATGGTTTTTGTAGCAGCAACTCCCGTTTTTGCTTCCAGCATCCAATCAGAGGTACTGTACTATGTGAACGTAGAAAGGGCTGCCGCCGGCCTTAGGCCAGTGGAGCTCGATAGCAGCATGAATTCTGGCGCTGCAGTAAGGGCGCAGGAAGCTCAGGTGAACTTTGCTCACCAGAGACCCGATGGGAGCGATGTGAAGTCAGTTGTAAATAAAGACTGCGGCTGGTTTGGCGAGAACCTGGCCGTAAGCCAGGCCAATGATGCCCAGAGAATTGTCAAGGCGTGGATGGGATCTCCTACCCACCGGGCAAATATCCTCAACCGCCATTACGCCTATATCGGCGTTGATTGCCAGAGAGGTGCAGATGGGCATTACTACTGGTCACTGCTCTTCGCAGGAGCCTGATCGGTGCTCCCAGACTTAGGACATTAGGACTATAGCAGATATTGCTATAGTCCTTTTTCTTTTTGTTTATTGAACCAATGACAAGGAAACCGCATAAAACATCGTATTTTTTAATTTTGCATTGTTTGAATCCCCTTTTTCGGCGGGTGACCTGCCGGGAAGGGGGATTTTTGCTCTGTTTTTTAAAAAGAAAAAGTAGATATAGTCACTTTTGCTTTACAAATATTTCTGAAAATAAAATCTTTTACTGAATTTTTGCTTGCGTATAGGTTTATTTGTGTTGTATAATTACGCCTGAGTATTAAAACAGAATTAGAAAGTTGTAATTGAGCGTAAGATTCCGTAAATGATTGTTTGAGAGGGAGCAAGAAAATGGGGAGTATTGCTAAATTCCGAAAGAGGCAGATGGGATACCTCGCGGCAGCAGTGATGGCGATGGCGTATATGCCCACGGCGCTGGCCTTGCCGCAGGAGGAGCACAATATCAGCCAAGATGTAATAACAGACAGCGGTAATGTGGTCAACAACAGAGTCATTAACTCACCGCTAAGGACCACCAATGTCAATGTTTTGGCGAAATGGGGCAGCCCGACTGATTGCGCAGACATAAAGGTTGCCAGTAAAATAAACAAGGACAAAGGAAAAGACACAAGCCTTACCATGACGGTCGGACGTAGTATCAGTGTGGATGCAGGTATTACGAGTACGGACGGCAAAATAAATCTCACTTTGAACTCTAATAATGAACTGGACGGTAAATCTGAGCGTATAGATGGCGCGTCCAGTAATACAACTTCCGTCAACTATGCAGTTGACGGCTCGGAAGTAGAAGAGGGGACACCTGTTACAAGTACGAATATCACTAAGGTTGAAGAACCTGATACGGAACCGCAGCCTGAGCCACAGGCGGAATCACAGTCTGCGGGTTCCGGTGGTTCCGAAACCACGGAACCTTTGGTGGAGACGGAGGCAACTATCGCAGATCAGATGGAGCAGCCGCAGCTTGATGCTCTCCCCACCTCGAATCTTGCCGGTAATGCCGCTGTCGCTGAGGGACAGGAATCGCAGGTTCCCGGTGTTGACAGGGTATTGGGGTTGCAGAGCGTTGAGCTTCCCTTCTTCAATGAGAAGCGTGGCACAGTGAAGTTCTACGGTACCTATGATGTGTCCGTTGCCCTGGACAAGGTGAAGATGGAAGCTGTGGCCAAGGTTCTGCCTGAGCCGGATCAGCCCAGGACTCAGTATCGTGAACTGGAGCGTGAGCTGGTGACTGAGAACGGCAGAGGGATGTTCCACCTTACTTACAACGGCTCTACCCTGGACATCTATCCGGCGGATAGCGCTGCCAAGGACATGCTTGTAGCAGGTGAGGGGAAAAAGAATGAGGACATCGAGTCCCAGGCTCTCTACGAGGTTTTCAACCACATGGGCATTTCCCTTGGTGATTTGGACGGTGTTTACACCCACTTCGAAAGCATAAAGGTGCGCTCCTTTCGTCGCTAATGAGACGTATGAAGCGGCCGTAATCATTGAGGATATCAAGGACAGAAGCGGCCCCATCAAGGTGGCTGAATGCGATGACGGCATAGTGCTGGATGCAGAGGCCTTGGCTGTTTGTCCTGAGGACGCATAATTTTACATTTGCTTGATTCCCCTCTTTCGGTGGCAATTGCCGAAAGAGGGGAATTGACAGGTTTAGGGATATTTATTAAATCAAGGATATTTAATTTAGAAGGGCTGATTTAATTGCTTAAACTCAAAAAGGGTAGTGAACTGAAGAAAATTTCCGGTGCTGTGGCTATCAGCTTGCTGGCTGGGGGATTGACAGTTTCACCGGCTCAGGCAGCGCCTGAATTCGAACTGCCACCCACCTCTGGTGAGCTGGCAAACGAGCAGAGGGAAAACCGTGAGGCACAGGAATTCAAGGAAGACCCGGGCAAGGCAAAAGTTGAGGCGCCGGAGGAACGGCCCCAGCTGAACCTGCCTGAGGAATTGAAAGTCGAGGTAAATGGCTTCAAGATTACCGGTCAGGATCTTTTCCCTGAGGAAGATTTGCAGGCTGTTTTGGAGAAGCGCAAGGGAGGTCTAATGTCCTTCAAGGATTTGGAGGCAGGAGCCGATGATTTGGCAGCTTATTTCCGTAATCGTGGTTATGTAGCTGTGCGTGTGTATTTGCCGGTGCAGAAGATCACCGATGGTATAGTGGAATATGCCATCGTGGTGGGACGCTTCGACCAGCTGACAATCAGGAACCATACGAAAATCAGGGATCGGGCCGTGAATCGTGAAATCCGTTGCCTGAAAAAAGGCGAGTATCTGACGAAAGACAAGCTCCAGCGGGCTGTCTGGCTGCTGTCAGACCTGGCCGGGGCTGATGCCAAGGCTACCCTTTCCCAGGGCAGCGAGCCGGGCACTGTCCATGTGGAGATTGACCTGAATAACCACAAGGGCAAGCAGGGCCTTGTCACCGTGGACAACTATGGCAACCGTTATACCGGCTATGGTGAACTCAGCCTCGACTACGATTTTTTGAACCTGGCCAAGGAAGGTGACCACTTCGCTGTGGGTGGCCTTACCACCGGCCGTCACCTCAACAACTACGGTTTCAACTACACTACGCCCATTCTCACAGATGGTCTGAAGTTGTCTTTGGGTTATAATGTGCTTCAGTACCATCTGGGCAAGGAGTATGAGGAACTGGATGGCCGTGGCACCGCCCGGGTGGCTTCGCTGGGACTTGACTATGCCATCCGCCGCAGCCAGAAGTACAACCTCTATGCAGGGCTCAGATATGAGTACAACAAGCTGAAGGATGAGTATCGTGAACTGGGCCTGACCTATGCTAAAAAGCACAGCAATGCCGGCATCCTCTCCATCTATGGTGATGAGAGTGATGCTCACGGTACTACTTGGTGGCGCCTGGAGAACAAGCTGGGCAGTGTGGGCTTTGACAGCTGGGAAACGGAAGTGTTTGCTGACGGCTCCCGCACCAACGGGCGCTTCTTCAAACTCAGAGGCAGCCTCCTGCGCCGTCAGGATCTTTCACCAAGAGCCTATGCACTGCTTTCCGTTCGTGGCCAGTGGAGTGACCACAATCTGGACAGCTCTGAGCATATCAGCCTGGGCGGCTTCAACGGTGTCCGTGCCTATCCCCAGAGTGAGGCTTCCGGTGACTGCGGCCTTATCGCCCGCGCCGAGCTGCGCTGGCTCCTGCCCCTAAAGAAGCAGGATCAGCAGCTCCAGCTGGCTGCCTACTTCGACCATGGCGCCCTGCGTATCAACAAGGATAAGAACACCTCTTATGGTGGCAACTACCGCCATCTGGATGGTGTAGGCATTGGCCTTATCTGGTCCCGCTGGGAAGACTGGTTCCTCCGTCTTGACTACGCTTGGCGTGTAGGCAAGGAGCATCCTTTGAGCGATACCCACCACGATAGAGGCCACTTCTGGGTTCGCGGCGGGATTTACTTCTAATTCTAAGTTGCTTCATGGCTTTGCGGAGAGGTCAATACCTCTCCGTGGGATGAATAATCTGAAAATAAACTGGTTGATGAAATAAAAGGGAGATGTGAAAATGGGGGATATTGCGAAATATAGAAAACGCAAGGTAGCGCTGCTAACGGCAGCTGTGGTTGCTTCGGCGTGGACGCCGACAGCCTGGGCATTGCCGCAGAATCCGGGGAACGTCGAGAATCTTGACATGACGATTGATGAAAAGAATTTGCCTGAAAATGGCAAGATAAACGGCAAGGACTTGGAAATAACCCTAAAAGAGGGGTTCACCAGAGGCGCAGTGGACTGGAAAAGCTTTGACATAGCCTCTGGTGAAAAGGTCAATTTTAACGGCCCGGAAGCTCTTAGATGGATGGTACTGAACCGTGTCACTGGCACGGAGTCATCAGATATTTACGGCAGTCTTACCAGTGGTGCCAATGGCACGATTTTCCTGGTGAATCCTAATGGCATTCTTTTTGGTAAGGGTGCTCAGGTGGATGTGGGCAGCCTGGTGGCTTCCACCATGGATATCGAACCGGATGACTTTATTAATAATACCTTTTTATTTAACGAAACGGGAAAAAACAAAGCCGTTACAATAAAAAAAGGTGCAGATATTACAGCCCGCGACGGCTATGTGGCAATCTTTGCCCATGAGATAAATAATGCGGGCACGATCACGGCACCGGAAGTGGCCATGGCAGCGGGCAAGAGCATAGAGCTCAGCTATGACGATAAGATAAACCTGGTTGTGAATGTGTCCAACGACAGCAAGAAGGCGACTGTTGATACAAAGAACAACTACGTGCTGATGACTGCTGAAGATGCCAGCAATATTATAGGTGACAGCATCATCAACAACAGCGGTACCATCAACGCTGCCACCAAAATTGAGAAGGATGAGGACGGCAAGCTGACTCTTTCCGGCGATGGCGGCAAAATTGACATGGTAGCGGCCAGGGTGCTGGTGAACGGTGAGCTTAACGCAGATGGCGACAAGGGCGGCACAATCACCACCTCAGGCTATGAGGTGATGCAGGTCAACGATGGTTCTAAAGTACATGCAGCTTCGAAGGATGGTGAAGCAGGCACTTGGAATGTAATCGGCAAAAACGCAACTATTGACAGTGGCGTGACGGGTACAGACCTGTCGAATGACAATAATGGTGTTACCAAGGGTGTCAATAAAATCAGCAACACTGTCGTAAGCAATTCCCTGGCAAATACAAATGTCAGTGTGGAGGCAAGCCCTGACAAGGAAACTTATTACTCTGATGTACGTGTAAACAAGGCTGTTGAAAAAACATCCGGGGACAAGACGACGACCCTTACGCTTACTGCTGGACGTAATGTCATTGTGGAAGACGACATTAAGAGTTCGGCCGGTGCGTTGAATGTAAAGCTGAATTCCGATGTGAAAAAGCATACGGAGAATGATGCGGCAGAAGACAATACTCAGGATGAGATTACCAACTCTGGTCGTACGGATGGTGCCAACATCATCAAGGCAGACATTGAAACCAATGGTGGTGATTTCACTACTACGGGCGAGCTGGGTACTTACTTTGGCATGAAGGAGGTTGCTCAGGCAGGCTCGGATGCCAAAAGGTATGTCAAGACCAATGGTGGTAACATCAGCCTGGGCGGCCAAGAGGTGCTGTTAGCTACTGGCGGCACAGTGGAGCTGGATACTACAACCACCGAAGGTAAAAATGGCACGGTGACCATCGAAGGCTCCGTGAACTCTGCCAATGCTTATCAGTCCAAGCATGAGTCAAAGCGGCTGATCTGGAGCGAGGCTACCCAAAAAGCTAAAGATGTTTCTGA
Source organism: Selenomonas sp. KH1T6 (assembly GCF_900108415.1). Lineage (NCBI taxonomy): Bacteria > Bacillati > Bacillota > Negativicutes > Selenomonadales > Selenomonadaceae > Selenomonas > Selenomonas sp. KH1T6. The sequence continues at coordinate 112,202 of NZ_FNWN01000009.1, forward strand.
GAAATCACACCTGGTTGTTATTACAGGGGCGCTGGAGGATGCAGTTGCCACCTCCACTATCAATACAGACTTCTCGGATACTGCCGAGGCCTTTATTGGCGGCCATGTGGTGGCGGTAGCCATGGAGCAGGATGCAGATGGCAATTCCTATCCTGTGGATGCCAACGGCAATTTCATTACCATGACCGATGGTGTGTTGAGCGCTGACCCGGTGCCGAAGAATGGTAAGGGTACGGTAGAGACTCTGGATGGCATCTCCGAAAATGTTCCTGGCAATACAAGTGGCTGGTACAATCTGAAGGATGGCAGCCATGCCCGCTTCTGGGCCTGGACGGAAGGTGAGGAGAAAGGTACTATCTTCTATGTGCAGACTGTGGGCGAAGTCATTGAAAATCATGAAGGTAATAGTGATACTGCTTGGCAGAGCAAGTCACATGGTTACGCGCTGAAGGATGAGTTCGGCCGTGAATACTATACCAATTTTGCTCCCGGCGAGCCTAATGATGATAAGTCGCAGACCGGTCAGACGGCTCTGGCTGTGAACTATGATACCTACAAGAGCAATCAGCGTAAAGACTTGCTGTATTCACAGTGGGATGACATCAATGACCATACGTCCGGCAACCCTATTACCTACTATGTCGTAGAGACTGACCTGGATCATACTTCACTGAATATCAAAGCTGATGATACCCTTATCAAAGGGTCTGTTGGTAATACCAACAAGCTGAACAACCTGAACATTGACTCCACCGGTTCTGTTACTGTCAATGGCTCCATTGAGGTGGATAACCATGTGGATGCCAAAGCTCAGAATAATGCCACCTTCAACAAGTTTATCGATGCAAAGAAGGATTATGTAAAACTTGAAGCAATCAAAGGCAACGTGACTGCTGACGGTGCTGTTAAAGCCGGCACTGATATCATCATGAATGCCGGAAAAAATGTGACCTCCGGTGACATAGTCAAAGCAGGCCGCGATGTTACGATGGATGCTAAGGGCAATGTGTTGGCCAAGGGCGATGTTACTGCAGTCCGCAATGTTGACATGAAGGCTGTTGGCAATGTGACGGCAGAGAAAAATATCACCGCTGGCAATTATGTGCATGCTTCTACAGATGGTGATATAATCACCAATGGCGCTGTCCTTGCCGAAGCGCTCGATGTCAATCTGGATGCCCAAAAAGGCAGCGTGACAACTTCTGGCACTGTTACGGCAAAGAAGGATAATGTCACCCTGACGGCAGGCGAAGATGTAAATATCAATGCTGCAGTTACCACTGGCAAGGATATGTCTGCTCATGCTGGCAACAATGTAACGACGGCAGAAGCAGGCGCTATCAAAGCTGAAAATGGTTCGATTGAGCTTGTTGCAACTAACAATAATGTGAATGTTAACGGCGCTGTTACTATTGGCCAGGATTTCACCGCCGAGGCGGGTAATAATGCAACTATCAATGTTGCTGTTAATGCAGCCAATGGTGAAGTCTCCATGAAGGCTGGAAAAACACTGAAGACCACTGATGTCACTGCTGGCAAGAATGTAAAAGCCGAAGGCAATGATGTAAATACCACCGGCAAGGTCGAAGCCAAGGGCGGCGCTGTGACCATGACGGCTACCAACGAATTGAAGGCTGTTAACGTAACTGCAGCTACTGACGTGACTGGTAGTGGTAAGGATATAAAT
>NZ_FNWN01000074.1:0-1496 GCF_900108415.1 Selenomonas sp. KH1T6
CGCTTAAGTATGCCCCAAAATCCTTCCATGGGCCCGTTATCAATGCAGTGGGCTACACGAGACATGCTTTGCGTCATTCCCTGTTTTTCTAATTTGTGGTGAAATTTCCTGTTCGTATATTGAAATCCTCTATCGCTGTGAAACAGCGGATGGGCATCTGGATTAGCTTTTACAGCCTTGTCTAAGGTCTTGAATACCAGGGGGTTGTCGTTGTGTTCACTAATGACAAAGGATACGATTCGCCTGTCGTAAAGGTCAAGGATGGCACTCAGGTATATTTTATGCACAACAGAACCATCATACCACTTGAATTCTGTAACATCGGTCAACCATTTCTCATTTGGAGTATCAGCATGGAATTTGCGAGAAAGCAGGTTTTCTGCAAGGCATTGAGGATTCTTCGCACGTCTGGTGCAACCGTGGCTGCGGTACTTAATGGTGGATTTTATGCTTTTCTTCCGGCAGATCCTAAGGATACGCTTGTCATTTACATGAATGTTGTGGTCATGTCTTAGGTCATCATTTATGCGTCGGTAACCCTTGTCAGGTCGTTCTGTGTGAATCCTTTCTACTATTTCGGCAATAGCTTCATTTTCCCGGAGCCTATCGCTGGATTTCCCGGAGGCCCATTTGTAATAAGATGACCTAGATACATTCAGCAAGCTGCACAGTTCGTCAATGGGATAAGCTTTTTCGTGGTGACAGTCTCTTATAGCCTTGTAGCAGAGAATATGCTTTACTTGGCCGAGAATCACCACCTTTCCAGCTCGTTCAATTTTTTTAGCAGGTCACGCTCCATCTCAGCCATACGCAGTTGGTGTTTCAGTTTCTCGATTTCAATCTGGGCCTTTTCCAGTTCCGTGCGTGGGGTCTGGTCTTTCTTCCGTTTGCCACGGCGGTCTTCCAGCCCAGACTCGCCGAGTTCTATGTAATGCAATGTCCAGGTACGTACCTGTTGGTAACTGACATTGTATTTCTTGGCTATTTCGCCGTAGTTTTTGTCTAAGGCCAGGCATTCTTGAACAATTTGAAGTCGTTCTTCCTGTGTAGTGCTGCGTGCCTTGCTCATGTAGCTTCCGCCTCCCGAATGTTTTCTGGAGTTAAAGTCTCCATGAGCATTATACACCTTTATCCAATTTCTTAGCTGATGTGTGTCGTGAATAGCATATTTGCGACATATATCCATCAAGCTGCCCTCACCATTCAAATAACTGATAACGGCCCGGGTCTTGAGTTCTGCTGTGTAAACACGATTGCGTTTACGCGGCGAAAAAGCTGAGGAGCCCTCCGATTCGTACTGATATATCCATTCGTCAATGGTTGTCCTATTTACTTGTAATAATGATGCGGCTTCACTACGTGTCATTCTACCCGAAAGGCATTCTTGGGCAACTCTGGTTTTCTCTTCTGCTGTTGCTTTTTGCTTACATGGCATGAAAAATCCCCCTATGATGACAGTTTTATTTTTTACTGTCTCTCATAGGGGGAGCATATCA
>NZ_FNWN01000006.1:0-188121 GCF_900108415.1 Selenomonas sp. KH1T6
CACCAGTTTACAACTTTAAGCCGCATTATTCCAATGCTTGACCACATCACGCAATACGCTAAGAACATCGGCTGAATTTATGGTATTTGATGCCTCATCAGCTAACCTGCTCAAAAATAGCTCATCCTGAATTTGTTTGCTGATGGCCATTCGTACCTCTTGCGGGCTGCATTCCTTGAACCTTGCAAATCGAGTGTCTACATACGGCAGCAGCCGCATGGAGGCATGAGCCATACAAATCAAATTCAGCAGGCGCTCAATGCCACATCTGCGGCGCAGCATGTACCGCCCCAATGACCAGAACGTCTTGTGTTCGTAGTAACCCACCTCTATGTTCCAACGAATGCTATAAAGGCTCAAAGGCAGAAATTCCCTGTCCGTATCTCCGACAGTGGTATTTGGGTCATCAGTATGTGAGGCACACCCAAACCTTATTTCGGATGGCTCTGCCGTGCAGATAAATAAGCGCCTGGCACCAGATTCAGAAACTGTCACATATGCATGTACTGTGATGTCACCCAAAATTTTGGTCTTGACACAGCGATGCCCCACCTTGAACTTGCCCCTGGAGTATGTGCAAGCGAAGTCATCCAGCGATAACTGGGCACCTCTCTTGCAGGGGCGTCCTCTTTTCCCTGTGCGTGCTGGTGGCAAATCGTAAATGGCCGTATCAACCCGTACGTTGCATATTATGTCGGCGTTCTCATGCGAAAGGATTCTGCTGATGAATTTCTTTTTCGGGTACCAGCTATCACAGAGCACGACTATGTGCTTGCCTTCAAGATCCCTCATTACTGCATCTATGGCATCGGCAGCCATTTCAAGTTTGGTCTTCTCCTTTGTCCACAGACAGTAGACGACAGGCACATGAAGATAATGTATGCCGCCGGAGCATCCACCCTTCATATCTTTGTCTACCGGAACACTGAGCATAAGACTTACGAAGCAATGGCCATTGACGTAGGCACTGCCTGTATGCATGGCATGGTCGAACAACTTTGAGACAAAATCAAAGCACTGCCCAGCTTTGGCAACGATGGTATCGTCAACGCTCAGGAACAGCGGCGCATCTGCCAAGTCGGAAGGTATGGCTGACAGAGCCCTGCGGATAGTATGACTGACCCAGGAAGAGTCATCCACCGTGCATGTCTTTAAGGCTCGATAGTAGCTGTTCAGAGAACCTGGCATCAGCGAAAGATGGAACCTTCTATGCATCCAGCGTATCGAGGGGATGGATTCAAATGCAAGCATGGCAAGTACGATGCCACAAAGCAGGCTACGCATGGGGCGGGTAGCTTCATGGAAGTATGCCGCAAAATGCTCATTCAAGGCAGATACCATAGACATCAGGTTGAGATTGCTGTATAATGACTTCATCGCGCGAACCTCCTTTGCGTAGATGGGGTGTGGTAATTTCATCTTACACTAAAGGAGTGATTTGCGCGATATTTTTTTCAATCAGAAAAGTTGTAAAGTGGTGTCTATCATGATACGCCCATATTAATAGAACCAACAGACATATTACTGCAATAAAATATATCTCCCTGTTCACAGCGACAAGTAAAACATCAAACACCATTACGTCTACTATGATATTTGTACGCGAATAATATTCAAACCTTTATTAGAACAAGTCACGTTGTTTCGAGAACATTTCTTAATCCTTGAGATAATTCATATGAACTAGGAAGTTTAACTTTAGGACGTTTAGCAACTATAGGTATAGTATTTCTTTCAATCATTCCGTATGCATAATTGCAACGATTATTTGATGCATACATATCTTTCAACTTATCTCCATTGACATCATCTTTTAACTTGTCCGCAACTTCTTCTGCCTCTTTTTCGCTAAGAAGATAATTCTTGGCAATCTCTTGAAATTCAGATTCAATAATTTTTATCATATCTTTAGCATCATCTTCAATAAGTTTATCTGTTATGGTTTTTGATACCTTACCCGCAGCACTTCCTCCTGCAAATGCACCTGCTAAACCTCCCAAAAGACCTCCAATTGCTGTCCCTGGCCCTGGAAAAATAGATCCCATAGCTGCACCAGCTGCAGCACCAGCCCCCCAACCACCAATACCACCTGCCACTCCTGCGCCAGTATTTATAACATTCTTAAAGAGTTGTGCTGCCGATATTCTACCACGAAATATATCAGCCACATCTACTGCAGATAACACAAGAACAGTTGCTACACCTGTTACTGCATTACCTCTAAGCAACTTCGATGCACTTTTCATAGCAGCAGCACCATAAATATTAGTTCCACTTCTAAAAGCATTAACGAGCAATGCAGATGCCTTAGGCCCCATCAATGAAACAATAGCTTCTGAACTTCCTACCAACAATGTGTTTAAACCTGCCTTTGTAAGCTGACCACTAATAACCGCACCAGCAAAAGCTATACCTCCTACTTTTATTCCTGCTTCTACCGCATCTGTAAGTGCATCTTCAAATGATTTTCCTTTCCAAATATTTGCAGCAAATGTAATTGCAACTGAAATCCCCCCACTATATGTTGCAATTACCATGCCATTAACAGCATCATATGTCAGCGATTCAACAGTTCCTGCTTTAGCAATATTTTTTGCTTGTTCATATGTAAAACGACCTTTGCGAACCACATCTTTAGCATTAGCCACACCTTTAATTTGACCACGATCAATTCTATTCTGCATTGCCTTTACCGCATCATCATATTTGTCAGCGGGGACTTCTATCTGCATAGGAGATCCATCATTGTTATAATATCTAAAATTTCCATTCTCAAAACATTCTTGAATACACTTTGCTCCAGAATTACAATATTTACTCTGTATATTCGCACCATTCACAATTCTATCCGCACCATTTTTAGTATTATCACCACCTATTATTTTAGCATCATTTCCTGTAAGTTTATCATACAAATTGTTAGCACTTTCAGCCGCAAAACCATGTCCACGTTCCCCATGAAACTTTTCCTCAACATAATTATTAACCGCATTCAATTCTATGCCATTTACTATTCCGGGTAAATCTTTCTCTTTATATTTATCACTCACAACACCCATCTCCTTTATTATCTAATACATATCTTCTTCCCCAAATCTGCTATTAATTAAATCAGTTAATGCTTTTACAGCTTCATACGCGTCTCCTCCCTTTGCAATAAATTTCAATTCTGTTCCCTTAACCAGTCCTAGCGACACAACAAAAAGATAGCTCTTTGCATCTATAGTTTTACCTTTTGCACATATTTTAATCTCACTTACATATTTACTTGCAGTTTGTACAATGGCACTTGCAGGTCGTCTGTGTATACCAGCCTTATTTTGGACTACAACAATCGATTCTACTTGAAAATTCCTGTTATATTTTGCACGAATATACGATATATGAACTACTGCTGGAATGACCACACTATACGAAGGACTTATCTCGTTTAACATATTACTTATGTGTGTAATTATTCCGCAGGGAACCATTCCTAGATGATTCATTTTTAATCGACGTGATTCTGCTGTATACATAGCCGCCATTAATGCAATTTTATAATATGCTAATTCATCTCCTCTTACCATAAATCTTATTATATCAGCCAATCCTCCCTTCGTCACCAATGTTTTGCTTATACCTAATCCGTAGGCAAGTTCTTTCATTTCTTTTGAATCCATAACAGACAGCAAGTCTAACATCATCTTCTTAATAACATGCCTTTCAATTTCTGATGCTTCTTCTTTTTTCGAATAATTTATCCCAAATCTTTCACATATATCACAAAGCTCTTCCTTATATAATATTCCCCTACCAAAGCGTATAATCGTAGCTACCTTATTGGCTCCTACGCGCTGAATCTCTGCAGCAATATCTTTCCAATATGTTCTTGGATATTGGGGATTATTTTTATAACCATCAGAATCAGTAAGCTTTTCTTCCATTCGCAAATCCCCATATTCATTACGAATCAAATATTCAACTAATATATTTAGTTCATCATTACTAGCAAATGCAAGAATCTCTAAATCTTTATCCTCTCTATACGTCATTTTTCTCTCCTATCACATCAATGCTCGTACCTAATATTCTGCATGTTGCATTACCTGCTTGCTGTGAATTATTCTACCTCAGTAATATTATTTTATGGCAATACAAAGAAATTTCTGACTTCTCGTTATTGCAAATCGACTTTGCTATTCGGTATATTTTTTAGCAACAAGCTCGCTCACTTCCTGCTAAAATCCCAAAGTGACTTCTCATCCACCCCCAGGATCTCTGCCGCCATGATAATCTTGTCCACCGATAGAATCTTTGAGCCGCGTTCTACTTGGGACAGGTAGTTGCTCGTAATCTCCAGCTGCTCGGCCAGCTCTATCTGCGTCATAGAGCGTGCTTTGCGATAGTAGCATATATTCAGCCCCAGCATGGCTTTCTTCTCGTCAATAGTTGCTGCCATCTGCCTATCCCTCCCTTTCTAAATATTATAAAACATTTCGATTTTTCATGTTGTGACTTTCAGATATAAAAATATCACTCACAGTATCAATTTTCATTTCCGGGAAATTTTTGCCCACTTCTCCTCAGTAGTTGTGTTCTCCCATAGTACCACATACTCTCCCATTTTCGGTGTCCTGCCAGGACACAGTTCAAAACTTCAGACAATAACTCCACAATCGCAAAAAAATAGCCACTCCGAAGAGCAGCTACACACGCTTAAATAAAATATGCATATTTTCGACCACCTTATGCAAGGTCAATATATTTACTTAATACATGAAGGTGAATGACACTATAACAGACTGTTTTCATTTACTATTCTGGCCTTATCTGTTCTGGCAGTTCAGCAACAATTCGTTTACATGCCCCTTCAGTCTTATATGCTTCTGCCAGTTTTGACTTCCCATACCGATAAATCGTCCCCTGTGTAACACTCATAAGGTACGATGTATAGAATTCCTCCCAACTAAAATATTCCTTGCTGTCAGCAAATTCATACGTTGCTTCCAAAATATCTGCTGGCACATCTATTATGCCAGATTTTAATAGTACATATTCAAACGACTCAGGTGCAAAGATAACACATTTCCTATCACTTGCTTCCAAATATCTGACTATCTTTCCTATTTCCGAGCCGAAATCAGCACCGTCGACAATTGCCAGAACATCATCCATCCCATTAATGCGTATGAGATCATATATCCTGCTCTTGCCACCGGCTGATTTACAGATATTTCCGTATATCAAACAAAAACATTCATATCCAGAATTTGAATCCTCTGTAACAACCACCTTTGGCTTTACGCTCTTAGATAAATCAAAGTTATACAAATTATACATTTCATTGTATACTTTTTTAAAAGATTTATACTTAGAGGAACTTGATGCATTTCTAAGTCCATATATCTCATTTACACTATAAGGCAATTGCTGCAAGTCTTCTCTTGTCACAATAACAAAATAATTATCAGAACCGCGAACCATTTCTGCAAATCTCTGTTTTCCTATAAATGTTGCAGTTTCATCTATAAAAATTACATGTTTGCTTAATCTGCTAAGCCTTAATTCCCAATCAACTGATGTCAACACTGTACAACTGACTCCACATTTCAGCGTTATCCCTGAAGATGCTCCATTCTGCTCATATTCACTTATGAGCCTGATAAGCTCAGTCTTCCCAGTTGCGCTATGCCCCTGCAGTATAGTTATGTTTCGCTTTATTGTAAGGAAGTAATGAACACGATTGTTGTATATCTCAATTTCATACTTGCCTGTCATGTTATACCTCTCTTAGAGCAAACCATTATCAAGAACAGCTTCTACAAGGTCTTTCCTATTATGTACTACTCGATTAAGATTAACAATTTCAATATCAAATATCTCGTTGCCAAAGTCCATAAGATAACCTAGGCGTATAGTTAGGTCTCTTCCTTCAGTTTCCAGCCTGTCTGCTATCTTCAGTATCCATTTGGCACAGTTATCTCCACAAGCAGATGCATTGAATATATGTTCACTGTCATTATTCATCAAAATCAAAGTTTTAACACCGCCAGAAAGCCTTTCTGTTGGTATTGAACCTAAAAACGGACTATCTATAACACGGGGGCCTATTACCTCCGAACCATCTATATCCCTTATCATCTGGATACTCAACTCATCTGTAATCCATTCATCCTCGTATGTATTATTAAAAAAAGCATCTGGATTAAAGATATAATTATCAGATTCCAACTTTCCATAAAGAATCTTCAACATTTATAGACCCCCAGCTTTTTCATCAAAATATGTCTCCTACAATAACTAAATTTACATATTAATTGTAACACAGTTACTCAAATTTTGCTGTAGGCAAAACATCCGGCCTCACCTCTCCAAATAAAACTGGAAATTCCAGTACATAGACGTCCCCCCTACATCCTCCAGCCGCACTCCCATATTACAGAGCCTGCCGCGTATGTTTCTGCCACCCAGGGGGATGGCTATATCACGGGCTGCGCCGGAGGGTATGGTGGGGAGAGTCTGGCTGGCGACCTCTCTATCGTAAGTTATTTCTAATCTTGGGAAAACAAAATCTGCGGCGGATTCGTTCTCTATGTGCAGGGTGAGCGTCCATTCATCAGGGAAAGTTCTGCTCTCCTCATTGCCTGCCCAATTTTGCCAGATGGATGCTGGTATGCCAAGTCCTTCTTCAAAAGGACTGCCGTTCAGGTAGAAGGTGCATTGTGATCTCTGCAGGAAGGGGTAGGTGAAAGATGGCGGGTCTTTTTCCTTTGGATGTTCGGCAGGACTTTCCTTTACCATCGGATTCCCTGGTTCCTTTTCCATCGGTTCTGGCTCCGGCAGGGAAGGACTGTCTGCTGTGACAGGCTGTGCGGCTTCATCTTCTTTCTGACTGTCTTCCACCACAACGACCTCCTGCACAGGCGACATTTCCTCAGCAGCCTTCTGCTGCCACCAAAATATCGGCAGCAGGATTGCCAGCCCCAGAGCTGCCGCTGCTGTCTTTCGCTGCAGTGCCCTGCCCCTCTGCCTGCGGCTCAGATCTGCCATTATTTCCTCTGCGCAGCCATAACGGTCAGCAGGGTCAAGGGCCGTGCATCTGGCGATTATTACCTTTAGCACGCCCCGGTAATCCTTGCCCAGCATTCTCTGCAGGGTCACCCCCAAGGAATATATGTCGCTTCTGGCATCGGTCTGACCGAAGCCATACTGCTCCGGGGGTGCATAGCCTTTGGTGCCCAGAGATTCTGTATCGCTGGTGCCGCCTTCCTTCGTCTGGCGGGCTATGCCGAAGTCGATGAGCTTTACCTGCCCGGTTTTCGTCAGCATGATATTGGCAGGCTTGATATCCCTGTGGATGATCTCTACATCATGCAAATGACCCAAACAGGTACACAGCTCTTTCAGTATATACAGGGCCAGCTTTTCCTCCAGGCAGCGTTCCTGCTCCAGTTTCTCAGCCAGCGTGCTGCCCTCAATATATTCCTCTATAACCCAAAGCTTCCCATCCAGTTCCACCAAACGGTAGATTTCCGGCAGGTGGGGATTTTTCATGTCCTTCAGCTTTTCGTAGACAGCTTTGGCAGCCAGCCCTCTTTGCTTCAACAGGCAGACACGCTTGCCAAGCTTATCATATATAAGCCAGTTGGCACTGCCCCCACTGGTTTCCAACTTGTCCACTGGTTCGTAAAGGCTGCCTAAAGCCAGCTCCCATCTTTCCATGATAACCTTGCCTTTCCCCGCACAATACACTATGATGATTCTAGCAGAAAGGAAAGGTGTGGGCAATTATGTACGAAAAAGAAACAGAAGAACTCTTTTCCCAACTGAAGGAGGACGCAGACATCAGCCGCTTCCTGTCTGAGAACGAAGGAGAAATGGCCAAGCCGCTCCACGTTTATCTGGAAAACCTGCTTGTCCAAAAACAGCTCAACAAGAGGGAAGTGGTGCAGGCTTCCCTTCTGGAAAGAACCTATGCCTACCATATTTTCTCTGGCGACAAGAAAAATCCCTCCCGACCCAAGCTGCTGGCTCTGGCTATGGCCATGCACCTCAGCCTGTCGGAAACGCAATATCTCCTGCGCTATGCAGGGCTGGGACTTCTCTATCCACGTCACCCCTGGGATTCGGTCATCATATCCGCTTTGGAACGCGGCCTTTCTGTAAAGGATGCCAACGACCTGCTTTACAGCCTGGGAGAAAAGGACATGCTGGGATAATCTCATTTGCCAAACGTGATATACTGTTGAAATAGCTATTACTTTCTTTGAAGGAGCATAACATGAAAAGATATTCCCTCTACCTCTTTGACTTCGACCTGACCCTGGTGGACACCAGAGACGTCATCGTCAAATGCTTCCACAAAACCATGGCGAGCATGGGCTTTCCCAGGAACAATGACAGAACACTTGCCAGGCTCATTGGCCTGCCTATGAAAGAGGCCGTGGGCATTGCTCTGAACACTCAGGACGAAGAGCTGATTGACCGCTTCTGCCAGATTTATACCGGCATTGCCGACAAATATATGACCGCCGGCACCCACTTTTATACGGAGTCCCTGCCCGCCCTCAGTAAACTGAAAGCGCAGGGGGCAAAAATCGGCATTGTGTCCAGCAAGACTGCCAGCCGCATTGAAGAAAGGCTCAAACTCTCCCAATGCCAAGACCTGATTGACCATGTGATAGGCTGTCACGAGGTGGCTGCCCACAAGCCAGACCCGGAGGGGCTGCTGAAGGCTTTGGCATATTTCGGCGTGCCCAAGGAAGACACCCTCTACACGGGGGACCATCTGGTGGATGCCCAGGCCGCCCAGGCAGCAGGGGTGGATTTTGCGGCGGTGCTGACGGGAAATACCAGTGGCTATGCCTTCCAAGAATTCCCCCATAGGGTTATTGTGCCCCATGTGGGATATATTCCCCATATTCTCAGAAAATAAGTTAAGCAATCCTCCTTTTCCTACGATATATCAACTAGAGATATCTTCGGAAAGGAGGATTTTCATGAATATCAACTGGCCCAATCTCAAAGCTGCGGCCTCGGCTTCCGGCAACGTGCTGAATATGCCGGGCAGCAAAGAAGAAATGAAGGACTTCAAGGCCCTTTTCGCCAGCCAGCTCACACAGATGTGGCAGGATTACCGGGAAACGGGACTGACTGCCAGCGAACAGGCCCTGAAGGCTGCCGGAGGTGAGGAAGCCCTTCAGGCCAAGAAGGATCTGGAGGAAAGCGGCTCCTCCCTCTTCACCAAGGATGAGAACACCGCCGAAGAGAACAAGGCAGCCAAAAAGATGAGCACCGACACGGAAATCATCAGGAAGTATATGCCGGACGGCTCCTTCCTGGTCCTTACCTACCAGGACGGGAAAATCATCGACCAGCACCGCACCAAGCCCATCATGGTGGAAAAGCCAGACCTTTCACGGCCCACCATCATCAAGAATAATGGTCAGGAAGAGTACCAGACTAAGATGGTACCACAGAAGCCACTGTTTGGCGATATAGCGTAAAAGCAGGCATAGGAAGTCACGAAGCTTCCTATGCCTGCTTTATGTTTGTTATCCTTTAAAATCCTGCTGCTTTGTTCTCCACCAGCCTCAAAAGTTCCGAATCCTCGGGGATTTCCGTGAGCTTGATAATGGCCTTGTGAAGGCCTTCGCTCTGAATGGTTTCCTGCACCTCGCAGGCTTCTTTATCTTCCTGATAGTCAAAGTGCAGGGCGGCACCGATGACATCAGCCAGAGCGCTGGGTTTGCGCCCTTCAGACATAAGCTGCAGGGCGGGGCTTACCAGACGGTCTTTCCTGCCCAGCTTGCGCTTGGGACCTCTGGCCACTCTTGTGACGGCGTCGGAGAGATGGGGGTTGTGGAAACGGCGCTCCGTGGTTGCCACATACTCGGCATGCTTCTGGGGGTCGAAGCCGAACTTCTGCACCAGCAGGCTCCCCGTCTCTGCCCAGACCTTCCTGGCCTGCTCCACGATTTCTTCGTCCTGCATGGCGCTGTAGATGTCCGTGATGCCCTTGCGGTAGGCCAGATAGGCGATAGAGGCATGGCCGGTGTTGACAGTAAAGAGTTTGCGCTCGATATAGGCCTCAAGGTTGTCCACCCAGGTCAGTCCCTCAATCCGGGGCAACTCTCCCTTGGCCCCCTTGGCGTTCACATCCCACTCCGCATAGGGCTCCACCTTCACCAGCAGGGGCTCCTCATTTTTCTGCAAGGGCACGATGCGGTCCACGGCAGCATCCGGGAAGCCAATGAGATCCTCCACCTCTGCCTTCAGCTCCTCAGGCAGATGCTCATAGACAAAGCCCTTCAGCACCGTGGAGCCCCCCACCATGTTCTCGCAGGCGATGATGTTCAGAGGCTGCTTGTTAGTTTTAAGCCTTTCAGCAAGGCCCTTGGCAATGTTGGGCGCAATGAACTTGAGGATATTGGGGCCAATGGCGGTGGTGACGATATCCGCTTCGGCAATGGCCTGGAAAAGCTCCTCCGGATGCTCATTGCTGTTGATGGCCCGGACATGCTCCACGTGGATTTTCCGGGGCTCCTCCCCTACTACTTCAATGTTGTAAGCTCTTTTCTCGTTGATAAGGTCCACCAGTTCCTTGTTCACATCTACAAAAGCCACTTCATAGCCGGAGCGCACCAAAAGCTCACCGATAAAACCGCGGCCAATATTTCCTGCCCCAAAATGCACTGCTTTTTTCATTGTCAAAACCTCCGTATATACCTGGCCAAACCAGCCATCATCAGATAAAAGTTAAATCCCAAAAACATTACCGAACCCAAGACCACTGACCCAAACCACAAAACTCGTCCTGCGCTGATATGTCCCAAGTTCAAATCCTCCATAATTCGCAAGAAAAAGTCCCTCCCGCCAAAAGACTGCCATAGAGCAGTTTTTGACGAAAAGGGACATTCATCAATCAAATATCAATTTATCAGGTAGTAACGAACATGCTGTAGAGCTTCTCAGGATCGTCGGTGGTGTAGAGCTCTTCCAGTTCTTCATCGCTGCACTCGTCCATGGTGGAGGCGATGCCTGCCAGGATGGAGAGATGGTCATTGTCCTTGCCGGCGATGCCCACGATGATGTGAGCTGTATCCTTGCCGAACTTCACGCCCTCAGGATACTGTTGCACCACGATGCCGGAGCGGTGGATGGATTCCTTCACAGCGTTCTCGCCGTGGGGGATGGCGATGCCCTTGCCTACATAGGTGCTGATGTCCTCCTCACGGCGGAGCATGCCCTCTACATAGTCATGGTCCACACAGCCTGCAGCTACCAGAGCTTCGCCTGCGGAGCGGATAGCCTCTTCCTTGCTGACGCTCTTGAGGCCCAGCTTCACATCTTTCAGTTCCAACAGGCTGGCCTCAGCCGTCTGCACAGCGCCCCCCTGCAGGCGGGCCATGATCTGTTCGAAGACATCGTTCTGGGTGAAGTTGCTCACCAAAATATGCTCAGCCTGGGGCGCATCCTCACGGGCACGCTCAGCCAGTTTCTCATGAGTCACCACGATCTGGGCATCTTTGGGGATATTGCCGATGGCGAAGTTGGCCACGGTGATGCCCTCTACGCCAGCCTTCTTCAGCTTCTTGCGCAGGGAAGCGGCCCCCAGGGCGCTGGAGCCCATGCCTGCATCGCAGGCGTAGACGATGGTGCGAAGCTCGCTGCCCACAATCTGTGGCTGGGGAACAACCTTGCCACGATTCTTCATGCTCTTCATCTCAGCCTGAGCCTTTTCCAGATCCTCGGCCCCTTCCTCAGCAGAAGCCTTCACGAAGACGGAAGCCACAGCGCAGGAAACGCAGGTGGAAACGATAACATCAGCTATATTGGCCAGGAAAGCGCCTTTCGGAGTCATGGCCAGAACTGCCAGAATGGAACCGGGAGAGGAGGGAGCAATGAGGCCGCCTCCCAGGAGATTCAGAGTGAAGACACCTGCCATGCCGCCGGCGATAACAGCCAGCAGCAGCACGGGCTTCATGAGCACATAGGGGAAGTAAATCTCATGGATGCCTCCCAGGAAGTGGATGATGATGGCGCCGGGAGTGGATTCCTTGGCTGCGCCCTTGCCGAAGAACCAATAAGCCAGCAGGATGCCCAAGCCAGGGCCGGGATTTGCTTCCAGCAGGAAGAACATGGACTTGCCGAATTCCTCAGCCTGCTGGATGCCCAAGGGGCTCAGCACCCCGTGGTTGATGGCGTTGTTCAGGAAGAGGATCTTGGCAGGCTCGATGATGATGGAGGCCAGGGGCAGCAGACCCACGCCCACAATGCCCTCAACTCCTGCCCTAAGCACGCCGTTGGCAGCCAGCACTACAGGGCCCACAGCTACGAAAGCCAGCACTGAAAGGATGCCGCCAATGATGCCGGCGGAGAAATTGTTCACCAGCATCTCAAAGCCTGTGGGAATCTTGTCCTCGATGAAGGCGTCAAACTTCTTGATGACAAAGCCCCCCAGCGGGCCCATGATCATAGCTCCCAGGAACATGGGAATGTCTGCACCGGCGATGACGCCTGAGGTGGCAATGGCCCCCAGCACGCCGCCGCGATGACCGTAGACAGCCGCACCACCACTGTAGCCCAGCAGCAGGGGAATGAGCCACTTGCTCATAGGCCCGCCCACCTGGGCCAGGTATTCATTGGGCAGCCAGCCCGTGGGAATAAAGAGGGCCGTGAGCAGGCCCCAGGCTATGAAGGCACCGATATTGGGCAGCACCATGCCGGACAGGAAACGTCCGAATTTCTGCATGGCTTCCTGAAAGCCGCCACTGGCAGCCGTTGCTGCGTTTGTGCTCATAAGTCAAACCTCCATTAACTATCTATCAATTCTCGACTCTTTTCCTCATAGAATTCCTTGAAGATACGGATAAGCTCCCCGTGGATATGCCTTTCGTCTCCCTCGTGGAGCACTTCCAGCAGTCCCCATCTTTCCAGCAGGATGGAGGAAAGATGGCCGATGGTCTCCAGCTCATAGCAGGAGCAGGACTCCGGCGCCAGCAACACGATGGCGGTGCGGATCTTCTCCCCCGGCTCTGCGGGATAGAGGAAATACTCCCCCAGGTGCACGATGCCCAGCCGCAGGCTTTCCACCGCCTTGCTTCTGCAATGTAGCATAATCATGTGGCTGCCCAGGATGGCAGTGCTGCCCTGATCCTCACGGGCCAGCAGGGCCTTTTCTATTTCCTTTGCCTGTGCATGGTCTTCCGCGACCCGCTTGCCGATGGCAGCGGCTGCTTCCTGTACGGTCATAGCCTTCTGCTCATCCAGGAAAAAGAAATTATCCAGCAGGATCAGGATGGCTCCGCTATAGACGGATAGCACCCGCAGGGCAGACTGGAAATCCACCTGCACCTTCTTCTGAGCCTTCTTTTCCACCTGCTTCTCGCCAATGAGGCGCACGGCCTCGTCGATCTCCCGGCGGTCAGCCTCTGTCAGCAGGGCATTCACTGTCACCACCGGCAGCGGCACCTCAGGCACCGGCACAGTGGAGATAATGAAGTCTGCCTTGTGCAGCTCGAAATAGCCGGGCGCCAGCTGCAGGGCAGCCGCCTGATCCACGATAACCAGGCTTTCGGCATAATACTTCTTCAGCTGGCCCGCCAATAGGCGACTGGTGCCCATGCCCGTGGGGCAGGCCACGATGACTCTCGCGGTGAGCTTTTCCAAAAGATTGGTGCCCATAAGGGCGGCAGAAAGATGCATGGCGATGTAGGCAATCTCCGCTTCGGGAAATTCCAGTTCCAGTTCCTTTTCCACTTCCCGGACACTGTATCTGGCCAGCTCCATAAGCTCAGGGAACTTTTCCTTCATTTCCGAAAGCAAGGGATTCCTGATGGCCATATGCAGCTCCATGCGGCTGATGGAAGGGCCCAGATGATTAACCAGCCCTGCCAGCAGTTCGCCATTGCGGTAAAGGGGCTCACCGCTCCTTTCCTCTGCAGCCTTCATAATGGACTTGGAAAGACGCACCAGATGGAAGTTGTCCAGCACCGTGCCCGCCATGCTTTCTTCCTGATAGCGGCTGCGGGCGCCTAAGAGATGCATGGCGATATAGCCAACTTCATCTTCGCTGACGGTGAGGCCGAACTCCCCGCTGATGGCCTCTCCCATGCGGGAAGCCACAGCAAATTCCTGCTTCTTGCTAAGTTTTTCCAGATACTCCTGCTGCAGGTCGATGCGCTCCCCCTTGCGGAGGCGCTGCACAGCCAGGGCCAGGTGTACCAGCACGCCGATGAAAGCCTGGTCCGACAGGCGCCGTTCCATCTCCCTTTCGGCTTTTCTGATGATTATTTCTAACGAATGGATTATTTCCTTATCTACCAGGTCCAGCAGATAGGCCCCCGCCCGGCTGGCATGCCGTGCGCTTTCTTCCTCCTGCAGGCTCTCCTGTACAAGTTCCAAAAGTTCTTCTTCTGTGACGTGATCGTAGATGAAAGCTACGATAGCCTGACGAATCCTTCTCTCTTCCCCTGCCACGTAGACGCCCAGCCCGGGCTTCCTTATTAGCTTCAGGCCGTGTCCCTTAAACCAGCCCTCTAGCTTATCAAGGTCATTGCTGACGGTGCTGTCCGTCACGCCCAGCAGGGAGGAAAGATAGAAGAGTTTCACAGGCTCGCTTTCCGGCAGGAGGCGGCTGACGATGATAGAAAGCCTCTCCTCCGGGGTGTAGTTGTGATTTTTCACCTTCCCAAGTTTTGCCAGGAGCTCCTCCAGTGCTTCGGGACTTCCCGCCAGCCTGAGGCCTGCTCCCTTTTTCTTTTCCAGGCGAAGGTTCCGGCTGAAAGATGCCAGGAACTCCTCGGCCTCCGGCAGGTCACGGGTCACGGTCTTGGCGCTGACCCGGAGCCTGTCGGCTACTTCCCCCACCGGCAGGTAGGCCTTGGCCTCTGCCAGCAGGGAAAGGATAGATGCTGTGCGTTCTTTGATAGCTATCATGGCTGCCTCCTATGATCACTCAGAAGCAATCTCTACTTGCAAGTCTTTCCTCTTGCTTTCGATGAATTCATTATAGATTGAGCATGAATTTAAAGCAAGCGGAAGAAATACGCCTTTGTCCACTTCCAAACAGGACAAAATTAAAGGGAGTTGCAAACACTTGGCTGCAGCGTCTGCGACTCCCTGAAATTCATGCCTCTTTGTTCTTTCTTGCTGTCTCCTTCCGGCCTGCTTTCTTGGGCTTGTCTTCCGCCCCGGCCTCCTTTTTGGCAGCCTTCTTCTTTGGCACCCACTTCAGCCCCGTTTCGTCCAAGGCCGTCGTGCAATCCTTGCCCTTCTTGCGCTTGGCCATATGGAGGGCCTTGTCTGCCCGCTTGAAGACATCTGTCTCATCATCCTCCTGGCCGGACACCGTCAGCCCCAGGCTGACAGTGAGTTTTTCACCCCCGGCGACAATCTCCAGGCTGCTTATCTCCTGCCTGATTTCCTCAGCCAGGGCATAGGCCTTTTCCACCGTGGTGCCAATGAGGATGGCGAAGAACTCATCGCCGCCCCAGCGGCCTGGACTGTCTACCTTCCTCATCTTGGAGCGGAGAATGGCAGCCACCTGCTGCAGGATCTGATCTCCCACGTCATGCCCATATTTATCGTTGAGGGCCTTGAAATCATCCATATCCAGCATGATGACAGCCAGCTGCTGGCCAGAGGACTGGACATAGGACAGGCCTTTCTTGATGGCCTTTTCCATCTCATTCCTGTTCATGAGATTGGTGAACCAGTCGGTAGTGGCAAGATTCTTCAGCCGCGCCGTGGTCTTCTCTGTCTCATAGGACATGGCATTGACGAAATACACCAAATGACGCATGATGCTGGTTTGGCTGGTGAGCTGGCGTTCCTCTCCCAGCTCCTCATACTCCCGGGGCTCTCCAGCCTCACCTTCACGCAGGCATACAACAGCCAGATTCATATTGGCCAGCACCAGTTCCTTGCCCTTGCGCACGAATTCTCCATAGCCATAGAAGCCAAAGTCTGGTGCCACACCCCGGCAGGCTTCCAGCTCAAAGGCCACATCATGCTGCAGCAGCAGCCAGCGGGCCACACAGGAAATAATGAAGATGCCCTGGGGCTGGAAAGCCTGGATTTCCTTTCTCAGAACCCGGGCATACTTGATGATGCCCTCCGGATCGCCATAAGTCAGGCGCACCTGCTCCCCCAGGCGGAAATCCGCACCAAAAACCAAAGCACCATCGCTCCGGGCACTGCGGGGATGCCGGGCCATCATTTCCCCGTCACGCTGGGCACAGATGGGGAAAGTAAGGGCATCCCAGAAGAGATTATCGCTATTGTGGATATCCAGATATTTCTCATAGACCTCCACGGCAGGCCGCCGGTCTATTTCCTGCACAATATAGGGCGTCTCCAGTTTCGTGATGGTCATGGCCCGTCCCAAAGGACGCCAGCCGAAACTGTAGAAAGTATCCACATGCAGGTTCTCGCCGGAGTATATCACCAGGGCCAGCCCCGAAGAAAAAGAGCCATCCGTCAGGAAAAACTTTCCCTTGGTACCCATCCGCCCCTCATCGGAAATCCCGCCGAAAAACTTGATTTCCGGGCTGCACTTGCTGGCCTCTGCCAGAAAATCAGTGATATCCAGGGTCACATCGGAAAGCAGCACCCACACGGCCTTGGGGTGCTCTATCTCATCCAGTCGGGCAAGCAGTTTCTGCCCCATTTCCTTGGGAGTCATCTTGTCAGCGGGCATCCCCAGGATTTCCACCTGGGCACTTTCAAAAGCAGAAAAACCCACGAGAATCCCGTCACAGGCCACGCTGCCCTCCATCACCGCTTCCGCCGCCATGCAGGCCAGGATTTCCGCATTGGGAAAATCCCTGTGGAGCCGCCGCATGATGACTTCCGTGCTCTCCTCATCACGCTCTGTGCCAAAGACGGAAATCATGAGCTGGCTGACCTTCATCTCCCCCAGGGCCACCCGCACTTCCCACTGCATGGCCAGGTAATCCGCTTCCTCATGTATAAGATATGGCATCTGCTTCATAATGTATCCCACCCTAAGAATGCCATCGAATGCGAAATAACGAAAAATGCTGACTCTTATGTCTATTATTTTATCACAACAATCCCTTCACAGGCAACAGAACTACTAGAATACAATATACAAACAAGAGGAAATGGCGTAGAATATAACGAGTACAAGATGTCCCCCACTTCTATAAGTGGGGGCGGCAAACTACTAACAGGCGGCGAGTTAATATCTCCCGCCTCGTTGAAACACCAAGAGGAAGATTTGTCTTCGACAAATCTGGAACAACGGTGTTATAAACATGACATTGGAAAGGATGATGCTCCATGAACAAAAAAATCAAGCATATGGCAGCAGGCCTCATGTGCCTCATGATGCTGCCCAGCATTGCCGCCTGTGCCAAGGACGCTGCCCCCGCCTACAGGGAAAGCGTCCTGCCCGCCCAGAACCTGACGCTTTCCCGGCCTGTTTTCCCGGAAAAGCTCCCCGGCAAAGTGAATGCCAAAGCCCTTAAAGCCGTGCATTTCCGCCTGGCTCCCGCTTACACTGAACCCCTGACGGAAGCCCTGGCCAATGCCTCCAGCATCACTATACAGGGAGAAGCCGAAGCTACCCGTGAGCAGATGACAGCCTTCATCAAGAAGCGCAACCCCAGCCCCAAGCTCACCTGCTCCGTAGAGGAAATCGTGGATGCCTACTACACGGAAGCCGGACGTGAAGGCATCCGTCCTGACATTGCCCTTTGCCAGTCCCTGAAGGAAACTGGCTTCTTCGCCTACGGCGGCGACGTGCTTCCCCAGCAAAACAACTTCTGCGGTCTTGGGGCCACTGGCAACAAGGTAAAAGGCGCCAGCTTCCCTAACGCTGTCACCGGCGTCCGGGCCCATATCCAGCACCTCCTGGCCTACACCAGCACCACCCGGCCCAAGGTGCAGATAGTAGATCCCCGCTATGAACTCCTGATTCAGAGCCGCCCGGACCTCTACGGCAAGATCAAATACTGGACGGGACTCAACGGCAACTGGGCCGTTCCAGGCACCACCTACGGAGAGGATATCCTGAACCTCTGGCAGCAGGCCCAGGCCCCTGATGGCAGCGATATCTCCCTGCAGGCTGCCGAAAAGAAGCTCGCCGACAAAAAAGACGCCTCTGCCTATATCTACCGGGGCATAGTCTACAACAAGCGCGGTGACTCGGAGAAAGCTTTGTCAGACTTCGCCTCCGCCCTGAAACTTGACGGCAAAAGCACCGCCGCCAGATACAATCTCGCCCTGGCCCAGACAGCCCAGGGGCAAACCGATGAGGCTCTCAAAACCTACAACCAGCTTGTCAAGGACACCCCCACCCTCCCCCAGAGCTGGTACAACCGCGGCCTGATGCTCTTGAAAGCGGGCAAGCACAAGGATGCCGCCAAAGACTTTGAAAAAGTCCTGGAGCTCATTCCCCAGCAGGCCGATGCCTGCAGCAACCTGGCCCTCTGCCGTGTGGCGCAAGGGAAATATGACGAGGCCTGGAAACTCTTGCACAGGGCAGCAGAAATCAACAACACCAATATGACCGTACTGGCCAATCAGTATATATTTGAGGCTTGTGTGGAATAATTACAAAAAACAAGGGCTTCCGAAGCTAAAAACTTCGGAAGCCCTTGCTACATTTTTCAGGCTTTAGCCTCTGCCACTGACTCGCGCTGGATCAGCATATTGCCCAGCACGATTTTCTTGCTCCTGCCGTAGCGGATCTTCTCCACCACCAGGGCAGCGGCGCTCTCCCCCAGCTGGAACATATTCTGATCCATGGTGGTGAGCTTGGGAGCCACATAACGGGAAAGGGATATGTTATCAAAGCCCATGATGGAAATATCCTCTGGCACAGAAAGTTCCAAAGCCTTGCAGGCGTTCAGCGCCCCCACTGCCATCAAGTCATTGCAGCAGCAAACCGCCGTAGGCCTGACTTCAGGCAGCCTGGCCAGCAGGTAGTCAGCCGTATTGTCCACCGTGTCAACGCTGTTGCCTGCACCTATGTCCAGGATAAGGTTTTCATCCAGACAGCCCTGTTCCTCCATGAAGTTTCTGTAGACCTTTTCCTTCACCTCGTAGGAATCGGAATGGCTGCCCCGCACCAGCAGGATCCGCTCATGCCCCAGTTTCCTGAGGCTGGTCAGGGCCGTCCTCATGCCTCCTGCCTCGTCATTGCTGACATAGGAAGCCCCCTCTATCTGATGGTAACCATTGATGAAGACCAGAGGAGTGCGCTCTGCCAGACGCTGGTAAAAGTCCTCCTGCATATTGCTGGTATTTGGACTGATGACGATAAGCCCCGCCACATTGCGAGCCACCAGAGCCCTGATGCAGGCCTGCTCCTGCTCCGGGTCATTCTGGGCGCAATTTAGAAGCAGTGAGTATTTATCCTTCCTCACCGTGGCCTCAATGCCGTCAATAACTTCTGCAAAGAACATATTGTATAGACTGGGCACCACCACGCCGATGGTGGTGGAACGCCTCTGGTTCAGCTCCCTGGCCTGCACATTGGGCACATAGTGGAGCTTTTCAATGGCAGCAGATACCGCCACTTTGGTCTCCGGCTTCACGGGATAGTTGCCATTCACCACCCGGGACACGGTAGCCACAGACACCCCGGCTTCCTTCGCCACATCCACAATGGTGGCGTTTTTCTTTCCCATCATATAGAACACCCTTCCTTAGAGAGTTTCAACGTTTTCTTTTCTACTAGCATAGCAGTAAATAAAAGAAAAGACAATACGGGGTGAGCCGTGTTGTCTTTTCTTCAAAAATCATTTTACTGCTGCCACAAAACGGTCAAAGGCGGCCATGCCTTCCTCTGTGCGTTTGTAAACACCAGCGTGGGTCAGCACCTTCTCAAAGACCTTGCCGATTTCCCGCTGGAGGATCTTTTCCGTTTCCTCAGCCTTCACGGCAGGATACTTGCTGCGGAGCTTCCTGTACCAGTCAGCATGGCTCCTGACTTCCTCAATACCAGAAATATCCTCCGTGCCTTTGGCCAGTTCCTCGCCAACCTGCTTCATTTCACTCTTCAGGCGGGCAGGCAGCACCGCCAGTCCCATGACCTCGATAAGGCCGATATTTTCCTTCTTGATATGGTGCACCTCCGCATGGGGATGGAACAAGCCCAGAGGGTGCTCCTCCGTAGTGCGGTTGTTCCTGAGCACCAGGTCAAGCTCGTAGAGACTGCCTCTGCGGCGGGCAATGGGGGTCACCGTGTTGTGGGGATTGCCCTCTGTCTCAGCCAAAATCTCTGCCTTCTCATCGCTGTAGCCCCTCCAGGCCAGCTGGATCTTGTCAGCCAGTTCTATAAGTTCCTCACGGTCTTCACCACGGAGGCGTATGGTGGACATAGGCCACTTCACCCGCCCAGCTTCAATATTTTCGAAGCCCTCAAACTTATAGTGCTTCTCGATGGGAGCCTTGGCCATGGCGAAGTCGTACCGCCCTCCCTGATAGTGGTCATGAGAGAGAATGGAGCCACCCACAATGGGCAGGTCAGCATTGGACCCCACGAAATAATGGGGGAAGATGGTGACAAAATCCAGCAGGTTCTCAAAGCTGCGGCGGGAAATCTTCATGGGCACATGCTTGCGGTTCAGCACAATGCAATGCTCATTATAATAAGTGTAAGGGGAATACTGCAGGAACCAGCGGTGCCCGGAAAGCCTCAGAGGGATAAGGCGGTGCGTCTCACGGGCCGGGTGCCCGGCATGGCCTGCAAAGCCCTCATTCTCACGGCACAGCAGGCACTTGGGGTAACTGGTGGATTTCACCAGCTTGGCCTTGGCAATATCCCTAGGATCTTTCTCTGGTTTGGAAAGGTTGATGGTGATGTCCAAATCGCCATACTCAGTGGGGGTCTTCCACTGGAGATTCTTGGCAATCCTGTCGCTTCTGATGTAATTGGAGGCGCGGCTCATTTTGTAGAACCTGTCAGTAGCCGCCTTGGGGCTGCGGGCATAGTCGCTATGGAATCGGCGGATAACCTCAGACGGACGGGGCATGACGCAGTCCATGAGACGGGTGTCGAAAAGGTCGCGCTCATTCACCGTGTCCTCAATCAGCCCCTGCTCCACAGCGTAGTCCAGCATGTTTTCCAGGATAGGCATGGGAGAAGCCAGCTCCTCTGCCATTTCCTCCGGCTCAAACTCCGAGAGTCTAAGCACATCCACCAGACGGTTGGCACTATAGTAGAAATCCTCTGCATTCATCAGTTCCTGCTGCACAGCAAAATTCAGCAGGCGGTTTATTTCGTAGTTAATGGACATCTATGGTCTTCCTTCCCAAATTGAGTATGCCTTATCCTGCCCCATTGAGTGAAGGGCACAGGCATAGCATAAGCGTAACGTTCGGAATTTTACCATGAATCTTAGCGAATCAAGCCCACAGGGCGCAGATGAGCTTAGATTCCTTGGTAAAATTCCGAGTGAAGCGTTGCTATGCCTGTGCCCTGAACGCCTTAGCAAGTTATTACTTCTCGTACCCTTCCGGATGCTTCTGATGCCAGTTCCATGCAGTGCCGATGACCTGCTTCACATCGGTGAACTTCGGCTGCCAGCCCAGGATCTTGCGAGCCTTCTCGCTGGAAGCAATGAGCTGGGCCGGGTCACCAGCACGGCGGGCCCCCATTTCCACCTTGATATCAAGGCCCGTGGCTTCCTTGGCTGCCTCAATCATTTCCTTCACAGAGAACCCCTGGCCATTGCCCAGATTGAAGATATTGCTCTCGCCGCCCTTGCGCAGATAATCGAGCGCCAGCACATGGGCATCTGCCAGGTCGATGACGTGGATGTAGTCCCGCAGGCAAGTGCCATCCGGAGTGTCATAATCATCGCCGAACACAGTGATATGGTCGCGCTTGCCCAAAGGAACCTGGAGAATCAGGGGAATCAGATGGGTCTCCGGATGATGGTCCTCGCCGATGGAACCATCCGGCAGAGCACCAGCTGCATTGAAGTAACGCAAAGAAACAAAGCGGATGCCGTCAGCCTTGCTAACCCACTTCATCATGCGCTCCATGGTGCGCTTGGTCTCGCCGTAGGTATTAGTGGGGTTGGTCTCATCATCTTCCATGATGGGCACCCGCTTGGGCTCGCCGTACACAGCCGCCGTGGAGGAGAAAACAATCTTGTCCACCCCATGGCGCACCATAGCTTCCAACAGCACCTGCATACCGTAGACATTGTTGTTGAAATACTTCAGGGGCTTCTCCATGCTCTCCCCCACCAGGGAATTGGCAGCGAAGTGGATAACCGCCTCAATCTTGTTTTCCGTGAAAATCTTGTCCAGCACCGCAGCCTCGCGGATATCCCCCTCATAGAATTTTGCGGCAGGATTCACTGCATCCAGGTGCCCAGTCTGGAGGTTGTCCACGATGACAACTTCCTCTCCCTTCTCCACCAACTGATGGACAGCATGAGAACCGATATAGCCTGCACCACCGCAAACCAGAATAGCCATGTTAAAAACTCCCTTCAATATTAAATCTTAACGGCTATAATATTATAACACGATTCAGTTCAGCTTATGCGTTCCATCAGCGATATTAGCCACATAGAAGCTAGGCTTATACCCTATCTTCTTCTCATAACCATCCTCGACGTTCTTCTTGAATGCCTCGATGCACTCATCCTTCACCAAGCTAACGGTGCATCCGCCGAAGCCTGCCCCGGTCATACGGGAGCCAATCACACCCTCCTGCTCCCAGGCCAGCTCTGCCAGAGTGTCAAGCTCCACTCCCGTAACATCGTAATCATCACGAAGGGAAACATGGCTCATATCCATGAGCTCGCCAAAGCGCTGCACATCATCAGCCTCCAAAGCCTGCACAGCCTCCATGGTACGCTGGTTCTCATAGACCGCATGGCGGGCCCGCTGGCGCTCCACATGGTCGGAAATATGCCCGGCCAGCTTGTCATACTCAAGATTGGTCATTTCACCCAGGGTTGCCAGCTCAGGGCGCACTTCCTTCAGCTCATTCAGGGCATGCTCGCACTGGGCACGGCGCACATTATAAGCAGAAGATGCCAGCGAGTGGGGCTTGTTGGTATTAGTGATGACAATGCTGGCACCATCCAGAGCAAGCTTGCTATAACGGTACTCAAGGGTGCTGCAGTCAAGGAGAATTGCGCAATCCTTCTTGCCCATGCCCACGGCAAACTGATCCATGATGCCGCAGTTCACTCCTACGAAGGTGTTCTCAGCCTTCTGGCTCAGCTTCACCATCTCCACCATATCCAGGCCAAAGCAAAAAGCATCATTCAGAATCACTGCTGTCAGCACTTCCAGAGAAGCGGAGGAAGAAAGGCCGGAGCCATTGGGCAGGGTGCCATAAATGAGGATATCGAAGCCATGAGCGCATTTATGCCCTGCATCCTCGAAAACCTTTACCACTCCCATGGGGTAATTAGCCCACCCTTTGTCCTTGTCATACGCAAGGCCTGACATCTCAAACTCGATAATGCCCGCCCCTTCCTGATTCATAGAGTAGATACGGGTCATATCATCTGCGCGGTCAGCCACCAAAGCGTAGGTGCCCAGGGAAATGGCACAGGGGAAAACATGCCCGCCGTTGTAGTCCGTATGCTCGCCAATCAGGTTAACCCGGCCCGGAGAAAAGAACGCCCTAGTCTCAGCCTTGCCAAACTTCTCCTCAAAAACCTTTTTCATATCTGCCAGAATCTCTTGTGCCATGACATTTCCTCCCGCTTTATCGTAAACGTTTTCCTGTTTGCTTTAAAATATAGTGCAAGCCAAAACTGTCCGAACTTGCACTGTATTTTCTCTTGTTGCATATAAGTTTACTACCGATTTACTTCTTTGTCAATGACTTTTTGTAAACGTTTTCCATAAAATCTCCCTCCTAAGACGAAGGCTAAAAACGTCCCCTCTTTGCCCATGATAGAAGGGACAAGGCAGAAGCATCCACTCACATCAATTCGTTATTTTTCCTAACCTCCAGCAGGAATATCGGCACTGATGACGAATGTTGGAAAATCAGGGTGTGTATATTCTGGTTGACGAGGGTAGAAATTTCTGAGGAGATTCATCTTGGCCGATAATCATTACACCTGTCCTTGTGGGGACGGGTATTTTTTGTTTAGGGGGAACACATGAAAAATTTAGCAATAATCCCGCTTGTTCTGGCCCTTATCATGGTCTTCAGCGGCATCGGCTTGTACAATTCCGTAAAAAGTGCCAAAATCGAAGTAGATACCCAATACGGGCAAGTGGAAAACCAAATCCAACGGCGGGCGGATCTGATTCCCAATCTGGTGAACACCGTCAAGGGCTATATGCAATATGAGGAAAAGGTCCTGACTGAGGTAACAGCAGCCCGGGCCAAAGTGGCAGGTGCCGCCTCGCCAGAGGAAATGGCAGTGGCAGACCAGGAGCTTACTGGAGCCCTTGGCAGGCTGCTGGCTGTGGTGGAAAATTATCCCACTCTGAAGTCAGATGCTCATTTCACAGAACTTATGCGGGAAATTGCCGGTTCAGAGAACCGCATTGCCGTGGCCAGGCGCGACTACAACAACGCTGTCCGTGAGTACAATATCACCGTCAGCACCTTCCCTGGCAATATCTTTGCAGGCATGATGGGCTATGGTCCTCTTGCCCCCTTTGCAGCTGACGAGGCGGCGCACAGCGTGCCCCAGGTGGCATTTTGAAGGGGCCGGCAGCCGCCCTGCTGGTCATTGCTACGGTCATGGCCTGCTTCGCTTACCTGATCTTCGACGAGGAGGACAACGCACTCTCCCCCCTTCCCTCAGCTCCCACCCAGGATATCTATGTAGCCGATTTTGCAGACATGATAGGTACTGAGGAGCGCCAGAAAATGCTCTCTATCGGGCAGGACCTTGACAGCCGCTTCGG
Source organism: Selenomonas sp. KH1T6 (assembly GCF_900108415.1). Lineage (NCBI taxonomy): Bacteria > Bacillati > Bacillota > Negativicutes > Selenomonadales > Selenomonadaceae > Selenomonas > Selenomonas sp. KH1T6. The sequence goes on from NZ_FNWN01000006.1 coordinate 24,859, forward strand.
GGCACAGCTGGTAGTGGCAACTGTCTACAGCCTGGAGGGTGAGTCCATCGAAAACTATGCCAACCAACTGTTTCGCAGCTGGGGCATCGGCAGCGCCGAAAAAAATAACGGCGTACTGCTGCTTATTGCCAAAGATGACCGTAAGTTCCGCGTAGAAGTGGGCTACGGGCTGGAGGGAGCCATCACCGATGGTTATGCCGGTGAAGTACTGGACGGCATGAAAGGAAAATTCCGTGAAGACAAGTATTCCGCCGGCACCCTGGAAGCTTACCAGAAACTTGCTGCAAAAATTTATGCCAGCTACGGGGCAGCGCCACCGGAGAGCGTGACTACCCCCCCGCCAGCTCCTGCAGTGACGGAAAGTGCAGCCGAAGAAGAAGAAACCACCTGGTGGGAAGATATCCTGTACTGCGGCATCTTCCTCATCCTGGTGGTGGTGGTAGCGTTCCTGTTTTACGGCGTTTTGGGGCCGCTGGTAAGCATGGTGGTGCTCTTTGCCATCAGCCTCTTTATCTACCTCCTCAGCGTACTGCTCTACGTCGTCACCCTGGGCCATTGGGGCAGCCTGGAATGGAGCTCTGTGTCAGATAGTGATGACGACGACCACAGCAATGGAGGCAGCTGGTGGAGCGGTGGTTCCGGCGGCAGCTCAGGCGGCTACGGCGGCGGCAGCTCAGGCGGCGGCGGCTCCTCGGGCGGCTGGTAACAATAGAATAGACGCCCCACAAAATAACCCCCTCGGAAATCTCCTTCCGAGGGGGTTGCTGGTTTGAAGCAAAGGCTCTATTCACTTCACGTCTGCCTCCTGCATACCATGGCGCACAAGAGGCCAAACCCGGTGCGATTTACACCGATGACCATTAGGGTTCAGAATGATCTCCATTTTCTCCCGTACCAAGAACATGCAGCCTTCCATTCTTGTCCTATGACAGGTTTACGCACATGTGAATCCTGGTCTGCAATGAGCAGCCTTGCTAAGGATTGCCAGCGTCTCACAGGGCATGGTCAATCATAAAATGAAGAGCCAGATTGACGATGCCCACTATCATACTGACTCTCTCCAAATTTTCTTTCATCTTGAGATTCCACGCATACTCCTCAGACCCTTCCTCACATTTCTGGCAGCGATGGCGAAACACCAGGGCCGCCACCAAAGCCACCCAGAAGACGACAACGAGAAATTTGTGTAAAAACAGCATAAAACTCTCCTCCTCAGATATTCGTAATGCCCCCTTAGAATATAGTATCATAATATTCTGCCTCTTGTCGATAAAAAGACAGGCTCCACCTGCTAAGGAACTGTGCCAATAATCACTTCATCCTGCGCATATTGGAGCGATTATTTTCGCACATTTCCTTGGCAAATTTTCCCATAGCCCGACAGGAAAATTACCTCACCAGCTAGAAGTTTCAAGTATATCGTTGAATTTGTATAAACAAGAGGTGGTATTATGTCGATTGCAGCAGCCTTCCTGATTGAAACCATCGTAGCCATTGTTATTTTACGCTGGTTGTGGGGAAAGAAAAACGGAGAAAAGTTTTCGCGCAAAACAGTCCTGGCCATCATATTATTGGCCATTCCTTCCGTATTCATTTGCAGCTTAGCGGAAGATACCCTTATAAAGAGCATCATCTCCCGAGGACTGAATCCCCTCATTACGGGCTTTATCGTGACCGTATTTATCATAGGCACTTATGAAGAACTCGCCAAATATGCTGTATTGCGCTGGGTAATCAGCCGCGACCAAAATATTGTCTCACATCTGGATATAGTTCTTGCCTCCGTCATGACTGCCATGGGTTTTACCTTATTTGAAAACTACGGCTATCTGGCAGCCATGGGCAAGAGCAGCTTGATACGCATTTTCATTCCCTTACACTTGCTGTTTGGCATCATCATGGGCTATTATTACGGAAAAGCACGAGTCACAGGCAAGCGGTTCTATCACTTTCTGGCCCTGGCCCTGCCGATACTGGTCCATGCCATTTTCGATTTCTTCCCGCTTACGATGAAATACCTGCCCCAGGATAAAGAAACCATCGATGCACTCACTTCCCTGCCTTACGAAACCGACAAGATGATTCTTGTTTTTGGAGCTGTTATTACCTACACTGCCGCCATCCCAATCTTGATCAAAGCATTAAGGAAAATCCACAAATGGAGCCGCAACGACGAACTGCAGGAGCGCATAAGACTATAAGGCCAAAAGGAAGTTTTGCCGTAACCAAAACTTCCTCTTGGCCTTTCCCCAACGGAACTAGCTTCGCGTTGCACGAGGCGGGCTATTTATTTATTGGCAAACACATAATTCAGCATTACCGCGACTCTCCATATCATGTTCTCTATCAGAATAGGAACAATTTCAGAAAATATTTTACAAATAGTTTCATTTTCTTCCAATACGCAAAGGGGCTGTGAAATAAATCTTTGTAGGCTCAAAAAAATACAAGAGCACAAAACCAGAAATCCTTGAAAATCAAGGTCTCATGGTTTTTGTGCTCTTTTTCTTATGTTGCAGTAGCAACGTTTTTAGGGACTTTTTCACATCCCCTTTTCATCTTAAAGGCTATATTCAGTTCCGCTGGCCTTAAGCCGTGCCATGACGCGCAGGAGGGCAAGTTCGGCGCGGTTTACGTCTATGTCCACGGGGGCTTCTGCCGCCGTTGCCAGTACCGTGACTTTTTCCGGAGTTACCTCCATGAAGCCACCGGCGCAGGCTATGAGCTGCTCGTCCCTGCCGTCCTCGAACTTCACGCGCAGGGCGTGAGGCTCAAGGCCTGTGACCAGGGGGGGCATGCTTGGGCAGGATGCCCAGCTCGCCGCCGGTGGAACGGACGATGACCATGCGGACGTCCTCTGAATAGACCACCTTGTCAGGGGAAACTATCTCCAGCCTGGTTGTAGCTAAAGCCATCTAAATCAGGCCTCCTCCGCTTTCAGCTTCTTGGCCTTCTAAATGACCTCGTCAATGCCGCCTACCATGTAGAAGGCAGCCTCAGGCAAATCGTCATGCTTGCCCTCAAGGATTTCCTTGAAGCCGCGGATGGTTTTCTTCAGGGGCACGTACTTGCCCGGGGTGCCGGTGAAGACCTCTGCCACAGCGAAGGGCTGGGAGAGGACGCGAAGGTGATGCACGCCTGCATGACTCAGATACATTATTTTCTAAACACAAACAGATATTCATGGGCAATGAGCAGGAAATTATATTTCACGCTGTTAGTTTTCCAGTAGCCTGTGGCTCTGCAGTTGTGCTGTTCTTTGATAATAAGCTCCTTCAGGGTGAAGCCTGCTTCCTCGAAGATTTTCATTACATCGAAGGACATTGGCACCATGCACCCTTTCTTTCTGGTGTCTCCCATAAGGATAGCGCAGAATTTGTCCTTTTTCAGAACTCTGTAGCTTTCTTTCGCCACCTTTTTCATTTCCTCCAGAAAGTCTGCTATTGCCATGCGGGATAGGTCTGCCGGAATATCTTCGCTGTACTGAATAATGTTAGCATAGGGCGGGTGGGTGCATATCAAGTCTATTTGTTCGTCTTTCAGAAAGTCAAGGTTTCTGGCGTCTCCTTTTTGCAGGGTAACCCTGCCCTCTGCCCCTTCGTGCTCGAAGTCTGTCTTTTCACGGCATCTTTCCAGGGCCATATCATTGACGTCCACGCCAATAATGTTGCGGTTCAAAAGTTTTGCTTCCACCAGCGTAGTGCCGCCTCCGGCGAATTGGTCAAGGACATGATGGTTTTTATATTGCTGTTGTCTTTTTCTTGTTTATTATTGTTTTAATCTATACTCGCCTCGGCCCAGGAATTCTACAAAGCCCTTGTCACGCAGATATTGTAGTTGCTGGCGGATTTTTGGCTGAACATTGTGATTTTCCCTGTGGCGCTCTTGCAGGTAATCGGTGAAGGCATAAACGTCCTGCAGGGTGAAGTGTTCCCTGCCTATTTGCTCTAAGCAGTAGAGTACGTCCATGAGCCAGCCCCTGGCCTGTATTTTGCTGGTGGCAAGGGCTGTGGTGGTGGAGACTTTTTCGCAAACGGCTTTAGGGTCAAGGATTTCTCTTTGACTGATGACAGGGATTTTTCCTTGGGCGGGGATATTCTTCCAGGCGATATTGCACCCTGTCCACCCCGCCCGGCGGGCTGTAGGCGGCAGAGGCTTCCTCTTGATGATGATTTCCGAGGTGAAGAAGTAGCTGGGGATTATCCAGAGGTTTTCTACCATGTATTCAGGGCGCGTGTATTCCATGACGAACAGGTGCGGGTTATTGTCGTCCATGAGCCTCCCCATCATGGTTTCATAGGCTCCGTCTGCAATTACCGAGCCGAAGCGCCCATTATGGCTTTTCAGTTCGAAGGTGTTCCGGCAATGGGGGCAGCAGAGGTCTGCCACGGGCTTGTTGTTTTGCAGATGCTCAAGGCGGGGCGCTCCACACATGACACAGTACATGTTTTCAGCGGCCCAGGCTTCCGTAATGACTCTGGCTTGCTGTTGGGGACTGTGGTAAGCTGCCCCCAGGTCAGCGTCCATGCGTATGTCCATGTTTTGCCTCCTGTCGCTGGATCTGAAATACGGCTGGCAGAATGAATGCCAGACGTACAAAATGTCATGAAAGTATTTTTCGCTTACCGACTTGCCTTACCAATTTGCTTCCACATACTTATTTGCCGTTTTGTCATCGAGTCCGAAAACTTCTGCCAACTTGAGGGCAATGGTTTTCTTGTCCAGGTTAAGGCTTTTCAGTGCAACTACCGTGCCCCTGATGCCTTTCTTTTCGCCTCGTTCTTCGCCCCTTTTTTCGGCATAACTCAATTGTGCTGCCTGGTCGCGATGGAATTTCTCTGCCTTCTCATAAGACCTTCTGGCCACTTCGTCTTTGGTGAACATGTCTTCCACCTCCATTGCCTCTTTTATGGCCTCTTCACCGGCGGCTATTTCCTCCAGTTCCTCATCAGAGGTAACAGGAGAAAAATATGCCGCCCATTTTTCCATGCGGTTCATGTCCTTTACGCTCTTGCTCTTGAACTTCGGCAGTTCAAGGAAGTGTATTTCCAGCTTGTCCGTCAGCTGGCACTGGGTCTTGATATCGTAGATGCCAAAACAGCTGTGCATATCGGTGTACTGCTTTTCATTGAACAGGTTGAAGCCCAGAATGTTGATGGCAATGGTACGCTTTAGCTGGTCGTATTCCTCGCCGCGCTTCAAATCGGCATAGTTTCGCGCCCAGTAGAACAGGGAACGCTCCCCCATGGCAGCCAGAGCATTGACCTGCATTTCGATATTGACCTTAGTGCCGGAAGCCGTACGCCCCAGTATGTCAAGGCGCGACTCCTTGCCCTCATACTCATCAGAGTCAATCTCCCGGTCGATGAACTCAATGTCCACCAGTTGCTCAGTGCCCTGAAACTCAAGGAAAGCATTGATAAGTGCAAGAGTAATCTTAGGATACTTTGCGAAGATTGCTTTGAAAACCGCATCATTGGTGCGGTTGATGCGAAAAGCCGCCATGGTCATTCCTCCCATTTCTTCTTTTATTTTATGACTTTGCCTTTTGAAAAACAACACTTCTCCACTAAAAAATGGCTGTGCAATTATTATGCAACAGCCATTTTAATCGTCTTAAAGGCTATATTCAGTTCCGCTGGCCTTGAGTCTGGCCATGGCTCTCATAAGCGCCAGTTCGGCACGCTTTTCGTCAATACTTTGCTTGACCTCGGGGGTGCCGGTCTTGAATTTTTCCAGACGCTCCCTGGCGCGGTCGAAAGCCCGCTGGGCGCGGTTCACGTCGATGTCCACAGGCGCTTCGGCTGCCGTTGCCAGCACGGTGACTTTTTCTGGAGTAACCTCCATGAAGCCGCCGGCGCAGGCAATGAGCTGCTCGTCCCGGCCGTCCTCGAACTTCACGCGCAGGGCATGGGGCTCAAGGCCTGTGACCAGGGGGGCATGCTTGGGCAGGATGCCCAGCTCGCCGCCGGTGGAGCGGACGATGACCATGCGCACATCCTCTGAATAAACCACTTTGTCAGGGGAAACTATCTCCAGCCTGGTAGTAGCTAAAGCCATCTAGATCAGGCCTCCTCCGCTTTCAGCTTCTTGGCCTTCTCAATGACCTCGTCAATGCCGCCTACCATGTAGAAAGCAGCCTCCGGGAGCTCATCATGCTTGCCTTCGAGGATTTCCTTGAAGCCACGGATGGTCTCCTTCAGGGGCACGTACTTGCCCGGGGTGCCGGTGAAGACCTCTGCCACAGCGAAGGGCTGGGAGAGGAAACGCTGAATCTTGCGGGCGCGGGAAACTGTGAGCTTATCGTCATCGGAAAGCTCTTCCATGCCCAGGATGGCGATGATGTCCTGCAGGTCCTTGTACTTCTGAAGCACAGCCTGGACGCCGCGGGCCACTTCGTAATGCTCCTCGCCAATGACATGGGGGTCAAGGATACGGGAAGTGGAATCCAGGGGATCCACTGCCGGATAAATGCCCAGCTCTGCAATCTGACGGGAAAGCACCGTGGTAGCATCCAGATGAGTGAAGGTACCTGCCGGTGCCGGGTCGGTAAGGTCATCTGCCGGCACATAGACTGCCTGCACGGAGGTGATGGAACCTTCCTTGGTGGAGGTGATGCGCTCCTGGAGGGCACCGATATCCGTGGAGAGGGTCGGCTGATAACCAACGGCGGAAGGCATACGGCCGAGGAGTGCGGACACCTCGGAACCTGCCTGGATGAAACGGAAGATGTTGTCGATGAAAAGCAGCACGTCCTGATGCTGTACATCACGGAAATACTCTGCCATGGTGAGGCCGGTGAGGCCTACGCGCATACGAGCTCCGGGGGGCTCATTCATCTGGCCGTAGATGAGGGCCGTCTTGTCGATAACCCCGGACTCGGTCATTTCGTTCCAGAGGTCGTTGCCCTCACGGGTACGCTCGCCCACGCCTGCGAAGACGGAGTAGCCGCCGTGCTCGGTGGCGATGTTGTGGATCAGCTCCATGATAAGCACGGTCTTGCCCACGCCTGCGCCGCCGAAGAGGCCGATCTTGCCGCCCTTGGAATAGGGAGCAATCAGGTCAACCACCTTGATGCCTGTCTCCAGGATGCTGGTGGCAGTCTCCTGCTCGTCAAATTTCGGAGCCGGGCGATGGATGGGCCAGAACTCCTTGTTGCCAACGGGCTTCGGGTTGTGGTCAACGGTCTGTCCCAGCACGTTGAACACGCGGCCCAGGCACTCATTGCCCACGGGCACCTTGATGGGAGCGCCGGTATCCTCAGCGTCCATGCCACGCTGGAGACCATCGGTGGAGCTCATGGCGATGCAGCGGGTGACGCTGTCACCCAGATGCTGCATGACCTCTACCACCAGGTCGATATCCACCTTGTCGGCTTTGCCCTTGATGGTGATTGCATTGAGTATCTCCGGCAGCTCGCCTGCCGGGAACTCGATATCTACGACAGGTCCGATGACCTGTACGACTTTACCTTTTGCCAATGTAAAACCTCCTCCTTCCGGAGTTTTCACTCCTGAGGATAATATTGTGCACCGATTATAATCACTTCAGGGCTTCTGCGCCGCTGACGATCTCGTTGAGCTCCGTGGTGATGCCTGCCTGACGTACCTTGTTGTAATGCAGCTCCAGCTTGGAAATCAGCTCGGCCGCATTGTCGGTAGCGTTCGACATAGCATTCATGCGGGAGGACAACTCACTGGCTGCCGCCTGCAACAGGGCTGCATAGACAGTAGTGTAGAGGTACTGGGGCAGCATGTGCCCAAGCACCGCCTCCGCCGAAGGCTCATAGATGTATTCGGTGCCGGGGCCCTTCGCCTCGCCGGCTTCCCCTTCCGGTGCCACGAAAGGCAGCAGCTGCACAGTTTCGGGCACGCAGGAAATAGCCGATACGAAGCGGGTGTAGACCATCTGCACATCAGAGATTTCTCCGCTTTCGAATCTCTCTATGATGTGGCGGGCAATCTTCTGGGCATGCTCAAAATGAGGCTTCTCAGAAAATCCCGTGAAGGTCTCGGCCACGTTATAATTTCTGTGCTTGAAGAAATCCCGGGGCTTGCGGCCCACGGTGACTACTTCGGTGGTCGCCTTATCCTCGATGGACTGGAGAGCTTCCTTGCAGGCATTGCTGGAATATGCTCCAGCCAGGCCCTTGTCAGCTGCCATCACCAGCACCAGGCGGTGTCCCTCCTCATGGGTTTCAAGCAGAGGATGGGAGAACTCGCCACCCACGGTCACGGCAATCTCCTTCACCACCTCAGACACCTTTTCCGCATAGGGACGGTTGGCCTGGGCTGCCTCCTTGGCATGGCGCATACGGGACGTAGCCACCATGTCCATGGCGTTGGTGATCTGCTGGATGCTCTTGACGCTCTTGGTACGGCGCTTGATGTCTTGTAAGCTAGGCATGAAAATCCCTCCTTACGCCATCTTGTAGTCCACGGTTTCCTTGAACTCCTCGATAGCCTGGGAGATTTCCTTCTCAAGGGCATCATCCAGCTTCTTCTGCTCTGCAATCTTCTTGCCGGTGTCGGGATGGGAAGTGTGCATGAACTTGATGAAGTCATCCTGGAACTTCACGACCTTGTCCACGGGGATATCCGTCAGGAAGCCGCGGACAGCGGTGAAGATGGTCAGCACCTGATCCTCAACGGAAAGAGGTGAATACTGGGCCTGCTTCAAAGTCTCAACCATGCGCACGCCGCGGTCCAGCTGTGCCTTGGTAGCCTTGTCCAGGTCGGAGGCGAACTGGGCGAAAGCTGCCAGCTCGCGGTACTGGGCCAGGTCCAGACGCATGGTACCAGCCACCTGCTTCATTGCCTTGATCTGGGCGGAACCGCCTACGCGGGAGACGGAAAGACCCACGCTGATAGCCGGGCGGATACCGGAATAGAAAGCATCCGTCTCCAGCATGATCTGGCCGTCGGTGATGGAAATGACGTTGGTAGGAATGTAGGCCGAAACGTCGCCTGCCAGAGTCTCGATGATGGGCAGCGCCGTGATGGAACCTGCACCCAGCTCGTCGGAGAGCTTGGCTGCGCGCTCCAGGAGGCGGGAGTGGAGGTAGAAGACATCGCCCGGATATGCCTCACGTCCGGGGGGACGGCGAAGCAGCAGGGACATGGCGCGGTAAGCTGCAGCGTGCTTGGTAAGGTCATCGTACACGCAGAGGCAGTGGCCGCCATGGCCGTTCTCATCCTTGGTGTACATGAAGTACTCAGCCATGGCTACGCCGGCATAAGGTGCCAGATACTGCAGCGGTGCGCTGTCAGAAGCGGTAGCTGCCACCACGATGGAATACTCCATAGCGCCGTGGTCTTCCAGGGTCTTCACCACACGGGCTACAGTGGAGGCCTTCTGGCCGATAGCCACGTAGACGCAGATGCAGTTCTGGCCCTTCTGGTTGATGATGGTATCGGTGGCGATAGCCGTCTTGCCGGTACCGCGGTCGCCGATGATGAGCTCGCGCTGGCCGCGCCCGATGGGCACCAGGGCATCGATAGCCTTGAGGCCGGTCTGGAGAGGCTCATGGACGGACTTGCGGTCTGCAATGCCCGGTGCCTTGAACTCTACAGGGCGGGACTCCGTAGTCTTGATGGGGCCCTTGCCGTCGATGGGACGGCCCAAGGCATCCACCACGCGGCCGATCATGGCCTTGCCCACGGGCACCTGCATGATCCTGCCCGTACGCTTGACGGTGTCGCCTTCCTTGATTTCCACGTCGCCGCCCAGGATAACGGCACCGACGTTGTCCTGCTCAAGGTTCAGGACCAAACCATATATATCATTGCCGAAATCGAGGAGCTCGCCTGCCATAGCCTTGTCCAGGCCATGGATATGGGCGATGCCGTCGCCGATTTCGATAACCGTGCCAACATCATCCACATTCAGATCTACATTGTAGTTCTTGATCTGGTCTTTGATGATCGCGGTTATTTCTTCCGGATTCATTTTCATATTTCGCTGTCACCCCAGTTTCTTTATGCTCTGCTCCTGCCTGCTTTTGGCAAAAGCAGCTTTTAATTGGCTAAGAGCTGTGCTGTCATTTCCTGCAGGCGTCCCTTCACGGAGCCGTCAATGCGCTTGTCGCCAATGCGCACCACCACGCCGCCGATCAGGCTCTCGTCCTTGTGGGTGCGGAGAGTGATCTCCTTGCCCGTGACGGAAGCCAACTTCTTCTGGATCTTCTCCTGCTGTGAGGAGGTCAGCTCCTGGGCGCTGGTAACATCAGCCACCACAATGCCCCGGGCCTCATTGGACAGGCTGCGGTAGATATCCTCGATAGCCTCGAAGAGCTCTATGCGGCGCTTGTCCACCAAAAGGTAGAGGAAATTAAGTACAGTCTTGGAAAGTTCCCCGTCAAAAAGCTTCCGCAGCAGTTCCTTCTTGTCCTCCCTCTGAATCTGGGGATTGGCAAGATAGCTTTTCAGCTGCGGAGCGCTGTCCAGGTCCTTTCGCACAGAGGCAAGCTCCTCACCGTAGGGGATGAGCTTTCCCTCTTCCTGCGCCAGCTCGAACATAGCCTTGGAGTACTTGCGCGCTAACTGTAAATTCAGCATGACAAATCACCAATCTTATTTTTATCGAGCTTTGCCACAAAATCGCCGATAAGCTGCTCGTTCTCGGCAGCGTCCAGGTTCTTGGAGATGATTTTGCCAGCAGCAGCCATGGACAGAGCCACCATCTGGGTGCGCAGCTCTTCCACTGCACGCTCCCTGTCGCGCTCGATCTCAGCCTTGGCGGCTTTCTTCATCTGCTCAATCTCCCGCTCCGTATCGGCTTTGCGGGCTGCACGGTACTCTTCCGCACGTTCCTCGGCTCTCGCCTGTATCTCCTGGGCCTTAACGCTGGCTTCTGCAAGCTTTGCCTTGTAGTCAGCCAGCACAGCCTCAGCAGCTGCCGCATCGTCATCAGCACGCTGAATGCTGTCGGCAATGCGGTTCTCACGGGCTTTCAGCATGCTCACTACCGGCTTGTAAGCCAGCCAGCGGAGCAGGGCCACCAGGATCAGGAAGTTCAGGATCTGCGCAACCAGCGTCATGTTCAGATCTATCAATTCCTATGCCTCCCTTCAATCATCAAACAAGATAAGTGTCTTATTTGATCAGCGGGTTAGCATAGAGCATGATCAGAGCCACGACCGTTGCGATGATGGCCATGGACTCGATGAGGCCGACGGAAATCAAAGTATTGGTGAAGAGCTTGCTGCCTGCCTCAGGCTGACGGGAAAGACCCTCGATGAAACGGCTGGTGACAAGACCATCACCTACGCCAGCGCCAATAGCGGCAAGACCCATCGTAATACCTGCGCCAACCAGAGCAGCGGCTACCATAATTGCGTTTTCCATGAAAAAATCCTCCTTAAATAATGAAAGATAAGAAAATTACTCTTCATCCTCTTTGACTGCGTTGGCGAAATACGCCATGGACAGCATCGTAAAGATGAACGCCTGCACGGCACCGATGAAGATACTGAAAGCCAACCAGATAACTGACGGCACCGGCATCCAGATCGGCATGAGTTTCAGCAGGATGATGATGAGGATCTCACCTGCCAGGATGTTGCCGAAGAGACGGAAGGACAATGTGATTGGCTTCGCAATCTCTTCAATGGCGTTGATGATGACAAAGACCGGCGTTGGCTTGAAGAAATGGCCGATATAATGGCCGCCCTTCCTTGCCACACCCAGCACGTGCACCATCACGATGACCAGCAGGGCCAGGCCCAAAGTGGTGTTCAGGTCATTGGTAGGAGACGCCATCCCAGGGATGAGTCCCAGCCAGTTTGACACCAGCAGGAACATGAAAAGCGAGATGATGAAGGGAGCCAAAAACATGCCGCCCTTGCCCATGGTGCCTTTCATCTGCGCCTGCAGACCTTCAACGACCATCTCTATCACATTCTGCCAGCCGCTGGGTACCAAAGAAAGGTTCCGAACAGCCAGGAAGGCAATGATGAGGACGATCGCCATGGTGAGCCAAGTCATGCAGAGGGTTTCCCAGTTAAAGGTCATACCAGCCCATTGCACAACTTCGCGAACACCGATTTCATGCATAAACCTCTACCTCCTCCAGGGCTTTGCCCCAATATTTTTAGGGCGGATTGCTCCGCCATTTGGAACTGTCCGTAAATTTTTGCTTTACTTACTTTCAATTCCTTATGAGAACCGGCGCCTTTCAGCTCCGTTTTCCCTTCTTGAGATTATTGCCTATCATCAGCACCAGAGCCGTCAGATAGACCGTGAGAAACCCCAGCACCGTCACCGCAAAGACCTGGGTGCCGATCTTGGCCGCTACGCCAAAGATAAGTGCCAGGGTAAGAAGCCTCAGGATAAGGCCAAAGAGCATTTCCTTCTTGGCACCTTGCGCGCTCATCCCCGCGCTGCGGAAGGTGCGGTAGACCAAAGTCCAAAGGTAGGCTCCCGCTGCCAGATACCCGATGAACAGGGCTCCTATCAGCTGCGCCCCGCCGGACGCCATGAGGCTCAGGCAAAGCATGGCCGTGAAGGCCGCCAGGGTCAGGCAAAAGGGCCTTTTGATTTCTCCCAGTGCTTCTTTCAAAACAGAGGTATCCATTCGCAAATTCTCCCACAAGTGCATTATTCTACACAATGCACTTTATTCCTGCCTGCAGCAAAGAAAATAAGCATTTTCCCACTTGCACGCAGTTTTTATTATAAGATATTACTTTGTTTATCGCAAGTGAAGATTATCATAATCGCCATGAATTATTCCTATCGTATCATAACTCACATAAAATGAGCGTAATTCAAACCACGCCGTTTTCCTTGATTTGCCGGTAAAGGGTATAAATAGCCCCCGGAAAGCCTATGATGATTCCCACCAGCTTCCCTGCGTACCCCAATCCAAGATTTTCGTCAGCCAGATTGCCCAGCCAGAGGCAGATGCCCACAAACACGACAAAATAAATGCCTACACCGGACAGCAGGGCAAAGGCTTTGACAGCCTGCCTGAGGCCCTCATTCTTTCCGGGTTCTTCGCTCATCTTTTTCCCTCCACAACAAAGAGGCCCCCTGCCGGGCAGGGAGCCAGTGAACCTTATTTATCGCTGCCCATGAAAACGTCCGGGCGCTCGTCAGCCAGGCCATAATGATAGAGGATAGCCTGGATGATGCGGCGGCTGGCCTCGCCATCACCATAGGGATTGCAGGACTCAGCCATGCGGCTGTATTCTTTTTCATCGGTGAGGAGAAGTTTTGCTTCCTCATAGACGCGCTCACGGTCGGTGCCGATGAGCTTAACCGTGCCTGCGGCCACAGCCTCGGGGCGCTCGGTGGTATCCCGCAGCACCAGCACAGGCTTGCCCAGAGCCGGAGCCTCCTCCTGAACTCCGCCGGAATCCGTGAGGATCAGATGCGCCCTGCTCATGAGGTTAGCAAAGGGCTCATAATCCAAGGGGTCGATAAGGTGTACTTTCTCAAGGCCCCCCAGTTCTTCATTGACCACTTCCCGCACCTTGGGGTTCTTGTGCACGGGGAAGACTACCTCCACATCGGCGAACTCCTCGGTGAGCTGCTTCAGGGCCTTGTACACATGACGCATGGGCTCACCCAGATTCTCACGGCGATGGGTAGTTACAAGGATGATGCGCTTGTTCTGAAAGTCGATTTTCTTCAGGAGCTCATCTTCAAACTGGAAATCCTCCCGCACCGTATGGTGCAGGGCATCGATAACCGTATTGCCCGTGACGAAAATCTGCTCGGCAGGCACATTCTCTGCCAGCAGATTGCGCTCAGAAGTCTCCGTGGGCGCAAAATCCAGAGCTGCGATGCAGCCCGTGAGCTTGCGGTTCATTTCCTCCGGGAATGGAGAATAGATATTGTGGGTGCGGAGGCCTGCCTCCACATGGCCCACGGGAATCTGGTGGTAGTAGGCCGCCAGGGCGCCTGCAAAGGTAGTGGTGGTATCACCGTGTACCAGCACGATATCCGGCTTCTCCTGCTGCAGCACCTTGTCAAGGCCCATCATGGCCTTGGAGGTGATGTCAAAGAGGGTCTGGCCGGCAGACATGATGTCCAGATCGTGGTCCGGCTTGATTTCGAAGAGGTTCAGTACCTGGTCAAGCATATCCCTGTGCTGGGCCGTCACAGCCACCACCGGCGTAATCTCCTCCGGGTGCTTCTGGAGTTCCAGCACGATGGGAGCCATCTTGATGGCCTCCGGACGGGTGCCAAATACAGTCATCACCTTGATTTTCTTGTTTGCCATAAATCTATCACCTTTCCCCATACAGATAAAGGCAGGGAACGAGCCTGCCTTCATTGGGATTCCCTATTAACTGCTCAGTGCTGCTGGGCAGAATCATTCAAATGGAAAATACCGATTTTCTTGGCCCCAAAGAGCACTGCCGAAATAACCACGCACACAATAGCGATGGACATCTGGGGGCTGACCTCCGTGAGAGCCACAGCGCTGAGACCCAGCAGGGCGCTGATGACGTACATCAAGAGCACTGCCTGACGCTGGGTGAAGCCCAGATCCAGCAGACGATGATGCAGATGACCCTTGTCCGGCTTGAAGATGGGCACTCCCCCACGGTAGCGGCGCACAATGGCAAAAGTGGTGTCCATGATGGGCAGCCCCAATGCCAGGATGGGCACAATGAGGGCGATGGTAGCTGCGCTCTTCACCGCCCCGATGACGGAAATGCCAGCCAGCATAAAGCCCAGGAACATGCTGCCAGAATCCCCCATGAAGATGCGGGCAGGATTGAAGTTATAGTAAAGGAAGCCAAAGGCCGCCCCGGCCAGAGCCGCCGTCAGCACTGCCACCAGCATGAAGCCCTGCTGCAGGGCCACCAGGAAGATGGTGACAGCCGCAATGGAGGAGACCCCCGCTGCCAGGCCGTCCAGGCCGTCAATCAGATTCACCGTATTGGTCAGGCCCACAATCCAGAACAAGGTAGCAGGCACAGCCAGATACTCAAGGAAGAGATAATCCCCAAAGGGGTCAGTGATGAAATCAATCCTCACATCAAAGCCAATCACCAGCACGCAGGCGGCGATAATCTGTCCCAAGAGCTTCACCTTAGCAGGCAGGTTGGTATAATCATCGATAAGGCCAATGACCACAATCAGCGTGCCGCTGACCATCAGGCCAATGATTTCCTGCTGTACCTCAGCATCCACGCTCACCAGCACCAGCACAGCTGTCATAGCTGCCATGAAGGCCAGGTAAATGCCCAATCCCCCGATGCGGGGAATGGGATTCTTATGCACTTTGCGGGCATCGGGCTTGTCAAGAGCCCCGGTTTTCTTTGCCAAAAAGATAACCCCAGGCGTCACCAGCAGAGCCATTCCGGCGGCAATGATGAACGCCAACATATAATCCGGCATAACTTAAGTCGCACTCCTTCAAATTCAAACGAAAAGGCACTCCTGCCTAAATAACAATCCTATTCTACCCCATGCCCATGGCAGTGTCAATAATGTATCTTATCCCTTGCCAAGCATGAAAAAAAGCTGAAAGCATATAAAAAAGGAGTCCTGCGGACTCCCTTAGATTCTTATGAACAGTTCCTTATGCAATTTCATCCGGCCTGCAAGTGATGATGCTGCCGTCTGTCTCGTAGTAGACCACCTGGGAAAGCTTCGCATTGCGCAGCATGCGCCTGCAAAGGAGACAAGGCTTGCCGGAGGCCAGTGTGCCGTCGGCATTGTAGCCTACGATGTAGATGGTGGCACCTTCCATTAGAGCCGGGTCGGCATTGATGATGGCGTTCTGCTCCGCGTGGACAGCCACGCAGAGCTCGTAGTTCTGCCCCTTGGGGACTTTCAGCCGCTCGCGCTCGCAGAGACCCGTATCGATGCAGTTGGCCTCGCCTCTGGGGGCGCCGTTGTAGCCGGTGCTGATGATGATCTTATCCTTGACTATGATGGCTCCGTAGCGGCGGCGCAGGCAGGTGGCACGGCGACCAACCGCTTTGGCAATGTCAAGAAAATATTCCGTCCAGTCAGGACGGCTCTGCTGCTCTCCCATTTGGCTTCCTCCTCACACAGTTCCTTTATCAATTTCCCGGCGGGCAAGTATCACCGCCACCAGATCATCCACTGGCTCCGGAGGCACCTGCATGGTGACAGGCAGGAACCGTCGCCAGCCTTTAGGCGGATTTACCTGCCAGTAAAGCTTTTTGGCTTCCTCCGTAGTGCGGTATTCATCCACCACCTTCAGAGTCATTTCCGGCAGGGCTTTTTTCAAGCGCCCCTCCGCCTCCTTGCTGGTGGTACCATTGCCCATTATCAAACAAACAGGATCATGTTCCCTGGCCCTGGCTATGGCAAACTCTTCCAGAGCTCTAGTTTCAATCACCTGCCGCCAAAGGATTTCCCCCTGGCCATTCAATACTGCCAGACCGCATTTATCCCGTCCCGGATCCAGTGCCATGATATTCATGCTCAATACGCCTTTCATTTTGAGGAGTAAATGCCATCACTGTCCTGGGCAGGCTCCAACTTGAAGTCAAGCCGCAGCGGCCCCATGGCATCCGTGGCATCGCGGGCATAGGCAGTAAGCACGATGTGGTCCGTGCAACTCCGAAGGTTTTCCACCAGATTGTAGAACTGCGCCCCTTCGATGACACCTACGGAACCGCGGATGGGATCGGGCAGTATGCCCTTGGCCACCGCTGCCTGATTGACATTCATCAAGAAATCCATGACCACCATCTCTGCCTCTTCCTCATCATGCTTCCTGAGAGTATACGGCTTTGCGAGAATGAGCTCCTTGCTACCATAGATAATGCTGTTCTTATAAAGTTCCAGAGAAGCGCGGACAACTTCCCCGCGCACCAGATTGCCAGCAGCAACGATGCGCACTACCATATCCTGGGAGCTTTCCGCAATAGCCTTGATGGCAGCCTCAGCCTCTGGCTGATATATCCAAAGGCCCTGATCTGTCTGATTGATGCCCAGACGGGCAGACACATTGCGGTTAGCCAGCTGGGCCAGAGACTGAAGGTCTGCCTCCACAGCTTCCTCGCTGCGGCCCCCCTGGATTACGCCGCTGGCCAGGATTTCTCCAGCCCTGAAGGTTATGTCACCCTCACGCATGGTAATTAGGCCATCCTTGAGACGCTCTGCATTCCGCTCAAGATTCTTGTTATCCTTGCTAAGCTTTTCATTATTCTCTGCCAGGCTGTCATTATCTGCCAACAGGGACTGGTTTTCACTGCTAAGGCTGTCCCTCTCTCTCTGCAGGTTTTCCTTTTCCTGCTGCAGCAGGTCATTGCCTGCCTGCAGTTCACGGGATACAGCCTCTAATTCCTTCTGCTGGTTCTGGAGTTTTTCCACATCCACTTTGGCCTTATCCAGAGCGCTGTCAGCTGCTTCCTTCTCCACCCGGGCAGCCTGCAGCTCGCCTGTAGCCTGCTCAATGCCCGCCTGCATTTCCGCCATGTGACGCTTGAGCTTTTCCATGCCAAAGAGCGCCGTGCGGACATTTTCAGAGGTAGCCGCCAATACTGCAAAAGTCATGGTGGTAATCAGGGCCCCGGTGATGATGGTGACGATGATGGAGGTGTGCCGGGGACGCAGACCAAAAATAGACAAGCGCTTTTTGCCTATCTTAGTGCCAAGTCTGTCGCCAATAAAGGCAATAGCCCCACCTGTCAGTATCAAGACTGCTATGAGAAATATGCCATACATCTGCTATTGCCACCTTTCCTGGTTAGATTTCCTGCTGCTTATCTTGCTGCGTTATTTGGAAGCCCGCCTGATAAGGAATCCTCCTGCCAGCAGGCCCACGATGTTCGGTATCCAGACCGCCAGCATGGGGGCCAGAGCCCCGCTTCTTGCCAGGGCATTGCCCATAGTCATGAGCGCATAATAGAAGAAGATGATGATGACGCTCATAGCAAAGCCGGCAGAAGAAGAATTGCGGTTAGGCTGCAGCCCCAGCGGTATGCCGACCAAGGCAAATACCAGACTGGCCATAGGCACACTGACGCGCTGGTAAAGCTCTGCCTCCAGCTTGTTGGTGTTTACAAACTGGGTCTTCATAATGTCAATCTCAGCCCGCAGTTCCTTCATGGTGAGCTCTGAAGGCTCCTTCTGTGCCCTGACTATCTGCTTGGGAGCAGAAGCCACTGGCAGGGTCTGCTTGTCAAAGCGCAGGGTATGCGCCTTCTTGTCCTCGCCTTCGGCCATATCATAGATAATGCCGTTGTGCATGGTCCACTCCTGGCCATTCCACTCAGCGTACTCAGCATTCTCCACATGGGTTACCTTGCCGTCCACGCCGAATTCCTGCATGGTGACACCTGTCAAATGCTCCGTCTCAGCTTCATAAAGGCGGGCATAGACCAGGCGCTGTATTTTACCGTCCCTGATTTCCTTCAGGATAACGTGCTCCTGGGATTGCAAGGTAGTATTGCCCTCAATCTCATAGTAAATCACATTGCGGTAAGCACTGTTGGCCCAAGGCACCACGTATTCATTGAAGGCAATTGCGCCAATGCTCACCACCAGCCCCATAAGAATAGCGGGGGTAGCAATGCGTGTAAAGCCCACACCGCAGGATTTCATAGCGGTTATTTCCGAAGAACCGGACAGCTTGCCAAAAGTCAAAAGCGTAGCCAAAAGCATGGACATGGGAAATGTCCAGATAATGACACTGGGCATGCTGAACACAAATACTTTCAGCACCGCCGAAAGGGAAGCACCATAATCCGTAATGAACCTGGCAATCTTAAAGAGCGTGCCTGAGCCGATGAACACGGCAGAAAAAGCACAGATGCCAAAGAGGAAGGACAGGAAGATCTCCCTGAATATGTATTTGTCTAATATTCTCAGCTTCATCCTGCCTCTCCTTACATACTGAAATTATCGCCCAGATAGAATTTCCTGGCGATGGGACTGTTGGCTATGGTGTCGCTGTCACCTTCCAGAAGGATCTTGCCGTTGTTGAGAATGTAAGCCCTGTCCACAATCTGCAGTGTCTCGCGGACGTTGTGATCCGTAATGAGGATGCCCATGCCCCGCTGCTTGAGATACTGGACAATCTCCTGAATATCTGCCACAGCCAGGGGGTCAACCCCCGCAAAGGGCTCGTCCAGCAGGATAAACTGCGGTTCCAAGGCCAGGCACCTTGCTATCTCCACCCGGCGGCGCTCACCACCGGAAAGCTCTGTGCCCTTCCTTTCCCGCACATGGCCGATATGGAATTCCTCCAAAAGGGATTCGTACTTGTGACGCTGTTCTGCCTTGGAAAGTTCTGTAGTCTCAAGAATGGCCATGATATTTTCCTCAACCGTCAGCTTGCGGAAAATAGACGCCTCCTGAGGCAGATAAGAAATGCCCAGCCGCGCACGGCGGTACATGGGCATACCGGCAATATTGACCCCGGACAGATTCACCTCTCCGGAATCGGGCTTCTCAAGGCCCACTATCATGTAAAAGCTGGTGGTTTTGCCGGCACCGTTAGGGCCCAAAAGACCAACTATCTCGCCTTTTTCCACCCGCAGGGACACACGGTCAACTACGGTACGGTCCTTGAACCTTTTCACCAGGTTCTTGGCTTCGATATGCAAAGCTAAGTCCTCCACTCCAATACTGTTACTGTGCTGCCTTGGCCGAGCCGTCCTTTGCCATGTAAAGGGTCAGCTTGTTGCCACGCAGGGTGTTGTTATCCTGCACGGCCCAGGCATGACCAGTCATGACGGCCTTGCCTTCATCCTTGCCATAATAATCCACCCGGTCGCCGCCGGCTTCCAAATCCTTGGTAGGACTGTTGACATAGGCATTGCCTACCCCAACATAGTGCTCATCCTTCAGCCAGCCTTCAAGGAAATCTGCCCTGAAGAAGCCATCCTTGCTGCTGGCAGTGCCGCCATTATCCAGCCTGATGTAATCATTCTGGGTGGGATAGTAATCTACCCTTTCCCCTTTGAACTCCCTGTCCTGCTGTGTGCCGTGAACGCTGCCCATTGCCATCATGTGATCCTGTCCCTCAGAAATCAATTGGTCGCAGGTAATGCGCATATCACCCTTGACAGCAATGACATTGCCGATGACAGAGCCGGCCATGGTCTTGATATTGTAGGTGGCCTTTGTTCCCGTAACCTTGGCATCACCGCGCTTCATCAGCACATTATCCGTGGCCACCACTTCGCCGGTGCGCATATCGTATTCCACGGTATCAGCATCCAGTGAAGCAGGCTCCTTGTTGTCTGCCGCCAGCGCCAGGGAACTTGCCAGCAGGCTGAAGGCCAGCCCTGCTCCTATTATTTTCATTTTATTCATCAGCTTTGCCTCCCGACTTCTTCATTTCCTCCGCCATGGCTTTGGCCTTTTCCTCGTTGCGCTCAAGATGAGCATGCCCCATGGCCTTTATCTTGTTGAAGCTCTCGCTGCTTTCGATTTTGTCAGCGGTGATCAGCAGGTCTTCCCGGACAGATTTCACATCTCCCAGGGCAGTAAGGATTTCTTCCTTATTCTTCCAATCCAATTCCTTGCTGGTGAGAATGGCACCGTCACTGTAGGTGATGATGATGTTCCCCGTGAGCTTTACGTCCCTGGTCTTGCCCCCATAGACGCCGCTGTCGGCTTTCAACTCAGCCACCTTGCCGTCCTCGGCATAGAAGTGGCCAGTGATGCCCTGCATAGTCACATCCTGGGTATCAGCATCCACTTCAATATGCTCAGAAGTCAGGTCCCAAAGCTTTCTGCCGCCCTTTTCCTCGCTGAGGGTATTGCCATCATAGCTCATGACCTTTTTTTCGGGCTGGGGCACTTCTTTTGGTACCTCCGGCACCGTGGCTACCGCCCAAACAATCAGCCCCACTGCCAGCATGGCAATGCCTGCCACCAGAGCCTTGGCTTTATTATTCATGCCTTTTCCTCCTTGGACAGGGACGTGTGGTGCTTGCCTGATTTCATCTGCTCCGGGGCAGTGTTCCAGCGCTTCTGGAACCAGAGCCACTGGGTGGGATTCTCGCGAATGACGCTCTCCAAGATCCTGGTCATCTCAACGGTAAAATCATAGAGGTCCTTGTCAGGGTCCCCCGTATCCTTATAACGCATGACTTCCTTGATAATGACTTTGTGCCTGCCGTTCGGCTGCCTGATGATAAAAGCCGGCAGTACAGGAGCATGGAACTTCCGGGCAAAGACCGCAGGCCCCATAGGAGTGGCAGCAGGCTTTCCCAAAAAATCTATCAGCGCTCCGCCCGGTCCACCGTCCTGATCGGCCAGGAACCCCAGGATCTTACCAGCCTTCAAAGCCCTGGCTGCCGCCATGAGCTCGCTGGTGCCACGGGAAAAAATCTGCACGTTGATGGTCTTTCTGAGGTCATCCAGCGCATTGGTGTACTGGATATTGGGCTGGGGCTTGGCAATGGCAGTGACAGGCAGGTCATTCATGGTAAAGGCAGCAGACAGCCACTCCCAGGTGCCGATATGCCCCGTGAGCACAACGACCCCCTTGCCCTCGGCAATAGCTGCCTGCATGCGCTCCAAATGGTCAATCTCCACATATTTGGAAAAGTTTTCCTTGGTAAGAGCGGGCATATAGAGGATTTCCAGCACGTTTCGCGCCAGATTAACAAATGATTCCTTTACCAGTTTCCTTGCTTCTGTCTCGCTGACACCCAGGGCGGGCATCATCTGGGCCACAGCTCTTTCCCTCTGCTTCTTGATCAGGAGATAGTAGAGATTTCCCAACACCCTGCCTGCAGCCATAAGCAGGCCATGGGGCAGACAGCAGCAGACCCTGCTCATGAACATTACCAATTTATACTGCATGGACCGAACTCTCCCATCACTGCTGCAACGCCTCCGTAGGGGTTGCAATATTATCAATCTGTTCATTTACATCCTGAAAGGACGCCACAATAGCTTCCCATTTTCCCTGAGACTTCAAAATGAACTCCAAGAGCTGGCGGATGGCACCGTGCCCTCCCGGCTTGCTGGAAATCACCAATGAAGCCTCCTGCACTTCGGTCACGGCATCAGCTACAGCCATAGGCAGGCCAACCTGGAGCATGACGGGCAGGTCAATGAGGTCATCACCAACATAAGCGATTTCCGCATCTGTCAGCCCCTGCCTGTCCTTGAGCTCCTTATAGGCCCCCCGCTTGTTGCGGTGCCCCTGCATGACTTCCGTTATATGGAGCTCGCCAGCCCGATAGGCCAGCTGTTTAGACTCGCGCCCGGTGATTATGGCCGTGCGCAGTCCGGAGCGATGAGCCAGGGTAATGCCCAGCCCATCCTTGCAGTTGAAGGGCTTGTAAAGTTCCCCTTCGGCCCCCACATAAATGCCGCCATCAGTCATAACGCCGTCTACATCGAAGATGATGAGCTTTATTTTCTTTGCCCTTTCCAGAGCTTCTGCTTTTATTTCCATAGCTTTATGCCTCGCTTATCCAAAGTAAGTGAGGGACAGGGGCACGGCATAAGCGGAACGTGTGGAATTTTTCCATAAATCTTAGCGAGCGCAAGCTTCGCTCTGCGAAGCAGAGCAAAGTGCAGCGGGAGCTTAGATTCTATGGAAAAAGTCCAAGTGAAGCGTTGTCATGCCCCTTTCCCGAACGCCTTAGCGTAACCAAGACTTATCACACAACGCCCTGGCGCAGCAAATCCGTCAGATGGACAATGCCCACAGGTGTGTTGTCGCTGTCGATAACCGGCAGCACCGTAACCGGGCGGGGCTTGTGCTTCTCCATGACGGAGAGGGCTGCAGCCGCCAGCTTGTCCTTGGAAATGGTAAGAGGCGTCTCAAACATGATGGCCTTCACCGGCTCATCCAGGAATTTGTAATCCTTGGCCAGAGCACGACGGATAATGCCGTCTGTAATCAAGCCGATGAACTTGCCATCTGCGTCCACCACAGAAACAGCCCCCAGGCCCTTGTCCGTCATGATGAACAGGGCATCCTTGGCCGTTTTGTCCGCCGTGATGATAGGATTGTCCTCCCCAGTGTGCATGACATTCTCCACCTTCAGCAAGAGCTTCCGGCCCAAAGCCCCGCCAGGGTGGAACATGGCAAAATCCTGGCTGGTGAAGTTGCGGGCGCTCATAAGGGCCATGGCCATGGCATCACCCATGGCCAGGGTAGCCGTGGTGCTGGCCGTGGGAGCCAGCCCCAAAGGACAGGCTTCCCTTTCCACGCCGATATCAATGAAATGGTCGGCATGACGGCCCAGGTTGGAATCCCTACGCCCGCAGAAGGCAATGATGGCAGCCCCGATGCGGCGGATAATGGGCAGGATATTCACTACCTCAGAGCTTTCGCCGCTATTGGAAATGGCAATGACAACGTCCTTTTCCGTCACCATGCCCAGATCTCCGTGGAAAGCCTCACCGGGGTGCATGAAGAAAGAGGGGGTGCCGGTGCTGGCGAGAGTGGCGGCAATCTTCCTGCCGATATGGCCGGACTTGCCCATGCCTGTAACCACCACCCTGGCCTGGCAGTCCAGTATGCACTGGACTGCTGCCTCAAACTCAGCGTCGATGCGTTCCTTCAGAGCCTCCACTGCCCCTGCCTCTATCTCAAGGGTCTCTATAGCTTTCTCCGTTATCATGGACATGGCTGTGTCTCCTTCTATGACAGAACTATATCTTAAAGTTTCTTGCGCACGATTTCATGGATAGCCAGAGCATCCTTCAAGAGGTCTTCCAGCTTGTCCAGATATACCATATTGGCACCATCGGACAGTGCTTCTTCCGGATTGTCATGGACTTCCAGGAAGAGGGCGTCAATGCCCACGCCTACGGCAGCCCTTACCAGATACTCCACATACTCCCGGTTGCCGGAAGAAGTGGTGCCTGCCCCACCGGGAAGCTGCACACTATGGGTGCCGTCAAAAACTACAGGATAGCCAAAAGAACGCATAATGGGCAGGGAACGCATATCCACTACCAGATTGTTGTAGCCAAAGGAAGCACCGCGCTCCGTGAGCATCATCTGGTCACAGCCGGACTCGTGGAGCTTGTCCACCACATTGCGCATATCCTTGGGAGCCAGGAACTGGCCCTTCTTCACATTCACCACCCGGCCTGTCTGGGCAGCAGCGTGCAGCAGGTCAGTCTGGCGTGAAAGGAAGGCGGGAATCTGCAGGATATCAGCCACTTTCGCCACGGGCTTGGCCTGATTCTGCTCGTGGATATCAGTCACCACCGGCACATCCAGTTCCTTCTTGATAGTCTCCAGCATCTCCAGGCCCTTCTTCATACCCGGGCCGCGGAAGCTGTGGAAGGAGGAACGGTTGGCCTTGTCAAAGGAAGCCTTGAACACATAAGGAATCCCCAGCCTGCCGCAGATATCCTTGATGGTGCGGCCAATGTAGAGACAACGGTCCAGGCTCTCCAGCACGCAGGGGCCTGCCAGCAGGGCCAAAGGCTCGCCGCCGCCGATCTCGAAGCTGCCGACCTTGACTTTATTCATGATGATTCTCCTTCCATTATTTCATAAACACAAACCTAGTGCTTATTTTATCACATATTCCTGTAAATTTCATTGACCCTTTCCAGGTCCTCTGCCGTGTCCACGCCCACGAAGCTGGCATGAGTCTCCACTACCTTGATGCGATAGCCGTTTTCCAGGGCGCGAAGCTGCTCCAGGGACTCAGCCTGCTCCAGCGGAGTCGGCTCCATCCTGGCATAATTCAGCAGGAAATCCCGGCGGTAAGCGTAAATGCCGATATGCTTGTAAACCGGGCAGCCGCTTTTGCGCGGATAAGGCATAAGCGACCTTGAGAAGTACAGCGCGTAGCCCTCCTTGTCACAGACCACCTTGACATTGTTGGGATTCTTCTGCTCCTCAGCGTCTTTCATCTCGGTCTTGACCGTAGCCATGGCAAGGGCCGGGTCATCCTTGAAGAGCGCCGCCAATTCGTCTATGAGTCCCGGCTCTATCAAAGGCTCATCTCCCTGCACATTGACAATCAGGTCAATCTCCGGGTAAGCCTCTGCCACCTCTGCCAGCCTGTCAGTGCCAGTGGCATGGTCAGCTCTGGTGAGCATGGCCTTGCCGCCGGCGGCCTCCACAGCGCTCTTGATGCGCTCATCATCGGTTGCCACCAGGGTTTCATCAACCAGGCTGGCAAGACTTGCCCTCTCGTAGACCCGCACCACCATGGGCTTGCCCGCAATATCCTTCAGCGGTTTGCCCGGCAGCCTGGTTGAGGCGTAGCGGGCTGGTATCACACAAAGTACCTTCATAACTGATATCTCCTTTAGCGGTTCCCCAATTTATCCTGCAATTTTGCCTTCAGCAGGCTGTAGAACTCCTCCCCGCCTTCCTGGAAATTGACCTCCACACAGATGACGTAGACGGGAATAGGCCAGCGGGACTGTATGACTTCTGCGGGAATCTTCACCGCATCCTTTTCTGTGATGACAATGGCTTCGGCTCCCTGGCTCTCAGCGCGCCTCAGCACATCCTGCATTTCCTGCATGGTGTAATCGTGGTGGTCGGGATAGCGGAGGCTCTCGATAATCTCCGTGCCCAGATCCTCCAGGGTCTGCTCAAAGGAAGCGGGATTGCCGATGGCTGACACCGCCACAATGCGCTTGCCCTTCATTTCCGTCACCGGAATGCCATCACCTGCAATATCCACATACCAGTCCGGCAGGGGGATAAAGCAGCGGGGCTGATGGATGCTCTCCACAATCTTGGCCTCAGGATTATAGCTCTCCATGGTTTCCCGGATATACTCGCGGGAACCTGCCGCCGCCTGATCCACTTTGGTCATCAGGCAGACATGGCTGCGGTTCAGGTGAGGCATAGGCTCGCGCAGAGTGCCTCGCGGCAGCATATAGCCATTGCCGAAGACATTCACCGCATCAATGAGGATTATGTCCATATCTCTTGCCAGCTGCCAGTGCTGATAGCCGTCGTCCAGGATAGCCACCTCAGCGCCGAAGTGCTCGATGGCATAGCGGCCAGTCTCAGCTCTTTCAGCACCAATCAGCACGGGAACTTCGGGCAGATGCTTGGCAAGCATGAAGGCCTCGTCGCCTGCCTCAGCAGCGCTCATGTGCAGGTTGCTGCCGTCAGACACAATGCCCACCTTGCCATGCCATTTAGCCCGGTAGCCCCTGTTGAGGATTACCACCCGGTAGCCCATATCCCGGATATCCCGGGCCAATCTCTGGGCGGTAGGCGTCTTGCCCGTGCCGCCCACGGTGATGTTGCCCAGGCTGATGACAAAGCAGTCAAGGCTCCTGGTGCGGAATACCCCCAGCTTGAAAAGCGCCAGCTTGAAATTCACCAGCCCGCGATAAACCAGGGACAGCAGATAGAGGATTCCCATGAGGATGTTCTGCCCTATGCCGTCCACATCCTTGCTGTGCACCAGATCCACGAAGTAGGTCTGGAGGTTGGCAATCTTCTGGGTGGACTTGACGCTGGAACCCTTGGAAGCCTGCTCCCGCTCAAAGCGCTCGATGGTCTCCCGCAGGATCAGGGCAGACTTGCGGGAAGCCCCCTTGTTCTCGGCCACGATAGCCAGAGTCTCCGCCTCCATGCGGTGGCGTTCCTCGGGCTCATCAAAAAGGCGGGCGGTTTCCCTGGCCAGCCCCTCAGCGTTCTCCACAGTAATGCAGGCATTGCGCTTCCTGAAGAGGGCATGGGTGTCCTTGAAATTGAACATATAATGGCCCACGATGATGGCCTTGCCATGAGCCGCCGGCTCAAGGATGTTGTGGCCGCCGTGGGTGATCAGGCTGCCGCCTACGTACACCACATCGCCTATGCTGTAAACTCTGCCCAGCTCGCCAATGGTGTCGAGAATCACAATGTCAGCCGGCTCCCCGTGCTGCTGCTCTTTCTGCAGCTCTGTGCGCAGGGCCACCTTGAAGCCTGCCCGCTTGCAAATATGCGTGACTTCCGTAGTGCGCAGCAGCTCGCGGGGGGCAATCACCAGCCTGGCCTTGGGATGGTTCTTCCTGACCGCCTTGAAGGCCTGCAGCACGAACTCCTCCTCACCGCGATGGGTGGAACCTGCCAGGAAGATGCCGCCGTTATCCTCCAGGTTCATCTCCTGGAGAATCTGTGCCTTTTCTTCTGCGCTTACATCCGTATAGGTCTGGTCAAACTTGGTATTGCCAGTCACCGTCACCAGTTCCGGAGGGGCGCCCAGCCGCTGGATATACTCGGCATCAATGGGGGACTGCATGGCAAATTTCTTCACCGTGCCAATCATGTCCCGCAGGAGGCCGCGCATATACTTGTAGCGCTTGACGCTCTTGTCGCTGATGCGGCCGTTCACCATCATCACGGGCACCTGGCAGCGGCGGGCGGTCTTCAGGAAATTCGGCCAAAGCTCCGTTTCCACCGGCAGGAAAACCCGTGGTCCAATGCGCCTGAAGACATGGGACGCCAGCCAGGGCAAATCCAAGGGGAAGTAGATGATGGCATCTGCATCCTTGATGATGCGGTTGGCCATTTCATAGCCACTGGTTGTGACTACAGAAACAAGAATGGGGCTGGTGGGGAACTCCTTGCGGAATTCCTTGATCAGGGGGCTGGTAGCTACGATTTCCCCTACCGAAGCCGCATGAACCCAGATACAGCCCTTTTTCGCCACCGGTTCAAGAACATGGTCCGGGAAAATGCCCAGGCTCTGCTTGATGCGCTCCACGAACCCCCGTTCACGCACCGCGCGGATCATAAACATCGGGATGATGAGCACCACGACGATGATGGCCGCTATGTTATAAAGCAACTGCATGTCTTATCCCCTTTACTCAACGTTCTTCTTGCTAAACTGAATATTATATAGATAACTGTAAAGCCCGTTCTTCTTCAGCAGCTCCTCATGTGTGCCATGCTCCTTGATTTTGCCTCCGTCAATGACATAAATCTGGTCGGCATTGAAAATGGTGGAAAGGCGATGAGCAATGACAAAGGAAGTACGCCCCACCATGAGCTGGTCGAGGGCCGCCTGCACCACTTTCTCACTCTCCGTATCCAGGGCCGAAGTGGCTTCATCCAGGATGAGGATGCGAGGATTTTTGAGTATAGCCCGGGCAATGGCCATGCGCTGACGCTGACCACCAGAAAGATTAAGTCCCCGTTCCCCAATAGGAGTGTCATAACCCTGGGGCAGTTCACGTATAAAGCCATCGGCATTGGCTGCCCTAGCTGCTGCTTCCACTTCCTCGTCAGTTGCATCCAGTCTGCCATAACGGATATTTTCCCGCACCGTGGTAGAAAAGAGCATGGTTTCCTGAGGCACAATGCCAATCTGCTCCCGCAGGGACTTGATGGTCACATCCCGTATATCATGGCCGTCAATGCTGATGGAACCACTATCAATCTCATAGAAGCGCGGCAGCAGGTTAGCGATGGTGGACTTGCCTGCCCCTGACGGACCTACAAAAGCAATCATCTGCCCAGGCCTTGCCTCCAGCGTCACATCATCCAGAGCCAGCACATCCTTCTTATAGCCAAAGGAAACATGGTCCACTACCACATGCCCCTGAATTTCAGGCAGTGGCTTGGCCTCTGGCTTGTCGGAAAGCGGCTCAGGCAAGTCAATGATCTCAAACACCCTGTCCACTGCCGCCATGGCCTTCTGCATGGAGCCATAGACACGAGAAAGACGCTTGACGGGATTGGCCAGATTTACAGCGTAAGTAAGGAATGCTATGAGCGCACCAGCAGTAAGCTCACCATTCAGCACCTCATAACCGCCAAACCAGACAATGAAAGTCACTGATACTGCCGCCAGGAACTCCACCGTCGGCGTCAGAAGGCTGGTGAGCTGCACATTCTTCATGGCGGCCTGGAAGTTCAGGATGTTCTGCTTCTGAAAGCGGTTGATTTCGTAATCCTCACGAACAAAGGTCTTGACTACCCGCACAGAAGACACGCTTTCCTGCAAAAGGGAGGTAATATCTGCCATGCGCTCCTGAATCACCGTGCCATTGCGCTTGAGCTTGCGGCCGAAAATCTTCATAGCCTGTCCCACCAGCGGGATAATCACCAGTGTCAGCAGGGAGAGTTTCCAGTCAAGATACAACATCATGACCAGGGAACCGATGAGAATTGATCCTTCCGTCACCATCTCTATGAGCTGGCTCACCAGAGCGGACTGGATAGCCGCCACGTCGTTGGTGATATAACTCATGGTCTCGCCCGTCTGATGCCTGTCAAAATAAGACATGGGCAGGCGCTGGAACTTTTTGAACATGACCTCGCGGACGTCGATGATCACACGCTCGCCAATGTAGGATACCAGATAGGACTGGCCATAGTAGAAAACCCCCCTGATGAGGAAGGTGATGACAATGCCTGCCGAAATGACATTCAGCATGAACATATCCTTTTCCGTCAGCACCTTGTCCACCATGTCCTTGATGATCCAAGGCAAGTAAAGATTGGCGGTTGCCGCCATGATGATGCAAAAAACAGCCAGGATAAAACGCCTTGTATAAGGCCGCATATATTGCAGCAGCCGCTTGTAATTCTTCATGGATGATCTTCCCTCAAAATCTATGAAATATATCGTCTGGCACAGGCCAGTACTTTTTCCGCTACACGATAAGCCGCCCCGGGTGCCCCCAGCTTTGCGCAGGCTTCCACGAGCTTTTCGCAGGTGACCTGCCTCTTTTCTTCACCGGGATAGAGCGGCAGCATATTTTCTGCAATATTCTCTGGTGTCACCTGCTCCTGCAGCAGTTCCGGCTGGAAGCCTTCTCCCAAAAGAATATTGGGCAGGCTGAAATTATCCACATGAACCAGGAGCCTGCCGATGAAGGCAGACAGCCTGGATAGACGATAGAGCACCACGCAGGGCAGGCCCATAAGGGCCGCCTCCATCACCACCGTGCCTGAGGTGGCCATAGCCGCCGCCCCCATGCCCATGAGAGCATAGCGGTGCTCCGTGCCCGTAAGGGTAACTGGCACACCTGCCGCAGAGATTTTCGCTTCTATCAGCTCCCTCAGTCCCTCATCTGCCACAGGCAGGTAGAAGCGGCTTTCAGGCCGCTTTTCCCTCAAGAGCTTCGCCGCCCCCAGCATATCTGGCAGGAGCATCTCTATTTCCTGGCGGCGGCTGCCGGGCAGCAGCAGGATGGGCACTTCTCCCTCCTGCAGTCCAAACTCCCGTTCAGCCTTTTGCGGAGGGATTTCAGCTTTTACCGTATCCACCAGGGGATTGCCCACAAAGGAAATCTTTGCCCCGGCCGCCTCATAAGGAGGCAGCTCATGGGGAAAGATAGCCACAAATTCCTCTGCGATCATAGCGCAGTCTTTGGCTCGTCCCTTGCGCCAGGCCCAGGCAGAAGGCGGGATATAGGAAAACACTGGAATCCCCAGGGCTCTGGCCTTTTTCGCCAGCCGCCAGTTAAAATCCGGGTAATCTATGAGCACCAGAAGGTCAGGCTTTTCCTCCCGCATGGCATTTTCCAGCTCGCGCAGAAGTCCCATTATCCTGCCCAGATTCTTCAGGACTTCCCAGACTCCCATGACATTGTAGTCGGCAAAGTCTCTGAGCAGGCGCACGCCGGCGCCCTCCATTTCCCTGCCGCCAAAGCCCATGAGCTGCACGGAAGGGTCAATGCTTAAAAGGGCCTCTGCCAGCTTCTTGCCGTGCAAGTCCCCCGAAACCTCTCCTGCTGAGAGCATAATCTTCACTGGCCATCCCTCCGTCCATCAATCTATCATTTTATCATATAACGCCGAAGCCCGCAAAAAAGAAATGCGGCAGACCGAAGTAACTGCCGCATCTCATATCTTCATCTTCACATAGCCACGATAGCAATGCCGTGTTCTTCGGCCAGCTTTACCACAGCTTCCCGCTCTACCAGCAGGGTCTTGTCAGCCTCGATAGCCAGGGCCGTAGCGCCTGCAGCAATCATGGACTCAATGGTAGCCTTGCCCACCGTAGGCACATCAAAGCGGTTATCCTGCTCAGGCTTGGCCACCTTGACCACCACTGCGCCGCCACGGGCCAGCTCGCCGCCGCGCCTGATGCAGGCATCGGTGCCCTCAATGGCCTCCAGAGCCATGACAGCAGACTCCTTCACCACCACGGTCTGGCCCACATCCAGGCGGCCGATTTCCTTGGCCATGCGGAAGCCAAATTCCATGTCCTTCTTCTCCCGCTCATCCGGCTCGCGGCTGGTGAGGGTGCCGCTATGGGGCATCAGCTTATGGATAAGTGCCGTCTGGTCAAAGGCAGTGAAGCCAGCCTTGGCCAGAGCCTGGACGAAAGCCAGCATGATGGTATCGTCCTTCCTGTCCGGCAGAGACATGATAAGCTGCATAGCCATAGCATCCGGGATGAGTTTCCCGGAGAAAAGCAGTTCCTTGGTTACTTTGCCAATCATGGTCACCTTCTCGACCTGCTTTTCCTTCAAGTAAGCCAGCAGCTCACCCAGCTTGGCAATGCTGATATGGGCACACTCAGTAGCCGCCTCGTCCAGTTCAGGGTCCGTCTCGTCCAGCAGGGCCACAGCATAAACCTCATAGCCCAAAAGCTTTGCAGCCCTTGCGCATTCCACAGGCAGCTTGCCTACGCCTGCCAGCAGTCCAATCTTTTCCATAAACTTTGCTCCCTATCTCTAAATTTTAGTCCAGTTCTTTATCCCCATCCCGACGGCCTCTGCAAATTCCCCGATCCGCATTGCGCAGGAAGCGGAGGAAATGCTCAATCTCTTCACAGGAATCCACATCCTGTTCAATGACAGAAATAGCTTCCTTGAGGCTCAGCCCCGAACGGTAGAGTATCTTGTAAGCCCGCTTGATATTGCGGCGCACATCCAGGGGAATGCCCGCACGGGCAATGCCCACGCTGTTGAGGCCCGCAGCCTTCGCCGGATGACCAGCGACGATAGTGTACGGCACCACATCCTGCACCAAGCGGGACATACCTGCCACCATGGCATTGCGGCCAATCTTCACGAACTGGTGGACACCAGCCATGCCGCCTATGACAGCCCTGTCCTCCACTACCACATGGCCCGCCACGCTGGCCAGGTTGGACATGATGACATTATTGCCAATCACACAATTATGTGCCACATGGGTGAGTGCCATCAGCAGGCAGTCATTGCCGATGCGGGTTTCCTCCCCTTCGCCGGTGGCGCGGTGGACGGTGACCCCCTCACGTATGGTGGTGCGGTCACCGATGAAGACATAGCTCTTCTCACCCTTGAATTTCAAATCCTGGGGTTCCTCGCCTATGGAAGCCCCCTGGAAAATCTTGCAATCCTTGCCAATCTGGGTCCAGCCAGTGATAACCACATGGGGGCCAATCTTCGTGCCCTCACCGATTTCCACATGCTCCCCAATCACCGAGTACGGCCCAATCTCCACATTCTTGGCAATCCGTGCCCCCGGTGCTATGACAGCAGTATCATGTATATAAGCCACTACTTTGCTTTCAGCGCTCATCTGCTCCAACTCCTCTGTTCCCGAAACCCACGTGCCAGGGTGAGCAATTCCCGACACCAACGGCTTTGCTCATCTTTTATTTATACTCCCAAATAAACTTTCAATCTTAGTATGCAATATGACAGCAAATCCGGGCATTCTTCGAATTGAACAAAGACTAGGTCTGTTTTACTTGCTAAAATCAGTTATTTACAACAAAATCCTCTGTTTTGCGCTTTGGAAGGCTCAGGCTTCCGTGCTTTCACCGGATTCTGCTTTATGGTTTTCATCCTCAATCAAGGCAAACTTGAAGTCAGCCTGAGCCACCAGCTTGTCATTGACATAGCCGTCAGCATGAAGCACGCCGAAGTTGCCACGCACCTTCACAATCTCAGCCTTGGTCACCAGCACATCGCCGGGCACCACGGGCTGCTTGAAGCGCACGTTGTCCATGCCGCCGAAGAAAGCCAGCTTGCCGCGGTGCTCCTTCGGGTAGAGCATAGCCACTCCCCCCACCTGGGCCATAGCCTCGAGGAGCAGGACCCCAGGCATGA
The DNA here is from genome assembly GCF_900108415.1 of Selenomonas sp. KH1T6. Classification (NCBI taxonomy): domain Bacteria; kingdom Bacillati; phylum Bacillota; class Negativicutes; order Selenomonadales; family Selenomonadaceae; genus Selenomonas; species Selenomonas sp. KH1T6. The sequence continues at coordinate 57,747 of NZ_FNWN01000006.1, forward strand.
TGGGATGCCCCGGGAAATGGCCACCGAACTGGGGCTCATTCATGGTGATGCACTTGATGCCAGTGGCAGACTTGAAAGGCTCAATCTCCACAATGCGGTCCACCAGCAGGAGGGGCGGACGATGGGGCAGGATTTTCATGATTTCATTGATATCGAGTTCCATAAACATATCCCTCTTTCTATACTCAGCCTCGCGGCGCTGCCGCAAGAAGTTTTGCTAAAGCCGTATTCAGGGCATGGCCTGAAGCTGCCGCAATGACATGACCCCGGACAGGACCTGCCAGCCGCAGATCCCCGATGACATCAAGAATTTTATGGCGAACCAGCTCATCTTCAAAATGCAGGGGATTCACCCAGCCGTCGTCATTGTAGACGATGACGCTCTCAATGGTGCCGCCAAGTCCCAGTCCCATCTGCCGCAGAGCCTCGATTTCCTTTTCGTAAGCAATGGTACGGGCAGGAGCGATTTCCTTATGATAGGTCTCCTCGTCAATCTCAAAGTCCTCATACTGGATGCCAATGAGCTTGTGGGGATTGACAGAGGTGAAGCTCACTCTGAACCCGTCGTAAGGCACGACCATGACAAAGCGCTCTTTCTTCTCATCGTCAATGCGGTAGACCTTGTCCACCACCACTTCATGGCGGGGAGCATCAAGCTCCGTCTTCCCTGCCTCCCGGATAAGCTCAAAGAAAGCAAGCGCAGAACCATCCGCCACCGGCGGCTCTTCCGAGTCCATCTCAATGCGGCAGTTGTCAATGCCAGCTGCATGGAAGGCACTCATGAGGTGCTCGATGGTAAATACCTTGCAGCCATTCTCCTCCACAGTGGTAGCCCGCAGAGTGGAAGTGACGTTCTCCGCCACCGCATGGATCTCCGGCTGCCCTGGCAAATCCGTCCGCACAAAGACCAGTCCCGTATCCGCCCCGGCCGGGCATAACACCATATGTACCTCACGCCCGGAATGAAGACCCACCCCCGTATAGGCAGCCTCCCTGGCCAGCGTTGTCTGCTTCTGCAACAGTAATTCCTCCCGACTTGCTATAAAAACACGCAGGTGCCCCCTGCGTGTCCATTAAATCCGAAATTTTTCCGTATATATTTTATAAGACTTCCATGAGAAATGCAAGCACTTATGACCCATGCCCACAAAAAAACAGAGCCGCCGCCTGTATGTGGCATCAGCTCTGCACTGAATTTCACACCTTGCCCGCCGTTCATTAACCAGCCAATTTATGCTGCCCTCACAAATCAATCAGCTTGGCCAGTTCACCGGTGGCGTTGGCAAAATCCTCCATGGTCATGCCGAACTCATCCCTGAAGATGCGCTTCACTGTTTCGTAGGATACGTCCACCTCTTCCCCTATTTCCTTTCCTGAAAACGCCGCTGCCAGCTGGGAAGCGGCGGCTTGTTTGTCCTATGCAAAGCGTTTCTTTTCCTGGTAAAAGTTCAGATTGTCCTTGTATACTTCCACGCCTGGGTCAAGGGACGAAGCCTTTCGGGTACATTCGATAGCCTTGTCAATGTTGCCCAGGTTATAATAGACCAATCCAAGATTGTTCCAGGCCACGGCATGCTTCGGATCAAGTTCTACTGCTTTGCTGTAGAATTCTAGAGCCTTGTTATTGTTGCCCTGTTTTTCATAGGCTATCGCCATATAGAACAAAATCACTCCGTCTTTCGGATTTAATCTGATGCCTGCTTGATAACATTCAAGGGCCTTTTCGTACTTGCCCAATTCTGCATATGCCCTTCCCATCCCCAACCATGGATTGGCATTCTTTGAGTCAAGCTCACTGTTTTTCCGAAAGCATTCGATAGCTTTTTCATAGGCACCCATTGCGAAATAGTCAGTTCCCAAATTATATTGGGCTATTGCATTCTTAGGCTCGAGTTCCACAGCCTTCAGATGGCATTCCAGCTGCTTGTTGCTATCCCCCAGTTTCCCATAGGCCACCCCCAGGTTGTTCCAGGGGCTTGCATATTCCGAGTCAAGCTCGATGGCTTTTTGGCAGCACTCGATCTCCTTTTCATATTTGCCCAACTTACCATAGATATGCCCCAGATTGTTCCATGGATAGGCATTCTTCGGGTCGATTTCTATGGCCTTCCTATGACATTCCATAGCCTTGTCGAGGTCACCAACATCTTCATAAGAACATCCCATATTGCTCCAAGATATTGAATCATTCGGATCGATTTCAAGGGCTTTGCGGTAGTGTTCAATGGCTTTGCCAGCATTGCCCAGGCCATCATAGCAAGCTCCCATATTGCACCAGGCCGTTTTACACTGGGGGGCAATAGCAATGGCTTTCCGGCAGCATTCAATGCCCTTTTCATCATCCTTCAAGCCGCTGTAGGCAGCCCCCATACTAGCCCATGCGAGCGCATAGTCAGGAGCCATTTTGAGAGCCTTTTGATAACATTCGAGGGCAGAGTTATATTCTTTTCTATCATAAAATCCGTCACCTTTTTCATGCCACTGCACCGCCGTGAACGCATCCTCATTGCGTTTCACTTCCCGGTTGATTTCCTGCTTCTGGGCTTCCGAGGCGGTCTTGTACCTTTCCTTGAGTTCCGCCAGCTCAGCATTGATGCGGGCGTTCTCCGCTTCCAGTTCCTTGTTGCGCTGCACTGCCTCCACAAAGCTCTGCCTGTCCTGCCGCAGCTGGTCAGTGATGCTGCCTGTGTCCACCACCGCTTTCATGTGGCAGTGGTACTGGATCACCGTGCCACCCAGCACCTCCGGCGTGACGTTATCTTCCTTCACTTCCATCTCAGCTGCAGAGATGGTTCGTATCTCATCCCGGGTGAGCTTCCCTTTCTTCACCTCGGTCATCCCTGCCACATACAGCCCCGCCTGCTCGCTGGCTGCCCGCCTGGCATCTGCCCGGGCTCTTTCCTTGGCCACAGCCGCATTCTCCTCCGGCCCGTCACCCATGATGTAGTACCCGTCCGCCTCAATGACGCGAACCTCCGCAAAGGCCGCCATGGGATCAGCCACGCCCCAAATTACCGTAAACGCCGCCCCCAGCCCTAAGGCTGCCAGCGGGGCCTGATGTATGATCTGCATGAAGAATCAACTCCTTTGCACTTTGCCATATACGACATCGCCTGTCATTGACAGTGAAATATGAGAAGGATATACTAATATCAAGAATAGTCGCAAACTTGTCTGACATACATATTCCTCTAGGAAGGAGGCATTTTCATGTTATCAGTCGCTGCAACCTATGATGGGCAAAGATTTGTGCCCGAAGAAACGGTTAATTTTGTCGCTGGCCAAAAAGTAATCATTACAATTCTAAATGAACATTCACCCATACCGTCCAAAGAAACCATCGATATCAACAAATATGCGGGGCGTGCAGGAAAGCTGTTCAGCAGCCACGGCTCTGTAGATGACTATGTGAAAGGGTTGCGGGAAAATGACAGATTGTAACAAAATCTTTTTGGATACAGCACCCCTGATCTATTTTCTTGATGAAGCATCTCTTTATCATAATACAGTCAAAAAAATTTTCTCATCTCTGTTCACTGGAAGCAATTCTTTTATCCTTACTACAATCACTTGCATGGAATATTTGGTATTGCCATATCGTGCCAGTGACCAAGCTGCAGTTCAAGCGCTTTGGGATTTTGTGACTGCCTGCAACATCCAAATTGTTTCCATCAATCAAGATGTAGCAATCCAAGCTGCAAAAATCCGTGCATCCATACCTACTTCAAAGCTATGGATGCATTGCAGCTCTCTGCTGCCCAATATCATAATTGTCAACTATTCCTGACTAATGACAAGTAGTTAAAACAATTCAACAAACTTGACTGTATAGTTGTTGCCGAATGGGAAAAATGAAATGTTGGTTTCAAGCCCCTTGACCGCCGAACAGTTGGCCTTCGGATAATGAGCCCCCTCACGAACTAGTTCAGCTTCTGCGCTTCCTTTGATGTTCAGCCGCCACTACCCGCATGGGAGTGACGGCTTTTCCCTTACAGCTTCTTCTTTGCAGCTTCCAGATTCCTGATGCGGGCGTTCTCTGCTTCCAGTTCCTTGTTGCGCTGCACAGTCTCCACAAAACTTGTCCTGCCGCAGCTGGTCAGTGATGCTGCCTGTGTCCACCACGGCTTTCATGCGGCAGTGGTACTGAATCACCGTGCCGCCCAATACCTCCGGCGTGACATTATCTTCCTTCACTTCCATCACAGCTGCAGAGATGGTTCGTATCTCATCCCGGGTGAGCTTCCCTTTCTTCACCTCGGTCATCCCCGCCACATACAGCCCTGCCTGCTCGCTGGCCGCCCGCCTGGCATCTGCCCGCGCCCTTTCCTTCGCCACGGCCGCATTCTCCTCCGGCCCGTCACCCATGATGTAGTACCCGTCCGCCTCAATCACGCGAACCTCCGCAAAGGCCGCCATAGGGTCAGCCACACCCCAAATTACCATGAAAGCCGCCCCCAGCCCTAAGGCCGACAACGGAGCCTGATGTATGATCTGCATAAAGAATCAACTCCTTGGCACTTTGCCATATACGGTATAACCTGTCATTGACAGTAAAATATAGGAAGAATATACTAATATCAAGAATAGTTGCAAACTTGTCTGACATACATATTCCTTAGGAAAGGGGAATTTTCATGTTATCAAGCGCTGCAACCTATATATAATGGGCAAAGTTTTGTGCCCGAAGAAACGGTTAATTTTGTTGCTGGACAAAAAGTAATGCAGGTATAAAAGTATATCGGTGGTGGGGTATATAGGTATTAAGGTACACTATTGCAATACTTGAACAACACCTCCAACATTTCCAATGAAAGAAGTGTTAACTTTGTTGAACAACAAATTAGGCATCAGCGACGCCAGAGAGCTGGCACATGAAGAAGAACGCCTGACAAAGAAACGCGCCTTGGAGCTTTATGACAATAAGCTCCTGGATAACTTCGAAGTAGGCACCTCCGCTGGCCTACAATCTATCCATGGTTATCTATTTCAAGATGTCTACGACTTTGCAGGAAAAATACGTGACGTCAACATAGCCAAAGGCAACTTCCGCTTTGCTCCGATACTATATCTGGACAGTGTACTAAAAAGCATTGATACCATGCCCCAGGACAGCTTCGACCACATCATAGAGAAGTATGTCGAAATGAATGTTGCCCATCCATTCCGTGAGGGAAACGGGCGCAGCACCCGCATCTGGCTTGATACCATACTAAAGAAGGAACTGGGCCAGGTTATTGACTGGAGCCAGGTAGATAAGGAAGATTATCTTTTTGCCATGGAGCGAAGCGTTGTTCGGGACAAAGAAATCAAGGCGCTATTAAAGGCTGCTCTAACCACCAAGGTCAATGACCGCCAAGTATATATGAAGGGCATCGATGCCTCTTATAATTATGAGGGGTATAGCACTTACAAAACCGAAGACTGCTGATATGATCAGCTGATACCATATCGTCTGCGCTTCCTTTGATTTTCATCCGCTGCTGCCCGCTTGGGAAGCGACGGCTTTTAAGGAAAACAATCACATCAAAACTGATGAATTCTCTACACTAATGTTCTTAACCGGTCACGCAGTTCATGGAGCTTTGCACTCTCTTCCCCATTTTCATCAATTTCCAACGCCTTTTCAGCATCTCTCAATGCTTTATCTCATGATTTCATCAAACAATAGCAAACACAACGAGACATATAGGCGTGATATAAGGAATCCTTATCTTTCGCAAATTCTACTGCCCTATTGTAACAATCAATAGCCTTTTCAAATTGTTTCTCATCCCTATATATTGAACCTAAGCCAACATATGCTTCCACACACTTACTATCAATTTTCAAAGCTTTTCTATGTGCTTCCTTCCCCTTGGCATATTCCTTCAACTCACTATATGAAAGGCCTAGATTCACATAATCTTTCGGGTCAGACTGATCAATTGCAACTGCTTTTTCCAGATATTTCACAGCGGTTTGGAACTCATCAATTTCGTAGTAATAACGCCCCAAGCCACCAAGTGCATCTGCATTTTCTGGAGAAATATCCAGTGCTCTGCGAAACATATTATAGGCTTTTTCTCTTTCGTCCATTTGCAAATAAACCATGCCATAGTCAGCATACGTCGTAGCTTTCGAATCCCTGCTATAATCGCTCCAATCCATTGACAATGCTTTTTTATAGTAAGGAATAGCTTTATGGTATTCTCCCATTTCAGCGTAAGCAACCCCCATATTTACGTATGAAGCAGTATGAGCGGGGGCAACAGACTGCAACTTCTGAAATATCTCTACCGCTTTTGCATACTCCCTCAACTCAATATAAATCCCCCCTATAGTGTTATAGGCAGCAATATTTCTGGGATTAAGTTCCAACGATTTTTTCAGAGAATCGAGAGCTCCTTCTTTATCCCCCGCTCTCCTTTGCTCCAGCGCTTTCACAACTAATTGGTTGGATTCGAAATCCACCTCATTCCTGTTTACCTCATGCTGAATCTCCTGTCTCGCTGTCTCGCTGCCAGCTTTGCCATACTGCTCTTTAAGAGCAGTCATCTCAGCATTTACCCGCTCGACTTCCTTTTCAAGCTCCATATTGCGCTGTACCGCTGCCTCCAGTTCTGCCCTGTCCTGCCGCAGTTGGTCGGTGATGCTGCCTGTGTCCACCACGGCTTTCATGCGGCAGTGGTACTGGATCACCGTGCCCCCCAACCTCCGGCGTTACATTATCTTCCTTCACTTCCATCACAGCGACAGAAATCGTTCGTATCTCATCCCGGGTGAGCTTCCCTTTCTTCACCTCAGTCATCCCTGCCACATACAGCCCCGCCTGCTCGCTGGCTGCCCGCCTGGCATCGGCCCGCGCCCTCTCCTTGGCCACGGCCGCATTCTCCTCCGGCCCGTCTCCCATGATGTAGTACCCGTCCGCCTCAATGACGCGAACCTCCGCAAAGGCCGCCACGGGGTCAGCCACGCCCCAAACCACCGTAAACGCCGCTCCCAGCCCTAAGGCCGCCAGAGGGGCTTGATGTATGATCTGCATGAAGAATCCACTCCTTTGCACTTTGCCAAAACGCCTTCAAGTCTTTTGACCGAAGAACTGCCGTCCCCCATGACGGTTAACCTCACGAACTGGTGCAGTTGCCTCACTTTCTTTGAAATTTTACCGCCGGCCACCATAAAAGATGGCCGGCGGTTTTCTGTCTGCCTTTGCTATCGACATTCGATTCACAGGCTGCGGCTTCCAACAGGAATCTCTTCCCTCTCAGGTAAGATCCCCATTCCTTTCCAAAATGATATTGAATGCCTTGGGGGCGCGTTCGTAGATATTGTAACTTGCTCCATCAAGACAGTACATTCCGTCGCTCTGCCTGGTGTAGATGCCGTCAGTACCTGAGGTTTCATGACACTCCATCCTGTCCCAGCTCAGCATTCTCCTGACAGCGGTGACGGAGCCGTTATCACTGTACATGGTGAACTCTTTGGTAGTGGGATTGAAATCGAAGGAGAAATAGACATTCTCGCTTTCTGACAGCACCACATACTTGCCATAGTTTGTCTTGTGGTGGTAAGCCAGTGTAATTTGTCCCTCGGTCGGCCTGGTATCTCACCGAAGCATAGGGGAGGCCGCTATCATGGATAGCTGCCTGGGCCTGCGGGGCCTGGCAGAGCAAAAAGCATAGGGCGGCAGACAAAAGATATAGGGCTTTTTTCATCACACTCAGCCTCCCAGTTTGCTCCTTATCCTGCTGTACAGGTCGCTGGCGGCACCGTCACCGGGGTTCAGTTCTTTCGCCCGCTGGGCATCCGGCAGGGCTTCCATGAACTGGCCCAGATTGCAGTAGGCCAGGGCCCGGTTGTAATAAGCTTCGGCAAAGCTGCCGTTCAGCCTGATGGCCTGTCCGTATTCATTCACAGCCTCACGGTAACTTTTCAGCATCATATAGGCGCTGCCCAGATTATTGTGGATGTCGGCACTGCCGGGCATGATGCGGGCTGCCTGCTGCAAGTCCCCCAGGGCGCGGTCCGCCTGTCCAGCCGCCACGTAGGCCCGGCCGCGGTTGTTGAGAGCCGGGGCAAAGCGGGAGTCGATGGAGAGGGCCTGGGTGCAGTCCTGTATGGCCTGGGCGGCCTGCCCCTGCTCCAGACGCACCATGCCCCTGTTGCTGTAAGCCTGCAGGAAATTTGGCTTCAGGACTGCCGCCTGATTGAAATCATTGACGGCTTCGCTGTACTGCCGCAGGTGGTAATAGGCCAGCCCCCGGTTGTTGTAAGCCTCCGGCAGCCGGGGATTCAGCCCCAGGGCGCGGGTGTAGGCGGAAAGGGCCTGGGGGTAGTCTCCCCGGGCGAAAAGGCCGTTGGCCTTCTCCAGTTCCTCTGCCGCACCGAAGCGCTGGGTGTTGGCGGCGGCTTCTGCCTTGATCTCTGCCCGCTGGGCTTCTCCTGCCCCCTCGTACCTGCGCTTCAGTTCCTCCATCTGCTTTTTCAGTTCGTCATACTCCCGCTGGAGCTCGCTATTCCGCCGGGCATCCTCTGACAGGACGCTCTTGTCGGTGCTGACCGCCCTCTGCATATCCACGCCGCTGTCATCCACCAGGGCGGTGATGGTAACGGTGAATTGCAGCAGGCTGTCCTCCAGCACTGCCACCTTGGACTTTTCCCCTTGTATTTTCAGCAGCTGGGCGGCGATGGTGCGCACCTCGTCTTCCTCCAGCACCATGTTGACGGTCTTGGAGTAGGACTCCACATAGACCCCCGCCTTCTCGGCGGCGGCCCGCTTGGCATCCTCCCTGGCCCGACCGGTGGCAGCCTCGGTGGTCTCACCCAGCCTGGAGTCCATCACGTAGACCCCGGAAGCCTCGATAGTCTGGATGGCCGCTTCTGCCGGAGAGGGCAGAGCCAAGGCTGAGGCCAGGCCCAGGGCCACGGCTGCTGCCAGTTTTGTCAGTTTTTTCATGGCCTTTACCTCACTATCACAACTGAGCAATTGGCAAGGAATTTCGAAGTCTGGTTGGCCGCCAGGATCCTGTCTGCATCTGCTTGGCTCACCACGGGATCAACGCCGCCGGACACGCTGACAGCCTTGATGATGAGGGGTGAGTCACCGGCTCTGGACACACCGCTATTGAGATCCTCGGAGTAGTCCACCATGCCCCAGCTGATGGCTGTCTGGCGGGGCACGTTCTCATAGGCGTAAATCCGCTCGCCCCACTGGGAGAGGATGGCGGGAGAGATAGCCGTGGTCAGCCCCCTGCCCCGGCAGTCCAGGATAAGGCCCGTGTAGCTCTTGCCCTGGTCAAAGCTGCCGCTTTCCATGCTGGTCATCTTGGGCTGGGGAAAGTCCTCATGGACCACATCCGTTGGCAGCAGCACTCCTGCTAGGGAGTTGGCCCCCCGTACACTCCCAGGCTGGCAATGGCGTGGAAGACGCCAGCGTTATCCCGGTACACCTTGCTGATTCTGGCTCCCTTGAGGATGGTGTCCACGGAAATATTGATAGTGTCGCTGGCCCGGCGGGACTTTATCACTGTGGTGTTGGAAGTGACATGGAGCTCATCCACTTCCTCAGCCAGCTGACGGTAGGCCTCTGCCACCGCCACCCTGCGCATGTCATTGAGGGATTCACCCGGCTCCGGGTAGACCTCCACCTCCACCTGCACGAATCCGTCATTGCCAATCTCCGCCGCCGAAGCCGTGCCAAAAGTGAAAGCCATCAGGGCTGCCATAATCACGCCAAGACTCTTTTTCATTTTCTCTTCCTCCTAATGTCACCGTACCAGAATCACATTCATGTTATCGAGGAAATGGCTCTGCTCATTTTCCAGCAGCACCCGGTTGGCATCTGTGAGGGCCAGCACAGGGTTGACCCCGTTGCCCGACAGGGACTCGCATTTCACCAGCAGGGGCTTGTCCCCTGCCCGCGGCACCCCGGAAACATCCAGGCCCCTGCAATAGGCCGCCATGCCCTTGGTGGAAACCAAGTCATAGTCCAGATTGCTGGCGCCGTAGATGGCCTCTCCCTGCTCATTCTTGATGACAGGGCTCATGGCCGGGCGCAGGCTGAGGCCTGTGCAGTCCACCACCAGGCTGGTGTAGTCCCCCTCAATCTTCGGCATCTTTTCCTTCTTTTTCTTCTTGCTGGCAGCAGTCTGCCCTGCTGCAGGGTTCGTGACAGACTGGGGCTGGCTGTAGCTTGATGAGGAGGGGGTGCCATAGCCCCCATAAGTTCCTGTGCCGTAAGCTGCCGCATTCATGACCAGGGGCGGTGTCTGATTGATATTCACCTCTATGCTGACAGAAGAACCGGCTGCAGGCTGCTGCACGGCAGGCCCGGCATAATCGTAGTCCTCCTCATAGCCCCAATTGGGCGCAGGGAAGGGCTGGCGCACCGTATTCCTGGTCAGCACGGCAGCGGCCAGGGAATTACTCACACCGAACATGGGCACTTCCATGGTCACCTCATAGGCGCCGCCGGGTATGGCTCTCTCCTCCAGCACCCTTGCCCCCTGCACGCAGGCAGAGACTTTCGTGCGCACCACATCCGACATCACCATATAATTCTGCACGGTGCTCTCCGCATCCACCTGCACTCCGGCCACTTCCTCAGCCAGCTGGCGGTAGGCATCTGCCACCGCTGCCCGGCGGGCCAGCATCTCAGCCTGGGCCGCATTTATGGCCGTAGGCGGCGCTATGCCCGTGCCTGTAGCAGCCACCACCTGCCGCTCCCAGTCCACCCTGCTCTGGGCCAGGGTGGTCTGAGCCGTCAGCAAAAGAGCTGCAGCCAGTGTCAGCGAAGCAATTTTTTTGCCAATAATTTCCGCGTACATCTTTATCCCCCTTTCGGAATGAGCCATACATACGTCCTTGTGATAATCATGCGAGCTTGGGAAGGTCAGCCCCGTTTTTGGAAAAATCCCGTCTCCCCCAAAAAAGGGGAGGCGGGAAGCATAACTCAACGGATGAACACCACGTTAGTCTTCTCAAGGAAGCCTGCGCTCCTGTTCTCGATGAGGACACGGTTGGCATCTGCCACGGAAAGCACGGGATAGCTGTTGTGGCTATCCAGAGAAACAGCCTTCACAACCAGGGGATTGCTGCCTGCACGCCTGGTGCCATTAGCAATATCCGTGGTATAGCTGGCCATGCCGTTGGCAATGACGAAATCAGGATTCAGATTCTTATGCCCATAGATGTTTTCGCCGCTGGCATTCTTGATGACCGGGCTCATGACAGGCCGGAGGCCCAGGCCGCGGCAGTCAACGATCAGGCCCGTGTAGCCGCCGATGGCATTTGAATTGGCAGCGGGGGGAGCAGGCGCCTTGGCAGTCACATCAATGCGCACGCTGACGGAAGCCCCTGCATCATAGGCAGGCTGGGAAGGAGCTACGGACTGCACCGGCTCTGGGAAAACTTCCTGCACAGGAGGTTTGGGCATGACGGCTTCGGCCAGAGAGTTGCTTACGCCGAACATGGCGATCTTCATGGTGACTTCATAGCCCCCATCGGAAGTGGCGCGCTCGCTAACTACCTGGGCGCCCTGCACCAGGGCGCTGACCTTGGTGCGGACTACATCGCTGGTAACCATGAAGTTTTCCACGGTGCTCTCAGCATCCACATTGACGCCCTTCACGATTTCTGCCAGCTGGCGGTAGCCGTCCACCACAGCTGCCCGGCGGGCCATCATGCGGGCCTGGGCGCTGTTCCTGGCATTGGCCGGTGGTGCCCCCATGCCTGTCACAGTGATGGTGGAATCCTGCCAGTTCAGGCTGTCAGCCGGAGATGCCAGCACGCTGGCCACGGAAAAGACCAGCACCGCCGCCATTACTGCCAACAGGGAAACAAGCCTCGAAAATCTCCTCATTACCTCCACATCCTTTCTTGGAACTTGACCTCTCTTGCACAAGCCGAGCTGACCTCCCCAGGCCCGCATGGCAGAGAACCCATATAAAATGCTATTAAAAATATATTTTAACGACAATTCTATCATACATGAAAATTTTGAAAAAGTATAGCAGGGATTTGATATGGTAGCCGAAATCCATTGTGCGCCACACAAGTACACAATGGATCTTCCTGCTAAAAAACCGCCCTCCCTCACACGGGAAAGCGGTTTTTTCATTTCTTTCAGTACTCCTCCCGCATGGACTTCCATCTGTCGTGGAGCCAGAACCAGTCCTCGGGATAGCGGCGGATATGCTCTTCCAGCATGTGGTTCAGCTGCTGGGTGGTGTTCCTGATATCCTCTTTCTTGTTTTTGGTCCTCTCCACCCGCAGGGGAGGATAGATATGCAGGGTGTGGCGGCCGTCCTTTTCTTTGTGGATCTGCACCATGAAGACGGGCACATCCTTGAAGCGGGCCATAGTGGCAGCTCCCACCACGCAGTTGGTGGGGCGGCCGAAGAAATCCATCACCATGCCGTCTTTGCGGCTGGGGTCCTGGTCTGAGAGCAGGCCGATGAACCAGCCCTGCCCCAGCATATCATACATTTCCCGCACTCCCTTGCTGTAAGTGACGTGCATGCCCATAAGGGCGCGGTACTCATTGATGAACTTGTCCATGCCCCGGGAGGTCTGCTTCTTGGCCACCGCCACCAGGGGAATGCCATGATGGGCCAGAGCTCCTCCCTCCAGCTCCCAGTTGCCGGAATGGGAGGTGGCAATGACACAGCCCTGCCCGGAGGCGGCCTGGGCTTTCAGCTCCTCCACCGCCCCGGTGAGGGTCACATATTCGTCCATACGCTCCTTGATGACAGGGGAGCGCAGCACCTCAAAGAGCATAGGGCCGAAACGCAGGGTGCTCTCTTTGGCAATGCGCTCTGCTTCCCTTTCATCCACCTGCAAGCAGTCCATGATCTGCTGTTTGGCCAGCAGCTTCCTTTTCTTCGGCACAAAGGGCCAGAGCATCAGAGCAAGCCCCCTGCCCAGACTGTCGCTCATACCCTGGGGAACAAGGCACAGGATATGGCTTAACGCCTTTACCAGATAATATGCTAACATAATCAACCTCAGTGCTTACAACTCACAACGGCAGCAGCAACCTCCGCCGTCCTTCAAAAAAGGAGCCGCCCCGGGCAGCTCCTTTATCAATTACTTGTTCGCCAGCTCTTTTTCCAGTTTCTTGACCTTCTTCAAAAGCTCCGGCAGTTTCTTCATGGCTGCCTGCATACGCAACCATTCCGTGTGGGACTGCACCGGGAAACCTGCACAGAACTGTCCCTCGGGCATATCGCTGATGATACCTGAGCGGGCCGCGTAGACAGAGTTGGCACCGATCTTGATATGTCCTACAGTGCCTGTCTGGCCGCCGAAGGTCACGTTATGTCCTACTTCCGTGGAGCCTGAGATGCCCGTCTGGGCCACAATAAGGCAGTTTGCCCCAATCTTGCAGTTGTGGCCGATATGCACCAGATTGTCAATCTTCGTGCCTTTACCAATGACCGTAGACCCCATAGCAGCACGGTCAACCCCCACATGGGAGCCAATCTCCACATCATCTTCCAGCACCACATTGCCCACCTGGGGCACCTTGGTGTGTACGCCATCCTTGGTGGTGAAGCCGAAGCCATCGGAACCGATGACGGCAGAAGCATGAATGACGCAGCGCTTGCCCACCCGGCAATATTCCCGCACAGTAGCGGAAGAATAGATAACTGTATCATCGCTAATCTCAGCATACTGCCCTACATAAGTGTGAGGGTAGATAACAACCCTGTCACCCAGCACAGCATGGTCATCCACCACTGCGAAGGGCATGACGATGACCCCTTCTCCGATTTTCACATCCTGGCCGATATGCGCCTTATCGCTTACTCCCACAGGGAAATCCAGCTTCGGGGTGAAAATTTCCAACAGCTTCGCAAAAGCCGCCCTGGGGTCCTCAACATAGATGGCAGCCTTGGGGAAGTCCTTCGCCGCAGCTTCCCCCTCCGGCAGCATCACTGCTGCCGCACGAGATTCCTTGGCTTCTTCGATATGAGGGTCAACAGCAAAGGTCAGGTCACATTCCCCGGCCCCGGCTATATTATCCAGACCGGAAATGAGGATTTCCCCATCACCTGCCACCCGGCCCCCCACCAGAGAGGCAATCTCCTGCAAAGTCTTCTTCATGGCATGCTCCTCCGTGGCTCTTACTGCAACTTCTCGATGGCCTTGTCCGTGATGTCGATGCAGCCAGACACTGCTACAGGCTGATCAGGAACATTCTGCACCACGGCATCCAATTTCTCATCACGGGCAATGTCGCCCAAAGCCACATCCAGCTTTTGGCGCATCTGCAAAGCGTAGGACTGGTTGATGCCCTGGAGTTTTCTCTGCACATCCATCTGTGCCTTCTGGGCCTCTTCCTGTGTCATGTCCTGGCTCTCCTGCAGCTTCTTTTCTGCTTCTTCTACAGCTTCCTTGTACTTCTGGCTGCCTTCCTCGTCAAGGGCCTTGATCTGGGGAGCTTCCTTCAGCACCCGCTCTGCATCTATATAACCAATCTTGGCTTGACCGCAGCCGCCCAGCAGGGCAGATGCCATCAGAATCCCTGACACCAGCAGGGCTTTTTTCTTCAAATTCATCTCTTGCTCAGCTTCCTTTATCTGTTACTATTTACTCGAACTCTCAAGGGTACGGACCTCGGCCGCCAGTTCCTCAGTCACATCATCAAGATTCCCCGTGACTTCTCCGTAGAAGGATTCCGAAAAATCCCTGCCCAGGGCACCGGGGAAAATCCCCTGCAGCTTGGGCATAGGCACGGAAAGTATCATGGTGTAGTGGTGAAGGATTGCTACCTTCGCTCCCTTGCCCTCAATGTCATTGGCTATGTGGTTTTCCAACGCCGCCAGCTCCTGCTTCACCTGCACCAGCTGCCGCTGCTTTTCCAAGTGCTGCTGCACTTGCAGGGAAAGAGCCATTTGCCTTGACATGAGCTCCGCATTCCTGGCCTGGGCCGCTGCCTCGGCAGCCACAGCCTCAGCCTTTTGCTGTTCCAGGGCCTCCTTGGACTTCTTGTCCCACTCAGCCAGCTTGGGGGCCATGACAGAATCCACATAATCCTGCACCTGTTTGTCCCAGGCGAGCTTCAGCTGATACTGGCGCTCTCCGCGCTCCTGCTTCAGCTGCAGGGCTTCCTGCTCCCAGGCCGCCCGCTCCTCATCCAGTTCCTCCTGTTTGGTCCAGGGATGGTGCATCTGCTGCTGGTTATCCAGCTTTAGATTGATGTTGAGGATGGCATTTAGATACTCATCATCAAGGGCTGCCCGCTGAGCCTCATAAGCAGCACGGGTCGATTCCCGATAATCCTGCTCTATGGCCTTGCGCTCCCTGTCCAGCTGCACCCGGCCGCCGATGACGGTCTGGGCGTTCTTCTGCCAGACAGAATCCTTGAAGGGCTGACTGTCAGTTTCCGGGGGCTGCACTGTGAGCAATGGCAGCTCCTGCAAGTCCTCCAGTTCCATTTCCAGGCTGAGGGCCTGTGCCCGGAGCTGCTGCAGCCTTTCGTAATCCGGATGGGCCGGCCACACCTTGCGGGCATCCGCAAATGCTATTTCGCTGACCGGCTTCACATTTTCCTGTGGTTCATTTCTGTCCAGCACACTTTTAAGCACCAATCCCGTGCCTGCCGTCAGCAACAGCACGAGGACAGCAGCCCCTGCCAGTACCTGGCGATGGTGTTCCTGCCAAAGCCCCTTGAGACTTACTTCTTCCTCACTGCCCGGAGAACTTCCCTTGAGGGATGAATCTTCTTTATCCTTCAAAGCCTGCCCTCCTCTGATTGCACCCACTACGACAAATACCGAGCACCAAGGCCCGGTATTTGCTCTTATGCCATTCGGCTATCTTCCTTACTTGCCCAGCTTGGACACAACGTCCTGGGTAATGTCCTGGCCGCCATAAACCACAGCGCCCTTGTCAAGGACAACCTGCAGGCCCTTGGCCTCGGCCACCTTCTTCACCGTTTCCTCGATGTTCTGGCGGATAGGCTCCATGAGCTCGTTGTTCTTCTGCTGGAGACGCTGCTGGGTCTGCTGATAATAGTCGCCCTTCTCCTGATCGTTCATGCTGGCAGATTTCTCCTCGAAATCCTTCTGAGCATTCTGCACTTCGTTCTGCATGGTCTGCTCAGCCTGCTGGAGCTGGGGATGCTGGGCTGCTACCGTGCGGTAGTCAATCACACCCACGCTGGAGCTGGCAGCGGAAGCCAGGCCGGAACCGGACTGGGTCAGGGCCAGAGCCACCACAGAGCCGATGAAAGCCAAAGCGATAAGTACGCTTACGATCTTAACCTGTTTCTTTTCCAATTTAACCATGTTTCATTTCTCCTTTGCCCTTTGAGGGCTGCAAAATTTCCATCAAACTTGCACAGAAACAAGGATATTATACCTCATGTGAGGAAATTTTGCCAGTGGCAAATGCAGCCTCACACGCGTTTCGTGCTCTAAAAATATCCTATCACCCTTACCCAGCTGTCATTCCTATCCACCACATACTCCAAAGCCATGAAATCATGGAGCTGGTAGCGCAGGGCAGTTTCCCATACGCGGCTGCCCCAGCGGTACTCATAGCGCAGGAGCCAGCGTCTGGACAGCTGCTGGCTTGCGAACATAAGCCAGTTATGGTCGCGCATATCATAGCGTATCTCTGCCCGTCCCTTGGAGCTCAGGCTGCGTCCATAGCCCAGCTGCCAGCCCCAATCAGGCTTTTCCGGATAGACATCAAGCAGGGTAAAGACCTCGTCCTTTGGGGAGAGCATAGCTCCCGCATGAAGCCGCAGGGTCAAATCCCTGTTGCGGTCCTTCTCTGTCCGGTGTCCCACATCCAGCCAGCCCTCCAAGCGCACCCTGTAGCGTTCCGTGTTGGAACGGCTCATAATCTGGGTGTTTTCCCCAGGCTGGATCTCAACCTGGGTGGCAAGTTTCCAGCGGCCAAGGCCGCCCTTTGTGTCCAACTCCCGGGCCAGAGCCTTTTCAAAGGTTTCCCTGTGCCTTGCGACAAAGCTCACAGGCACCCCTACCAGCATATTGCATTTATCCTGCATTTCGCTGCGATGGGCCAGCAAGGTCATATTGGGTATGGTATCTGAGCGCATGGCAAGGTCTATGGTACGCACCACCGGCAGACGAGGATAGAGAGTGATTTCCGCTCTGGTCTGTCTGCCCGGACTGACTTCAAAATCCGCCCTGAACTCCGGCAGATGCTTGTCCAAATATCTTTTGACCTCCTGCCGGATAAGTCCCGCAGTCCAGTCACCTGCCGCCACAGGCAGCCCCAGCAGGGCCTGCTGAAAGACCTCTCCCAACCCTGCAGCATCCTGACGTACCAGTTCTTCCACCAGAGGGGACATACCTTCAATGGCAATGACTGGTTCCACCTTTTCGATAGTTGCGTCCCAGGGGACCAGGCTTACCCTGACAACGGTATTTTTTTCCGGCTCAATGACTGCCCCTACAACAGTGTAGCCTATGAGCACCTTGTCAAATACCTCCATGATCAGAGCTTCATCCTGATATTTTCTCCCCTGAAGCTCTGCTATATCCTGACCTGCCAGCAGCTGAACCGCAATGGCCTCTACGCTCTTTTCCATGCGCTCCCTGGCCAGCTTCGGCATGGAATGTGGTGACGTGACCTCTGCCCGTACTGTTTCCACCCGGGCAGAAGCCTCCCCCCGGCCGCCAAGCAGTACGCCCAGCATAAGGCAAAAGCCAAATAACCTTATCGCCTGCAATGGCACGGCTCTATTCACCGCCTTAGAAGGCACCGCCTACGGTGAAGTGGACACGGCCGCCCTGATCGCCACGACCGTAGTCGAGACGTACAGGACCGATAGGCGTATTGAAGGAAATGCCTACACCCACGCTGGCGTGAAGCTCGTTGGAGTGCGGCAGGAATCTGTCACTCCAGGCACCGCCGCCATCAGCAAAAACAGCACCCTGGACTTTGTCAACCAGAGGGAATCTGTACTCAATAGACAGAAGTGCCATGCGGTCGCCGCGGAACTGGTCATCACGATAACCGCGCAGGGTATCCTGACCACCGACGCGGTACTGGTTGAACTCAGAAAGGTGTCCATGACCGTAGCCAAGCATGCCCCGTACAGCAATGACGCGGTTATGCCCCACCTTGAAGTACCGGGCATCCTCAATTGAAGCCTTCTGGAAATCAAAATCTCCGCCAAAGCCTGCCACCTCGGCAGTAAGGCTGACCTTGCCACCCTCGGTGGGGTTGTAGACATTGTCACGGGTATCCGTCACATGCTGGAAGGTAATGGAACGGGTAGTGCCGAAGTTGTACTTCTTCCAGGCCTCGTCATGATAGCCCCAATGGATGCTGCCATCAGGATTCGTCCAGACCACGTTGCCATCATCCTCATGCCTTACATATGTGTCCTTGCGGTTCCTAAGGGTGAGGTAATTGGTAGAATACTCGCTGACAGGGCGTCCAAAGGTGATTTCTCCCCCGGCATACCTGCGCATATAGCTTTCTTTCTCATCACCGCTAGTATCATAATCTGAATACTCATAGGTACGGTTATAGATTTTCAGGGTACCCACAGTTTCTTTTTTATCAATCCAGGGACGCCTATAGGAGAACAAAAAGCCCTGAGCATCGCTTTCACTGCCAGACCTCTGATAAGTAAGGGTAACAGCATCACCAGTGCCCAGGAAGTTCTTGTCACCCACATTTATCATGCCCAGGATGCCGTCAGAGCTGCTGTAGCCGGCACCCACGCCGAAGGTACCCGTGCGCTGTTCCTTGACATCCACTTCCATGATCACAGCGTTGGGCTCCACGCCTGGATTCATCTTGATGTTCACATCTTCAAAAAACCCCAGGTTGTAGACGCGCTGAACGCTGCGACGGGCCAGCTTGGAGTTGAAGGGCTCACCAGGCTTCTGACGCATTTCACGCAGGATAACCCTGTCCTTGGTCTTCTTATTGCCCTTGACTGCATAACCTTCCAGCTTGCCCTCATTGATCTTGATGACCAGCTTGCCAGAAGGATCTATATTCATATCGGAGACCTTCATGAGTATGTAGCCATCCTTATGGTAAAGCTCCTGAATGGCCTGGATATTTTCATGCAGGATGCGGCTGTTGAGGATTTCCCCCTTCTTCACGCCCATGCGATCATAGAGTTCCTCAGACTTCTCCACAGTGTTGCCAGTGATTTCAATATCCGTCAGCACGGGGTTTTCCAGCACATGGAAGGTGACAATGACACCTTCCGGCACTTTCTCAAAAGAGGGGAAAATATCATAGAAATAGCCCGTGTTGTAAATGGTGTCCCTGGCCTCATAGAGCAATTTTGAGGTGAACATATCACCTGCATGCATGGACACAGCTGCCTTGGCCGTGGGCTCCGTCTTTTCCGTAGCTCCTTCAAAGCGGATATCCACGATTGTCTGGCCTTCGAACTGGCCCAGCAGGTCCTCTATAGCCTTTTCATCCGGGCGGTTCTTATTCCAATTTTCGGTGCGCTCGTCTACCTGAACCGGTGCCTGAGCACTTTCCTCCGTTGCGGCCGTCTCATTTTCAGCCCCGTCTGCTGCCTTTGTCTCCACAGCTTCTTCCGGACTGACAGCTGCCATATCAGCAGCCACATTATCAGCCTGGACACTGCCTTCTGCAGGTACCGTTTCCTGCTGGGCAGCCACTTCTTCCGCTGCATAGGCATAACCGGGCAGCACAGCTGCACTGGTGGCCATAGCCACCGCAGCAGCCAAATATCTGTATCGCTTTTTCTTCAAAAGTCAGACCTCCTAAACATTTCCCTTGGGGCCAAAAATTTTCCTTTCTCTCCCCTTGCTCCCTGCAATCAATAATAATATATCAAAATTCCTTGGAAATACAAAGAACTTTTTACTATAAACACTTAGCGAGCACAAACAGCGACGCTCTGCAAAGCAGAGCTAGTCCTTTTAAAGGAAGGCGCAGTGGGAGCTTAGTGTGCGTGTAAGGGCGTAGCGACACGAAGTTAGTCCCTTTAGGGATGCGAAACAACGTTTCGCACGAAGTTTATCGCCTTAATACTTCCCCCGCCTCCTGCATCAATCTCTGCTGGTCAGCAGAAGGCACCCTTGGAGGCATATAAGTAAGGTGAGGGCTGGCTGCAGACTGGGGGGTGCCAGCCTCAAAGGTGCCCTCCCTTGCTTCAGCACGCTCCTGCACCTGAAGGGGCGCAGCAGCCCTTTCCTCCACCGGTTCACCCGGGGGAATAGGATTTTCCCCTGTGCCATGTATTTCTTCCTCAGCCTGCCCTGCAACAATCTCAGCCTCCTGTGGCTGGCTTTCCATGCTCCTGACAGGCGCTGGCGGAGAAATATCTTCCCGCACGGGCTCCCGGCCAAAGGGCCAGTTTTCTATGGCCAGCACAAGGAGCACCGCTACAACCAGAGCCGCCCCCCGGGACAGCCACTTGCGCAGTTTGCAGATTATTTTCCCGGGAGAAGCTCCTTCAAGCTCTGCCTTGGCCAGCATAAGCTTCAGGTCCCCCTGCAGCTCATCGGCCCGCTCCAGCGAATCATCAGCCTGACCCAGCCAGTCCCGGGCCGCCTGTATGCGCGCACGCTTGCTGTCCTTATCCATGCTCCCGCCCCCTTTCATCTATATAATCCCAGGGAGCAAAGGTGATTTTGTAAAGCAAAAATCAGCATATCCGGGCTTTGCGCTCTATCTGGCAGCGAAAACTATTTTATTCTTGCCTAAACAACACATTTCCTTCTTTTTTCATGTCCAGCCGCTCTTGAAGCGGGCCAGCATTCCCCTGACTCTTCTTATGCCCTTATCCCTCAGCCTGTAGACATGAGCCAGCGAGACACTGAGATCAGCCGCCATCTCCCTGGCATCAGCCGTCCCCAGATACATGCCTTCCAGTACCGCTTTCTCATTACCTGGCAACCGGTCGAGGGCATGGTGCAGGCGCTCGGAAAAAACAGCGTTTTCCACTTGCTCAGGCACCGTCAGCGCAGATCTGTCAGCCAGACTTTCCTTGAGGTTAAGTTCTTCCCCCTCCTCTGTGGCGAGGGACTCCAGGCAGGGGGTATCTGCCCCGCCCTCTTTCCTCAGGAAGTCAAGTATCCTGCCTCTGATGCGGTGCATGCCATAAAGGCTGAAAGCCACGCCCCTTTCAGGGTCATAAGTCTCCACCGCTTCAATCAGCCCCACCGTCCCCTCCTGCACAGCGTCCATGATATCAGGACGGCTGCGCCAGGGCATAGCTTCGCGACAGACCAAAGGCTGATATGATTCTATGAGACGCTGCCTGGCCTTTCTGTCTCCTGCCTTGCACTGGCGCCAAAGCTGACGCTCCTCCTCAGGAGCAAGCAGCTTGACATCAGCGATAGCTGACAGATATTCTCCGAAATTCATAAGCCTGCTCCTTTCTCTCAAAGTCAGAATTGGAAACGGCTGGTAAAGCCAACCACAGTATCGTGGCCTTCACGCTCTACCACCAGGCTGAAATGGTCATTGACATCATACTCCACACCGTAGCGCTGCTTGTGAGCAGAGCCGATGCCCTGGCTGAATTTCAGCATAAGCCCCTTGGTGACGTACTTGCCAATTTCCACACTGTACTCATCTTCCCGGCTGTTGCTCTCAGAAGACGAAGACACGAAATCGGACATAGGCCCGCCCCGGTGTATGCTGAAGTAGTCAAGGAAAAAGACATTCCTCACTGCCTGCTCCAGCTCTGAAAGCACCGTCAGCTGGAGGCCCAGGGAAAGCATATCCCCAGCGGTGATATTGCTCTTTCCCGCCTCATAGTCACGTCCCAGGGTCAGCACCTGCATGATTTCCGTCTGGCTCAGTTCCGGCAAGGAGGAAAGCTTCAGCTCCATCTCCCCCAGGGGACCATCCAGATTCAGGAAAATCTTTGTGCGCCCCACTGTGGCATCAGCCACGAAGTCCAGACTGGGCAGGAAGGAATCCACCTGATTGAAATATGCCACTCCCTGGCGTATCTTGAAGGGGGTCTTCAGATAGCTGACCGTGCCGCCTTTCTCTACCTCCACCTTGCCGCTGGTCCTGGGGTGCCTGGTGGTGCCGCCAAAATGAACAGCGCCTTTCAGGTGCATATCATAGAGATAAGAGCTGTAGAAATGAACCTTCTTGTTCACATTCAGCTGGAAATCGAGAATGACATCCGGCAGTTCCCCTTCGGTATCAGGGATGGTGGGCACTGAGACGGTGCAGTCATGAAGATCCAGTTTGCCCGAGAGCTTGGGCATGACCCTGCCGTAAATCTCACCCTTCTGCAAGTGGAGCTCCCCGTCCAGAGGTCCCTGGAAGAAACTGCTTTGAACATCCAGCCTGCTGGCCGTAAAATCAAAATTGTAATTAACAGGCGTCAAGCCTTCCAGCTGAAGGCCTCCAGAGCCTTGGTAGCTCCCTTCGCCCATTTTACCAGAAAAGTCACTGACTGTCATTTGAGTCCCATTAAAATCAAGCTTCGCCGTCATCTCGGTGATAGGCAGGCGCAGCTCCTTCAGCTTCACAGCCCCGCCAGTGATGGTCATCGCACCATCAAACAAGGGATGGGCTGCCGTACCTGTAATAAGGAGTTTGCCCTGGGTGGGGCCCATGGCCCAATCCACCTGCTTGTAAAGGGCAGGCAGCAGGGACAGATCTGCATTGTCCAGGGAAAGTTCCAGCCTTATCTGCTCATAGTCATTCAGGGCAGCGGGGTCATCCACCTGAAGGGCCCTGGAGGGCACAATGCCCCGGGCACTGGCCTGATATGTTCTCTCCCCCACGGTCTTCTGCACCTGCATGCTCTTGATGTCGCAAAGTCCATTGCGCACCTGCAGCACTGTCTCCAGCGTGTCAAAGGTGGAACCTGCCACACCGCCGTCACGTCCCTTGATTTCTGCATCAAGGGACGGATTATGCAGATAGCCACCAAAAGTCGCCTTAATATCAGCCCGACCTGTGATATCAGCCTTGATTCCCCCCAGCTTGGAAAACATTCCCAAGGAAAGATCCTGGGCCGAAAGATTGGCAGCTATCTCACCGTCATGATTGAAATCAACCGTTCCCCTGGCAGAGAACGTGCCCTCCCCCTGGTAGCCGGAAAGCTCCTTCAGGGAAAGCACCCTGTTCTGCAAATGTCCCTTGAGAATCACATCGCTGATATCATAGCCCGCTGCCGTGCCCTGGGCAATTTCTCCCTGCATCTTGAGATCAGGGTTTCCCAGCGTGCCCCCCAGCTTAACTCCCATGGAAACCTTTCCTGCCAGCTTGTCATTATGCTGATTCAGGAGGTCACAAAGGGCCCCGATGTCAAAATCCTGCACCACGGCATTGCCGGAAAGGCTTTCATCCTCAGTACCGAAGGAGGCCTCCAGGCCGCAATAGCCATTCTCCCCCTGGAAAAAGCCAAACTCCGACAGGGATATCCTGTGCGCAGCATATTCCACCAAACCGTGGATTTTATCTATTTCCTGACCGTTCAAAGTCAGGCTGGGCGCATTCAGGGTACCATGGAAAACAGGCGCAGACAGGCTCCCACTGATACTGCCGTCAAAAGTGCCATGACCGCTGACCTCATAAGGCAGCTTGTGCTGTATGCGCTTCATGTCAATGTCATGCACCTGGGCCAGCAAATCAAGGCTGCCAGACCTGTCCACCATGCCGTTTACATCCATATCAACCATAGGTGAGTAGATGTGGAAATCCTGCAGCCGCACTTTGCCATCCTGCAGATAGTAGTCGCCATCCATGCCAGAGAGCAATACTCCCATGTAGCTGCCAAGATAGAAATGAATGTAGCCAACAGCCTGGGGATTGTCCAGCGTGCCTGTGAATCTTATGGTATTGTCCACATTGCCGGTAATGGGCTGGTCCGGGGCCACCAAGGCTGCCAGATCCTCCATGCGCACCCCGACCGTATCGGCACGAAGGTTGATTTTCTTTTCCCCCGTAAGGCCCACGAAGCCATCCACATACCAGGTCTGTTTCCCATTTTTCTCCAGTGAGAAGTCCTCTATGGCTACCCTGTCCAGGCTCCCCAGGGCATGAAAGCGCAGTGAATCAAAAGGCTGCTTGAAAAGTTCCCCCCGGGTGGCAGAAAATGAAAGGTTAAGGTCGGGGTTGCTCCGGGTACCGGAAAGAGTGCCCTTGAAATCAGAGAAGCCGCTCACATCTGCCTGAGGCAGAAGGGCCTGCAGGAGCGACAACTCCACATGGCCCCCATAAAGTTCCAGCTTCAGCTGGGAATCACCGTAAAGATTGGTTATTTTTCCCTCCAGCCCCACATCGCCATGCTGTGGCAGACGTACACTGAGGGCATCAATGGTGAGTTCATCCCCCAGCAGGGCAAAGGAAGTCCCTGCTCTCTCTATGGGCAGCCCCTGATAAGAACCCTGCTCCAGCTTCAGGCTGCCATAATATGCCATTTTTTTGTAGTCAGTCCCTCTGCCGTTAAAGCCCACATCCAGGGAAGCCCTGCCCGTCAGATCCCTGAGGACAGCAACTTCCGGCAAGGCAGCGGCAGCACTTTTCAGATCTATGCCTTGGACTTTGACATGTCCCGTAAAGGACCAGTCAGCAGCGCTGAGTTCCAGTTCGCCCTGCACCGTGCCTCCCAGGGAGCTGACCTTAGCATCCTGCACATAGACCCTGCCATCTTCGTAGCGCACTTTGGCGCCGCCATTCTCAAAAGAAAAGCCATAGGCCTCCCCCGAGGCCCTGCTTATCCGGGCGTTTACCAGCGGAGCGGTCGCCGTGCCAGAAATCCTGGCCTCAAAGGCAGCCGTGCCATGGCAGGGAATATCCTTCAGGATGGCAGATGGATCAAAGGCATCAGAGGATGCCTCTATGTCAAGATAGGGAGTGCCTTCAAGGAAGGTCACCTTGCCATGAGCCCTGGCCTGCTGTCCTGCTGCCTGGGCTTTGGCATCAAACAGCACCTGGCTGTCGGTAAAGAAGGCTGTGCCTTCTATGTCCTCCACCTCCGTGCCCAAAGCTTTCAGCCTGCCTGCCTTGACATCAGCTGAACCAGTAAGGCTTATGAGCCCTCCCTGGTAGACTACTGCAGCCTCGCCCCGGTTCAGATGCCCGCCTTCAAGCACTATTTCCTCTGGCAAAAGTCCTGCCGGCAGCAAGGGCAGGTATTTATCCAGCTCTGCCTCTCCTGCTTTCACCCGGATAATCTGCCTGTCGCTGCCAATGGTGCCAGCAAACTCCAGGTCAGTTTCTCCCTGGCAGGCCCGGCCCTCCAGTTTCAGCACAGGATACTCCTCAAAGTCAAGAGAACCTGCCACTTGCGTAAAAGAAAGGGACTCAGGCAGACGGAAGCTTCTCACCTGCACACGGGCATCCTCCACCTGCACCTTGCCAGTGAATTTCTTTTTCTCTCCGGTGGAGGAAACAAGCTCCTGCACATTCCAGCTGCCGTCCTCTTTTTCCGTGAGCACAGCCTCCACGCCTTTCAGGGTTACATTGCTAACCCCTTCGGCAGGCTCTTTAAATACGTCAAGCAGGCGGAAGCCCACCCGCGCCTCATCGGCATGGAGCATGGTTTCCGCCTGCTTATCATAAATATTTATGTCGCGTATGGTAAGTTCATGAAGGGAGCTGACTTCAACAGAGCCCACCTCTGCCACGGTCCCCAGAGAGTCGGCTGCTATGCTGCCTGCTGCCTTTCCTGCTTCCTGCATGAAAGTTTCCGTGCGGGCGGCAAAAAACACGCCTCCCCCTAAAAGCGCAGCAGACAGGGCCAGCCCGATCCCGACTTTCAATAACCCCTTCATAAACCCACCCTTTTTGCCATCATCTCTTACTTGGCCATGGATTCAGCCACAATCTCTGCGGTGTCAGGCTCTGCCCTCTTCTCCATAGCCTTGGCTTCCTCTGCCCGCTTTTCTTCCACGGTTTCCTCTTTGGCCTCAGCCTTCTCCTTCTGCTTCTTGGCCGCAGCCTTTTCTTCCTTGTACTTCTCCTTGGCAGCCTTTTCCCTGGCCTTGCGCTCTGCCCGGCCTTCCTTCAATACATCCTTGATGATCTCCTTCGGAGTCTCAAAGACAGCGCCTTCGTTGAGGCGGCCTGCTTCACGTGCCTTGACAGCCGTCTCGCCGGCCATGGCAGCATCACTGTACTTCACTGTATCAAGATCCACGGGAATGCCCATAGCTTTGTCCAGCTCGGCCTTGCTGACGTTGTACTTGTAGAGAGCAGTGTAATAGTTGGTACGGGCAGAGGTGAGCTTCTCCTCTGCATCCATGACGCTGAGGTTGGTGCCCACACCTGCATTATAGCTTACCTGGGCAATCTTGTAGTCTTCCTCAGCCTTGGTAACGGATACCTTGGTAGTCTGGATATTCTTCTCAGCTGCCTGTAGGCTCAGAATAGCCTTGCGCACATCAAGACGGATCTGCTCGTCAGTCTGAGCAGATGCCTCCTGGGCTTTCAACAGGCTGGCCTCTGCCGCATGTACATTAGCAGAGGTCACGCCATTATCAAAGATATTCCAGGTGGCAGTAAGGCCCACGGACCATACATCGCTGCTGGTGTGGTTGGTCTTGAAGGGGCGCTCACCGGCAATGGCATCGCTGCCGCTGGCGTTTATCGTAGGCAGGAAACCAGCTTTGGCAGAGTTCACGCCTGCCTCAGCCTGCTTCACGTTGTAGTAGGCTGCCAGACCGTCTGCCCTGTTCAGCAGGGCAAAATTGGTGCAGGCATCAATGTCAAAATCATATTTGGTGTACTTCAGCTCATCCTTGATTTCCAGCACTGTGTCCGTAGGCAGGTCGAGATAGTTATTGAGGGTTGCCATTGCCACATCGTAGTCGTTCTGAGCCGTCACCAGGGACTGCTGGGCATTGGCCAGCTGCACCTCGGAAGCCAGTACATCAGACTTGGCCACCGTACCCACCCGGTACTGGGCATTTACCTGATCCAAGTGGGCCTGAAGGGTCTCCACATTATCCTGATATACCTTGATGAGATTGCGGCACTGCAGGATATTGTAGTAATGAGTAGTAGCAGTTTTGACAGTAGTCTGCTTGGTGTCCTCCAGATTCATATCTGCTGCATTCAGAGCATACTTGGCAGAATCGCGGCTGGCCCGCAGTGACTCGTTATACAAGGGCACGGTAACACTGCCCGTGTTGCTGAAATTATAGTCATAAGCAGGATCATAAGCGCCGCTGTACGCCCTGCCACCGATACGGTTAGCCCCGGTATTCCAGGTAAGGGTCGGCCCCATCTGGCGACGGGCCTTTGACAAGCTCCAACGGGCATTGTCCACATTGGCATAATACTGCTTGAGAGTGAGATTGTTCTCCAGGGCCATGCGCACAGTATCCTTCAGGTCAAGCTGCACCGTATCGGCAGCCATGGCAGGGGAAGTGCTGATAGCCATCAGCCCGCCCAGTACCAGGGCCGTAAGTTTTTTATGGAAATTCTTCTTGTTATTCAAGACAATGTCCTCCCTTGAATTACTGTAATGATTGCAATTTTATTGTTCTCTATAAAAAGGCCGGTTCCTGCCGACCGGGATTATCCTATTCAAAAACTCTGCCTGATGCCGAAGTAGGCACGACGACGCTCATGATCATTGACGTGATCCCACTGGGCTGCCAAGGCAGTGCCTTTGCCCGTAATATCGTAGGATGCGTCCAGTCTCAGCTGCATGTCATTTGGATCATATCCGTCCACCGCCAGCTGAAAGCGCTTGCCTCCATAAATATCAAGGCCCACCCCGGGTTTGCCGTTTATGACGCCTCCCCGGACACCGAAGTGCCCCTTGGAAAACTTCTTGCCAATCTGGGCATTGAATTTGTTCTCATCACCGATGTCATCAACCCCCAGCCTCAGATAGGGGCCATCCTTCTTGCCCACATCTACATTGAAATCAGTCTTCCAGTCATGGGCACCGCCGCTGTAGAGCACATCAACCTGCGGCTTCACCTCTATCTCGCTTACCTTCTTCAGCATGCCATCAGCCCGCTCAGTGAGCTTTCTGGCATTGCTGATAGTGGCCTTCAGATCCTCCTGGGTCTTTTCATCTGCCACTACATTTTCCAGCCCCTGGGTGATGCGCACCACCCGGGCAGAAGCATCCGCCATATTGCTGAGCGTCTGCCGCAGGTTCTCAGCCGTCTGGGGGTCTGCTCCCACAGTTTCCAGATTAGCCACCATGGCTTCCACGCTCTGCATGGTGCGGTCCATGCCCGCCGTGGCCGAGTTCAGCTGGGAAATGATAGCATTCACCTGTCCCTGATTGCTCACAGCCAGATTTTCCAGCACCGCCATGGTGCGGTCAATGCGCTTGGTCACATCCTGGATGTTCACCATGCTCTGCACCAGGGAGTGCTGCAGGTCTTTGTTGCCCAGAACATCATTGACAGACCCCAGAAGCTCCTGTACCTGGGCCAGCGTCTTGTCTATGCCCTCCATGAGAGTGTCCATGCCCTTCTCATCTTCCCCGATGAGATAGTCTCCATCAGAGACCCAGCCGTTTTCTGCCCCGGCAGGCAGGATATTGATGAACTTTTCTCCCATGACGCCTGCCGAACCAATGGTGACCCGGGACCCCCGGGGAATCTTCACATCCCCCTTTATATCCATGGTGACAGTGACACCGCCGCCATCATTGACCACCTTGCGCACAGAGCCTACCGGCACACCGGAAAGACGCACCGTGGACTGTGGCTCTATGCCCACCACTTGCCGGAAGCCGGCATAGAGCGCGTACCCCTTGCTTCCTCCCAGGCTCACTCCGGAGAGAAGCAGCACCGCCGACACTAAAAGTGCCAGCCCCGCCAGCGTAAAGGCTCCCACCTTGGCCTCTGTGCTCATGCCGCTCCCTCCTTTTCCGCAGTGCTAAGTGTTCTGAAGAACGCCTGCACCCTTTCGTCCTGTATCTTCTTGAACTTTTCCACCGTATCCACGGCAATGAGTTCTCCTGCATAAATCATGGCTATGCGGTCTGCAATGCGGCAGGCGCTGGCCATATCGTGGGTCACCACCACCGAAGTAACGCCTAATTTCCGCTGGGTGCTCACAATAAGCTCATCTATGCGGGCCGTCATGATGGGGTCAAGGCCGGAGCTGGGCTCATCGTAAAAAATCACCGAAGGCTCACAGGCAATAGCCCGGGCAAGGCCCACCCGCTTCTTCATGCCACCGGAAAGTTCATTGGGCATCATTTGCTCCACGCCCTCAAGGCCCACCAAAGCCAGCTTTTCCCTGACGATGCGGCCTATTTCTGCCTCGCTCTTATCCGTGTGCTCCCTAAGGCCAAAGGCCACATTGTCACCCACGGTCATGGAGTCAAAGAGAGCTGAATACTGGAACACCATGCCCATGCGCAGGCGGATTTTGTCCCACTCCGCTTCGCTGAGATTTGCCACATCCCGCCCCCGCACCAGAATCTGGCCGGAGGTGGGGCGGATAAGGCCGATAAGCAGCCGCAGCAGGGTGCTCTTGCCAGAGCCTGAGCCGCCGATGATAGCCAGGGTTTCCCCTTCCCTGATATTCAGATTTATATGGGAGAGAGCCATATTCTTGTCAAAAGACTTGCAGACATCAACTAATTCTATCATGATAACTTACATCCATCAAAATAAAATGAAAGTCAATACGGCATTGAGCATAAAGATGACGATGATGGAAGTCACTACTGTGCGGGTGGTGGCCCGGCCAACGCCCTCTGCCCCCTCGGGGCAGGTAAGGCCGTAATAGCAGCCCAGCACAGCAATGACGTTGCCGAAGAACACAGCCTTCACCATGCCTCCGGTAAGGTCAAAAACCTCCACGAAAGTGTGGATGCCGTTCATAAAGGTGTAGGAACTGATGCCAGAGTAATAAACCGCCGTAGCCCAGCCTCCTGCCACCCCGATTATGTCTCCGAAAACCGTGAGGATGGGCACCACTACCATGCAGGCTATCATGCGGGGAAGAATCAAATATCCCTCCGGATTTACCGCCATGACCCTCAGGGCATCTATCTGCTCCGTGACCTTCATGGTGGCAATCTCCGCCGTAATGGCAGCCCCCACCCGGCCTGCACATACCACACCCACCAGCACAGGGCCAAGCTCACGGCCAATGGCCATGGCTACCACGCCGCCAATGGTGCTCTGAGCGCCGAATTCGATGAACTTCGCCGCCGTCTGCAGGGTGATGACCACCCCGGTGAAAAGCAGGGTCAGGCTCACGATGGTGAGGGAGTCCACCCCCAGATGTGACATCTGGGCAATAATGGAACGCCAGCGCAGACGTCCCCTGAGCTGCCTCACAATGCTCACATAGAGAAGCACCATGGTGCCCAGCTCGGCACAGCGCTTGATGATAAACGCGCCTAGTGTCTCAAGTATCCTGGTTGCCATGCCTGGCCTCCCTCCACATTCTCACCCTTCGATTCTAGCAATTTTATCCCAAATAGTAAAGTCTTATTTACTATTCACATCTCACATATATTTCATAGCTTCCGCCTTGGCCAGCTGGTCACAGCGCTCATTGGCCTCTACCCCAACATGACCCTTTACCCAGTGGAACTCAACTTGTCTGGCGTGGAATGCCTCATCCAGAGCCAGCCAAAGTTCCTTGTTGAGCACCGGTGTCCCCTTGGAAGTTATCCAGCCCTTCTTCTTCCACCCCTCCAGCCAGTGTTTGGTGAAGCCATTCTTCATGTACTGGCTGTCGGTATAAAGGGCGATCTTTGAACCTGCCGGCACGGCAGACAAGGCCTTGATGGCCGCCGTAAGCTCCATGCGGTTGTTGGTAGTGGAAGGGTCACCACCGAAGAGCTCCTGCACATGTCCTGTAGCCTGGTTGGTCAGCACCGCCGCCCAACCCCCGGGGCCGTCAGGATTGCGCAGACAGGAACCATCTGTGTAGATGATATAGTCAGCCTCTCCCACAAAAGCGGGAGCTTCCTTCACTCCAGCAACAGGCTTTTTCCTGACAGGAGCAGCCCCCGGGCTGAAGAGGAACTGCTCCCCCAGCGGCACAGCCGCAGGTGTTTCCGCCCCCGCCAGCCAGGCCATAGCCTCCTGGGCTGTCATAAACCCTTTGAACTTAGCCCCCATAAAGCCTTTCACCTGAGCTTCGCATTCCGCCCAGGTATTGAAAAGCCCCGTCTGCCGTCCCACTTTCACCGCATAAACTTTCTTCTTGGCCATTCTCGTCTCCTTTGCAAATTTATAGCAAAGGGGACGCTCAAAGCGTCCCCTTATATATAGTCGGTAAGTAAGTGAGGGCCACAGGCATAGCATAAGCGGAACGTGTGGAATTTTACCATAAATCTTAGCGGGCACAAACCGCCGCAGGCGGTGCAGTGGGAGCTTAGATTCTATGGTAAAATTCCAAGTGAAGCGTTGCTATGCCTGTGGCCCGAACGCCCTAGCAGGTCTGCTTACTCTGCAGGCCTGATGACCTCTACGCCGCCCATATAGGGAACCAGTGCCTTCGGAATCACCACGGAGCCATCCTCCTGCTGGTAGTTCTCCAGGATAGCAGCCACCGTGCGGCCCACAGCCAGACCAGAGCCGTTCAGGGTGTGCACGAACTCAGGTTTGGACTTGGCATCCCGGCGGAACTTGATGTTGGCACGACGGGCCTGATAGTCAAGGCAGTTGGAGCAGGAAGAAATCTCCCTGTACTTGCCCTGGCTGGGGAACCACACCTCAAGGTCATAGGTCTTGGCAGAGGTGAAGCTCATGTCACCAGTGCAGAGCATCACCACATGGTACGGCAGCTCCAGGGCCTTCAGGATATCCTCGGCAGCCTCCACCATGCTCTCCAGCTCGTCCCAACTCTCCTCAGGCTTGGTGAACTTGATCATCTCCACCTTGTTGAACTGGTGCTGGCGGATGAGGCCGCGGGTATCACGGCCAGCGCTGCCGGCCTCGGCCCGGAAGCAGGCAGTGTAGCAGCTGTAGCGCTCAGGGAGCTTGCTGCCGTCCAGGATCTCATCGCGGTGATAATTGGTCATAGGC
Organism: Selenomonas sp. KH1T6; assembly: GCF_900108415.1. Classification (NCBI taxonomy): domain Bacteria; kingdom Bacillati; phylum Bacillota; class Negativicutes; order Selenomonadales; family Selenomonadaceae; genus Selenomonas; species Selenomonas sp. KH1T6. Next base: position 89,651 of record NZ_FNWN01000006.1, read on the forward strand.
ACCTCGCCAGTGGGCACCAGATAATAGTCAAGACCCTCCAGCTTGAACATATCCTCGGCAAACTTGGGCAGCTGGCCGGTACCTACCATGCTGTCCTTGTTGGCGATGTAAGGAGCCAGCATCTCCGTATAGCCATGCTTGTCAGCGTGCATATCCATCATGAAGGCAATGCAGGCACGCTCCAGACGGGCACCCAGGCCTTTGTAGAACATGAAGCGGGCGCCTGCCACCTTGGCAGCCCGGTCAGCATCCAGGATATCCAGATCCACACCAAGATCCCAGTGAGCCTTGGGCTCGAAGGAGAACTTCCTTGGCTCGCCCCACTTGCGCACCTCAGGATTTTCCGTATCGTCCTTGCCGATAGGCACATCTTCCTTGGGCATATTGGGGATATGAAGCATGATATCGCGAAGCTTCTCCTCCACATCCTTCAGGTCAGCATCAAGAGCAGAGATCTGGGCCCCCACCTCGCGCATCTCAGCCATGACCTCAGAGGCATCCTCGCCGTTCTTCTTCATCTGGCCCACCTGCTTGGAAACAGTGTTGCGGCGGGCCTTCAAAGTCTCAGTCTCCTGCAAAAGCTCACGACGCTTCTGCTCCAGTCCCTCGAACTCAGAAAGGTCCAGGCTGTTGCAACGATTCTTCAGCATGGTTTTGACTTCTTCCAGATGCTCACGCACAAATTTAATATCCAGCACGATACTCACACTCCATATTTTAATAAATCCCTGCCAGGGGATAAATAATCACATAGCTTACATTATATCAAGTTTTCCCAGGAAAGTCCAAAAAAATAGCCCCGGTTATCACTCCGGGGCAGCCGCCAAATGGGCAGCTAATAGAACTGAATGAAATGTATGAGCAACTTTCTCCCCATGGGAATTCCCACAAGGAAAAACCTTCCGACACAAGTAATGACGCCACAAAGCCCTTCTTCGGCGGGGAAGAAGGGCTCTGCCAAAAACATTCAGTTCTATGTACTGCCGGGTCTTTCCCGGCTATATCTAGCGAATGTCGCAAAGTCCCCATCCCCATCGCTCGCAGGTCAAGCGGTGACTGTTGATTAGGCAGTTCTCCTGGCTCCAGTTCATAGCATTTTCGCGCCTTCCCAAGGTTTCCCCCAGTGACATACTTTGCGAAATGCTCCCTGTTACAGTGGCGGGACCGCGCCGGCTTATACCGGCTTCCCTATTAAGTCATTGACACCCAATCCAAACATATTCTCTTTTCATTTACAGGACTAATCATATCATTCGTCAAAACCATTGTCAATCCAAAGGCAAAGATTTTCCCGCGACAAAATCCCCATAAAAGTGTATAATCTTTATTGTTCTATAATGAAAAATAGCTCACGGGCTTGAAAGGACTTTCAATATGCGAAAATATCTGAACAAGAAAAAAATAGCAGGACTGCTGACCTTCTCCCTGCTTTTCTCCTCCATTCCTGCCTGGGCTGCCGAAGACGTCACGGCAGCTTCCACAGAAACAGCTGCCCCTTCCTTCTATGACCTGAACTTCGATGCTGACAGCTACACCCGGGAAACACTTAATCTGCATGGTCAGCCCGTGGCTTTCCGCGCCTTTGAAGGCTGCCACTACACAGCTTACCCTGTTGCTGACTATAAAGAACAGCTGAACATCTACATTCCTGAAGCCTACTTCCAGAAAAAGAGCACAGGACGCTTCACCGCCAAAACCGCCCCCATCTTCATGCCCCTGGCCGCAGATGGAGCAGCAGAGGGAACTTTTGACGCCCCGGCAGATGCCAGCAACGAAAGTGGCCAGCCCAATCTCGCCCTGCTGGCCCTGGCACACGGCTATGTGGTCGCAGTCCCTGCCGCCCAGAGCCTCACTCCGCCTGCCAGCGAACGCCTGGGCAAGGCGCCCCAGCCCATCCTTTCTTACAAGGCAGCCATCCGCTACCTGCGCCGCAATCAGCGCAGCCTGCCTGCAGGGGACACCAACCGCATCGTAGTCAGCGGCGAGGGTCTCTCCGGCAGCCTGGCCCTGCAGCTGGCAGCCTCTGCCGACCAGGCCATCTATAAGCCCTACCTGTATGCGATGGGAGTTGCAGGTAAAAGCGACAGCATCTTTGCCGCCCAGGCCTACGAACCTGTGACCGGTCTCGCCAAGGACTATGCCCGCTTCGGCTGGACACTGCCAGACGGACGCCCGGACCCCAATTCGGCTGCCCGCTATGCACCTCTGCTGGACACCGAAGCCGCTCTTTCCCCTGCAGTCACTCCAGAGCAGGAGGAAACTGCAGCCATTGAAGGAAAAGCCGTCATAGAAGAAGCCGCCGAAAATCATCCGGCAGCCACCTCGCCGGGTACAGGCAAACGCCCTTCGGCTGCCAATGATAAAGTTTCCCTCAGCGGCACCAACCGCCAGCCTGTTTCCGGCAGCCATGATACCAAAGAGTACCAGGATTATCTTGCCAAACAGGCCGAATATGAGCGGATAAACGCCGAAACCCAGGAACTCATCAGCAGGTACTCCCCCAAAGGCCACACAGCCCGTTATCTGCGCCTTTGCACTTCGAAGGCAAACAGTCCGGAGTTTCAAGATCTGAAAACAGCCTTTGAAAAAAATGACACCGCCGTCACCAGCTTAGCTGAAAAAAAAGAACCCCTGCAGGACGCAGAGGAACTCTTTGAATGGATTGATGCAGCTGATACAGAGCGGGATGCACTGGAAAAACAGCTCTGGCAGTTATGGCGCAAGCAGAGTGCCAAGCTGGCCAGAGCCAAGCATCTGGCTGACCGTGCTGCTGCCAAATGGCAAAAGGCCCAGGCAAAAACAAATTAAATACGCACCTCGAAATGCTTCCTCTCCTCCTCAGGCGCCTTGGCCCTGGCAGGAGCAGGAGGCTTTTTCTTTGCCTTGGGGGCAGAGGCTGCTTCTTTGGGCTTGAGCTTTGCCGGTCTGGCAGGTGCAGTCGGCCTGGTCGGTGGGGGCTGTTCTTCAACGGCCAGTCTTGCCAGCACCTCATCCGGAGTGAGCCCCCGCAGTTCCCGGCTGTCAACTGCCCCCAAAACATCAGCCTCTATATCTGCCCTGGTCAGCTCTCCCTTCCGCCCCTGCCGGTGCAGGAATTTCTTCACCAGCAAGGCAGCTGCCACAAAGGCCGCCACCAGCATGGGCAGCCAATAGGTGAGCCCCTGATAGTCAAACTTCGGAGCAGGATTGGCCTGCAGGGAAGCAGCCTCCGTTTCCTGTCCCTGCAAATTCCTGCCATTTTCCTGAGGAACTCCTCCACTCCCCCCCAGATCCGCCGCCTGAGCGGCCTGGCTGCGGCCTGTGTCAATGGTGGCTTGAGCCTGATTCTGGCCGCTTTGCTGTGCCTCCCTGGCTGCCTCCCTGGCTGCCTTGGCCTCTGCCGTGGGATTTTTATGCGTAGTGCGGGACAGCCCGCCGCTGCCATTTACCACAGCTTCCTTAGCCTGCTCCTCCATCTGCTTCTCGTTATCCGTGGATTTGCTGGTCGTTCCATTAGCGGGAGGTGCATTGGACTGGGTTACAGAGCCCCCCTCAGAGAGCGTCACCCCTGGCACCGTGGGAGGTGTGGGCGGCGTGGGTGGATTTGGTGCTTTTACAGCCATAGCTTCATCTCCACAAAAGGCAGGCATTCCCAAAGGAATCTGCCTGCCTTGAAATCAATAACGGGGATTCTTTTTTACATAGTCTACCGGCCTGGACCAGTCCACGTGTACCTTGGTCTTGTTCCAGAGACGGGTAAGTGCCAGCTTGAAGCTTTCCTCGTCAGCCTGGGGATCAACGGTCTTTGCCGTGAAGTCCATGAGGGTCTGATGCGGCACGTTGATTTCGTGGGTCTGGTTCAGATATTCCTCCGTCAGCTTGCGTCCTTCTTCGTTATTCAGGTTTACAGTAGCCTTCTTGGCCTCTGCATCGTAATCTATCCAGCCCAGGTCCTTGCCGTAGCTGATGGCTACGCTGTAGGTAACTGCCATGTTGATTTCTCCTTTATGCATAAGATCAAATTTCTCTTTTATCCTCCTTATTATAGCGCAACTCAAGGCCATAGTTCAAGTTTTGCCGCAGGCAAAAAGGCCAGGTGACTCTATAACCTTGCAAATCGTAAAAATCTGGGAAAAATTTATATTTTTCTTTCTAATACTGCCTTTTCAAAGCTTGTCAAGTCTTGCAAGGCGTGTTTTTTTGTGCTATCATACCAATAAAGAAGGACAAGCCTGGAATGTGCGCGGGCTTTAACAATGTCTAACCTACATATTTCATAGGGAATCCGATTTGATCCTGGTGGAGGTTCGCCACGGCGAAATGCTGAAGTCAGGCTTAGGGCACCCACCTGCTATCCGCAGGTTTTAGACATTTAAAGCGAACGGCATTTTGGACCCCTGCTTTGAAGAGGGATTGCTGCATGCGGCAGTCCCTCTTCGCGTATCTAAAAACAAATGAGGCAGACCCGCCGCCTTTTCGGCGGCTTGTCTGCCTCATCTTTATTTGCTTATTTCTCTGGCACTACCGGCACCTGCAGGTAGCTTTCGTATTTGCCACCCAGGTGGATGATATGCCTGCCCTTGTTGCGGGTCGCAGGCGGGACCACAGCCTTTTTCACATGCTCCTTGCCGTCCAGGCCTCCTACCGTCTTCATGGGCACCTTCGTACCCAGTTCATAGGTATAGCCTTCCTCCGGCACGGTAATCTTGGCGGAGCCAAAAGCGGGCACCATGTCAGGAGAAGGCGGATTGTAGGCTCTCACCGTCAGCCTGATTTTCTCCCCTGCATGATACTTCATGCCCATGGGCCAGATGGGAATATCCACGGGAACAATCTCGCCTTTCTTCAGCAAATCCTCACGGTCATGCTTCAGTACCGGCTCTACCTCCGTGGATTTTGCTTCATCCAGGGCTCGCTGGGATACCCTGAGATAACCCTCGGCCACGATGGGCTGATGCGTCATCCTGTCAGGGATGGGATTGCCCTTCTCGTCCAATTTCTCCACCTGCACATGGAGTTCCATATCATCAGCACCGTCTGCTTCCACATAGGTGTGCAGCTTCATGTAGCCGGTAAGTTCCGTGTCCTTGTCAAAGGTCATGGTGAAAGCAGCAGCAGCCTCCTTGACAGCTGTATCATAAGAAGCAGTATCTTCCTGCTTCTGGGGCGTCACGGAGAGCCCCTGCCCGCCCGTAAGGTAAAGCTTCTTGTACTCGGTTCTCGCCAGGGGGAACTCCTGCTCCACCCGATTCACTACATCCTCATGGCCCGGGTCAAGCACAGCGAGGCGCACCCTCGGCGTTGCTTCCCAGCCGTTATCCTCTCCCAGCAGATAATGGTCGAAGAACTTCCTCAGGTCTTCCACATTGCCAGGCGTGTAGTAATCAAACCACTCCTGGGTATTGTGGACACGCAGCCACTTGTCCTTGGAAGCAATCTCCCGAAAGCCCGCGAAGGTGCCATGGGTATGCACGGGATTGGTATAGCTGGCCACCACATAGGCGGGAATCTTGATATTCTCCAGTTTCGCAATCTTGTCCTGCCAGTAGGCATCCATGAGGGTGTGGGTCACTACCATGCGGGGCTGATCCTCAAGGTAATTCTGGCTGGTAAAGGTGTCAAAGATGGCCTCGGGAAAGACGGGATTGGGAATGCCGCCACGGTTGGCAGTCTCCCGGAAGTGGTCCACAAATCCCTCCCAGGGCGCGATGGCAGCCAGATGTGGCGGCTGCTCCCCTGCAATGAACCACTGGGACACCGTGAGCCAGGAATTGCCGCTCATGCCAATCCTGCCATTGCTCCAAGGCTGCTTTGCCGCCCACTCAATGGTGTCGTATCCGTCCTGGGAGTTCTGGCTCCCCCAGTAGTTAAGGTTGCCCTCAGAGTAATATGCCCCCCGGCTGTCAGGGTTGATGATGACATAGCCATGGCTTACCCAATAGGCAGGGTCGGGACCCTCGAATTTTTCCAGACCGGAAGTGGCTGCCACAGGTATCCCCGCCCGCATGGGCACGTCGTCCAGCATCTGGCCGCCGATTTCCTTGCCATAAGGGCTCCAGGCCATCAGTGCCGGGTGCCTGCCTTCGTCAGCAGGTCGGAATATATCAGTGTATATGACAGTGCCGTCACGCAGGGTAACGGGGGTGTCCTTCTCCATTATGATGTCACAGGGCAAAGGCATGGCGCCCTCACGGCGGATAGTGCCCTTTTTCAGCAGCAGGGTTTCTGTCTTGTGCTCTGCAGCACGGACTCTGGGGGCAGTGAGGGGATTGCCCTTGCGGTAATAGACTTCTACGGTTTCACCATTGCCCATCTTCTGAGGGATAGTGATTGATACTGGGTCGGCTGCTTCTGCTGCCCCGCCAATTACAGCTGACATCATGAGTCCTGCACATAAGGTCAGTTTTAGAGATTTTCTCATACTTGTTTAGCCTCTCTTCTTTTTTAGGTTTCGACTGTTCATTTTCTTTGGCGCAAAGAAAACGAACCAAAAGAAAACGCGGACTGAAATCACATCGTGTGATTTCCGCGTCCGCGGGGCCCATCCATGGGCCCTGGGGTTCGTTATATTTGCTTTTGCCTTTTATAAGGCCATTGTTCCAGCTTTGTCGATAGACAAAGCTTCCTCTTGGCCTTTCAACGAGGCGGGAGATATGTGCTCACCGCCTGTTATGATATTCGCCACCCCTACCTATAGAGGTGGGGGACATCTTGTTCCTCGTTATAATTTCGCCAAAATATTTCATTTTCCTGCTTAAATGAAAAAACTGCCGGGAGGTTGCATCTCGGCAGTTTGCTTTAGCATAGCTTAAGTAAGTGAGGGGCACAGGTACAGCATAAGCGGAACGTGTGGAATTTTTCCATGAATCTTAGCGAACACAAGTGCAACTCTGCAAAGCAGAGATGCACGCAGTGCGAGCTTAGATTTCATGGTAAAATTCCAAGTGAAGCGTTGCTGTGCCTGTGTCCCGAACGCCTTAGAGTGACTTCACGCCGCACTAGGCTTGGGGTCGCTTGGGGGCTCTTCCATGGAGGATTTCTGGGAGAGCTTATTTTTCTGCTCGGTGATGAAGGCCTGCATGACGATGAAGACGCAGAGCAGGGCTCCTACCACGATTTTCGTCCACCAGGCGGAAAGAGTGCCCTGGAAGGAGATGAAGGTCAGGATGACGCCCTGGATCAGCACACCGAAGAGGGCGCCAGGGATGAAGGCCACGCCGCCGGACAGCAGGGTGCCGCCGATGACAGAAGAGGCGATGGCATCCATTTCCATGCCCAGGCCGTGGAGATTGTAGCCCGTCAGCATGATGAGAGCATAGGCCACGCCGCCCAGAGCGGAGCAGAAGCCGCTTATGGTGTAGACGATGACCTTGGTGCGGAACACCGGCAAGCCCATGAGGGCAGCAGAGCTTTCGCTGCCTCCGATGGCGAAGACAGCCCGGCCAAACTTGGTGAACCCGAGAACCACAGCTGCGATGGCGAGGACTATCATGGCCAGCACCGCCCCCACAGACAGGAAGCCGAAGCCCAGATCAATGCGATAGCTGGCAATAGCCACAAAAGTCTCATTGGTGATCTGGATGGTATCACGGGAAATCACAGCCGTCATGCCGCGGCAGAAGAACATGCCTGCCAGGGTGATGATGAAGGGCTGCAAGTCAAATTTGGTGATGATATAGCCCTGGGCGGCACCGAAGACCAGCCCCATCAGGAGCACGAGAAGCACGGCCAATCCCACGGGAATGGAAGTATTGGCCAAAAGCCACGCCAGCACCATGCAGGACAGGGCCAGCACAGCACCTACGGAAAGGTCGATGCCCACGATGATCAGGGTAAAGGTAATGCCTACGGTCACGATGATCAGGGCCGCATTATCAATGAAGAGATTGAGGAAAACCTGGGGCCTTGAGAACCCCTTGTAAGCCATGATGCCTGCCCCGTAAAGGATGGCAAAGAGCGCCACCGTCACAAAGAAGGAAAAATAGGGTGAGGCAATAAGGTCGTTTAATCTGCGTTTCATGCTTCATTCACCATCCTTTCAGCCAGCCTGTGAGGGTCCTGAACTGCCGTCTTGCCTTTCTGGTTGCGTTTTTCCTTCCAGGCAGCGAACATTTCCTGAGCCTTCTTGGACTGGATGAGGCAGATGATGATGACGGCTACGGCCTTCACCACTGGCAGTTGGTCAGAAGAAACACCCAATGCATACATGGTAGTGGTCAGAGTCTGGATAGTGATGGCGCCCACCACGGAGCCGCCGATGTAGAACTTGCCGCCAGACAGCAGGGTGCCGCCCAGGGCCACGGCCAGGATGGCATCCATTTCCATGTTGAGGCCGGCGTTGTTGGCATCAGCCGCACGAATCAGGGAGCTCTCAATCAGGCCGGAAACACCAGCGCAGAGGCCGGAAAAAGCGTACACCAGGAAGATGACCATGGTGACGTTGATGCCTGCATAGCGGGCTGCAGTGGGGTTGATGCCCACGGACTGGATGAAGAGGCCGATGCTGGTTTTCTTCATCAAGAAGGCAACCAGAAGCACCATAGCCAATGCTATGAAAATATTGGTGGGCAGGATATTGCCGGGAATGACGCCGGAGATGTACTCAAAGGGCTTGTAGTACACAGTGATGATCTGGCCACCAGTCATGAGCTGGGCCACACCGCGGCCTGCGGTCATGAGGATCAGGGTTGCCACCATGGCCTGAATCTTGAACTTAGCCACCAGGAGACCGTTCCAGATACCGCAGAAAATGCCTACGCCGATGGCAGCCAGGATGGCCAGGAACATGGGGGTCTCAGCCACACCGTCCCCGCGGCCGCCGATGAGGCTGCAGACTACGGCAGCGGAGATAGCCACCACGGCGCCTACGGAGATATCAATGCCCGCCGTGGCAATGACGAAGGTCATGCCCAGGGACAGGATAACCAGTGAGCAGCTGCGGTTAAGGATATCTATCAGTCTCCCGTACAGCCTGCCGTCCTCGGTAAGCTGTATGGTCATGAATCCGTCTACAAACAGGGCATTGAAGGTCAGAAGCACTGCCAGCGCCACTACCGGCAAGAACAGCGAACTGTCGCTGAAAGCCTTTAATTTCTCCCTCATGCCGTTTCACCTCCTGCAATAGCACGCATCACGTTGTCAGAGCTGACTTCGCTGCCAGTGAGCTCCGCCACTTTGCGGCGGTCCTTCATGACAATGAGCTTCGTGCAGGTGCGCACCATCTCGTCCATTTCACCCGAAATAAAGACCACGGCCATGCCCCGCTCCTTGGCCAGCTTGATGGCCAGTTTCTCGATTTCCGTCTTGGTGCCCACGTCGATGCCGCGGGTGGGCTCGTCCAGGATCAGGAGCTCCGGCTGGGTTGCCAGCCAGCGGGCGATGATGACCTTCTGCTGGTTGCCGCCGGAAAGGTTCTTGATGAGCTGCTCACGGTCGGACACCTTGATTTTCAGCAGGTCGATGTACTTGTCGGCAATCTCGCACTGCTTCTTATAAGGAATATGCTTCATCATGCCGTCTTTGGCCTGCATGGCCAGAATAATGTTCTCGCGCACAGAAAGATCGCCAATGATGCCGGAGGTTTTGCGGTCCTCAGGGCAGAAAGCAATGCGCTCCCGCATGGCGCTCATGGGGCTGCCAAACTTCACGGGCTGGCCCTTCACCTTGAGCTGTCCCTTGCTGATGCCCTCCACGCCAAAGAGCAGTTCTGCTGTCTCAGTACGGCCGGAACCCAAAAGCCCGGCAAAGCCTACCACTTCGCCCTTGTGGATCTGCAGGTCCACATCGGCCAGCTTGCCCACTTGGGAAATATGGTCTGCTTCGATGAACATTTCTTCCTGAGGCTTGCTCTTGTCGTTGGCATCGTCCATGTGAGCCACTTCGGAGAGGTCCTTGCCCACCATCTTGGCAATAAGCTCCAAACGGGGCAGCTTGGCCACTTCATAAGAGCCAACCAGCTCGCCGTTGCGCAGCACCGTGATATGATCGCAAAGGTCATAAATCTGTTCCAGAAAATGAGATATGAAAATAATGCCCATGCCCCGCTTCTGCAGCTGGCGGATGATCCTGAAGAGGCGTTCCGTTTCCTTTTCGTCCAGAGAAGAAGTAGGCTCGTCCAAAATGAGAATCTTGGCTTCGATATCCACGGCTCTGGCGATGGCTATCATCTGCTGCACAGCCACTGAATAATGGTCCAGAGTCTTGGTGACATCAATGTTTACTCCCAAACCTGCCAGCAGCTCCTCAGAGCGCTGGTTGATGGTCTTCCAGTCGATGAAACCGTACTTGCGCGGCTCCCTGCCGATATAGATATTCTCTGCCACCGTCAGATTCTTGCACAGGTTGACCTCCTGATACACGGTGGAAATGCCGCATTCCTGGGCTTCCTTCGGCGTGCGGGGAGAAATGCGCTTCCCCTGCAAAGTAATGGTGCCCCCATCCCGCTGATAAACACCTGTCAGCACCTTGACCAATGTGGACTTGCCTGCGCCGTTCTCACCCATCAGGGAGTGAATCTCCCCTGCGTGGAGGGTGAAGTCCACATTGGAGAGCGCCCTGACTCCCGGAAAAACTTTGTCGATGTGCCGCATTTCCAACAAGGCTTTTTCTTCCATAAATCCCACCCCATAACTTTCAGAATTCATGCTTTCGCACGATAACACATACTTATTATACCATTAGATTTAATTATAGGGCCATTGTTCCAGTTTTGCCGAAGGCAAAACTTCCTCTTGGCCTTTCAACGAGACGGGAGATATTAACTCGCCGCCTGTTAGTAAGTTACCGCCCCCACTTATAGAAGTGGGGGGACATCTTGTACTCGTTATATAAAAGTTTCCACGCCATGCCCTTTTGGCCTTTTTGGGCATAGAAAGGGCCGCGCTGCCTTAGGAGGCTTTTGATACTCCCCTGGCGGGCGCGGCCTTTCCTGCTTGCTGTGTCTAGGTTTGGATCATTAGTTTGTTCTTAGTACTTGCGCTCCGGCAGGGTCTTCTCAGCTACATCAGCAGGGAAGATGCCTTCGTCAACGTATACGAGCTTCTCAACCTTTTCGCCCTTGAGGATCTTCTTGGCAGTCTCCATGAGCAGCTGGCCCTGGAGGGGGTTGCACTCTACGGTGCAGTTTGCCTTACCCTCGATCATAGCCTGGAAGATACCCTTCACGCCATCGATGGAAACGATGGTGATGTCCTTGCCGGGCTGGAGGCCTGCAGCCTCGATAGCCTGGATAGCGCCGAGAGCCATGTCATCATTATGAGCGAAGAGAACGTCAATCTTGTCACGGTCGGACTTCAGGAAGGACTCCATGACCTCCTGGCCCTTCTGACGGGTGAACTCACCGGTCTGGGAAGCGAGTATATTGAACTTCTTGCCATCAGCAGCTTCTGCCATAGCATTCTTGAAACCTTCCTGGCGGCGGATAGCCACGGAGGAACCAACAGTACCTTCAAGGACAACTACCTGGAACTGGTCGCCACCGGCACGGGGGGTCTTGTTGTTCTTCTTCATGTACTCATCGAGCCACTTGAAGACGTTCTGGCCTTCCTTCACGGAGTCAGTGCCAATCTTTGCAACATAGAGGCTGTCATCAGAGAGCTTCACATCGCGGTCAACTACGATAACGGGAATCTTGGCATCCTTTGCTTCCTTCAGCACAGTGTCCCAACCGGTCTCAACGATAGGAACGAAAGCGATGATATCAACGCCCTGGGCGATGAAGGAACGGATGGCCTTGATCTGGTTCTCCTGCTTCTGCTGAGCATCGGAGAACTGGAGATCAATGCCTGCGTCCTTGGCAGCCTGCTTGACGGATTCAGTATTGGCAGTTCTCCACTCGGATTCCGCTCCGATCTGGGAGAAGCCCATGGTGATTTTCTTGTCCCCGCCGGCGCTGGAGCCAGAGCTGGAACCGGAGGATTTCTCATCGCCGCCACCGCAGCCTGCGGCCACTACCATCATCATGATGGCCATTACTAATGCAAGAATCTTTTTCATTTCTTCGTCTCCTTTGGGTTTGCCAGAACCTAGACTGAAACTAAACTCTTGAAATTCCCCTGTTTGTAGTCTCCCATCCCTCCTCAAAATTGTACCCCTCGAGCAAGTTTGCTCGAACACAATTTCAATCTACTTATAAGATACACATTTATCAGACAGTTGTCAAGTTCTTTCTTGAATTTTATTTTTATAAATCGGTTCGAGCACACTTTCTCGTGGTGCACCATATAAATTTGGACATACACATATAAAAAAGCCTCCCTCTCAGAGGGAGGTGGCAGCCCGAAGGGCTGACGGATAAGTTTTAGAAGCGTACATTATAGGCCTTACCTGCCCCGTGAAACGGGGAAGGGGGACCGCCGCCAGGCGGTGGAAGGGGCGATGGTAACGTAACGGCTTCGATTCCCCCTTCCACCGGCTTCGCCGGTCCCCCTCCCCCGCAAGCGGTGGAGGTAAGGTCTGCTAAAAACGTAGCCCCCTAAATGGAAAAATTCACTGCTCGCAAGTATAGCTCATTGCCCCTCACCTCTGAAACAGCTCCCTTATCTCATCATCCGTCAGCTTGGACAGGAAGTTTTCGCCGGGCTGTATCATCTTGTCTATGAGATTCTTTTTCTTCTGCTGCAGGTCGTAGATTTTCTCCTCCACCGTATCCTTCATGATCAGGCGCACCACCTGCACATTGTTCTTCTGGCCCAGGCGGTAGGCGCGGTCGGTGGCCTGGTCCTCCACGGCGGGGTTCCACCAGGGGTCAACATGCAGCACCATATCCGCCCCCGTGAGATTCAGCCCCGTGCCACCGGCCTTGAGGGAAATCAGGAACACAGGCCTGTTGCCTGCATTGAAGGATTTCACCAGATTAAGGCGCTCAAGGGCAGGGGTGCTGCCATCCAGATAGTGATACTTCATGCCCATCTTTTGGAGCCTGTCCCCAATATGCCCCAGAAGGGTGGTGAACTGGGAGAAAATCAACAGGCGGTGGCCAGCCTCCACCGCATCTCCCACGATTTCCTCCAGCACATCCAGCTTGCCAGAGCCGCCATTGTAATCCTCCAAAAAGAGCGAAGGGTCGCAGGCAATCTGCCGCAGACGGGTGAGGATAGCCAGAATCTTGATCTTCGTCTCCCCCATATTCCTCTCTTTCAGAGCTTCGTTGAATTCCTTCTGGCTCTTGAGGAACCAGGCCTTGTAGACCTTGTCCTGCTTCGGGGTCATCTCGCAGGTCTGGCGGCGCTCCACCTTGTCAGGCAGCTCTGTCAGCACATCCTGCTTCAGGCGGCGCAGGATAAAGGGCATGATGTGGCGTCTGAGGTCTGCGGCCGCCTGCTCGTCCTGCTCCTTGACAATGGGAGTTTCATACTTCTGCTTGAACTTCGGCTGGGTCAGGAGATACCCGGGCATCAGGTAATCAAAGAGCGACCACAATTCCGTCAAGGTGTTCTCTACAGGCGTGCCGGTGAGGGCAAAGAAGCCCTCTGCCTGCAGCTGCTTCACGCTGTGGGCATTCTGGGTGCCAGGATTCTTGATATGCTGGGCCTCGTCCAGGATGGCATAGCGGAAATGGCAGGGAGCATAGAGGTCAATGTCCCGCTTCAGCATATTGTAAGTGGTGATAAGGAGGTCTGCCTCCCCGGGCTGCTCCTTCTTGGGCAGAGATTTTTTGAGGATTTCCCCGCGTTCCTCCTTGGTGCCCGCCACCGCAATGGCTTTGAGCTGGGGCGTGAAGCGCCGGGCCTCATCCAGCCAGTTGTAGACCAAAGAGGTGGGAGCCACCACCAGGGAAGGCGGCGAAACCTTCCCTGCCTTCTCGTCTGCTTCCTTCTTCGCAAGCAGGAAAGTCAATACCTGCAGGGTCTTGCCCAGGCCCATATCATCGGCGAGGACCCCGCCCAAATGGCATTCAGCAAGGCCGGACAGCCAGTTGAACCCCGTTACCTGATAGTCGCGCAGGATGTCCGACAGGCTCTCCGGTACCTCATATTCAGAATCCTGGGGGCTCCTCACGCGGCGCACCACCTGACGGAAAGCCTGGCTGCGCTTCAGGGTGATGTCCCCCTGAGTCTCCCGGGCTAAAGTGTCGATATACATGGCCTGGGCCAGAGGCAGCACCGCCTTGTCACCCTCCTGGTGTTTCTTCTTCCCCAGGCCGGTGCTCTCCACGAACTCCGCCAGGGCGGCCAGCTGCTGGTCCCCCAGGGTCACGAAAGTCCTGTCCTTCATGCGATGGTAGCGGCGCTTCTTGCGGTAAGAGGCCAGAATATCCATCATTTCCTTGAAATCCAAGTCTTCCGCCTTGAAAGACACTTCCAGCAGATTCTCGTCATTGACGCTGACCCCTGCCGTCACCTTGGGCATACGGCGGACAGGCTTTTCCTGGAAGGCATCCTCATAGAAAATCTCTACCCATTCTGGCAGAGCAGGCAGTTCCTCATAGAGGAAATCATAGCTCCGCTCCTCGTCCCGCTGCACGTAACGGTTCCCTTCCGGCTGAAAGCCGTAATTGGCCAGTCGCAACTCGATTTCCTTCTCTCCGCTCTCGTTGCGCACCAATTGCTGGCCCCGAGGGAGCTGGAGCTTCTTATCAACCAGAGGATTGAACTTATTATCACCATAGGCGTAGACAGGCCGCACGGAAATGCCTTCACCTTCATAGTCAAGATAGAGTTCACAGGCCAGGGGCTCGAAGATGAACTTATCCTCAAAGCCCTCAGCCACTTCCACCTCCACCACGCGACGAAGGCGAGGCAGGACCAGGGAGAAGAAACGGGTCATATCCTGAGGGGAAAGGCTGATGCCATGGGGATTATTCCTGGCCACATACATGAAAGGCCGCACATCTTTATCAAAATCATCGTCAGTATGATAAATCTTGCCATCCACATAGAGATACCTGTTTTCATCGTCCAGGAAGCAGGCAGTATCCCCCACCGCAAAATCAATCAGGCCGCCCCCATCATTCTCCCTCTCCACGGTCAGCCTGAAGGGAGGATTCCCCGGTGCCATCTCCACAGTCTCCGTCTGGGAATTATTTATATTGAACTCAAAGGGCTGCCCTGCCATGATTTCCAGGAACTTGGCAAAATTCTCATTGCCAAGTTTGAACTTCTTGGCATCAAAGGTCAGGCTGCGGCCATAGTAGCCATAACTGTAATAGCCGTATTCCGAACAGGACATCAGGTCCCGTTCCCGCCGCCGGGCTTCATCTATCAGCTTGAACAGCTTCTCCGAGGTCTCATCTGCCCAGACAAAATTGCTGGTATCAATGGAATTTTTAGTGCCCAGAGGCCAGGCCTGGCCCTCCTTGACGCACTGGCGGAAGGAAAGAGGGTCTTTCAGCACATAAAGCCTGTCCTCCCCCACCTTGAATTCCAGCCACCGCTCATAACCACCGCGCATTTCCACTACCATTAGCTTAGGCACCAGCTGAATCTTCTGCCTGCACCTGTTTTCCTGAGCCGCCTCCACCTGGGGAGCGTAAAACTCAAACAGTTCCTTACTTACTTTCGCATCCCGTTTCTTCTTTTGCTCCCTGGCCAAATCCCTGCCGGTCTTGAGGTCATTTTTGAACTCCCCAAAGGTTTCCATCAAAGCTTCCAAAACCTGCGCAGGCTTTGCATTGGTTCGTTCTATATGCTGGACAATTTTTTCGAAACCTTCTTCTTGTTTCTGCTCCTCACGAATGGCGAAAAGAGTTGCCACCACATGCTTGCAAGCATCCTCTTCATCTCCAATGGGACAATTGCAGTGCCAATCATATACTTCACTTCCATCCTCTGAAAGCTCTACCGACACACGATATTTCCGTGTTCCCTTGACCACAGCCGAATACGCTTGTTCTCCTTCGCTCTCCAGCTCGAAAACTCGTCCCTGCTTATAGTAACTCTTTCCTCTGGACAAATATGTGCTGTTAGTGGTATACCTTATGGCTTCAATATCCAGCAAGCCATCCCTCTCCCCTCATCTATGCAAACCGCCTTGAACCAATCACAGCGTTATGTTAAACTTTATCTATCTTAATATTCTAGCATAATCAGAAGTAATCTGGAAAGGTCTGAACACCTTATGAATAAAGCCACGGGGCTGCCTCCCTGCCCCCGCATTCTCATGATACGTCTCTCTGCCATAGGCGATGTGCTCCATGCCACCTCCGTGGCCCGCAACCTGAAACTCTTCCTGCCGGAAGCCCACCTTACCTGGCTCTGCAGCCCTCCGGCAGATGACCTGCTGCGGGGCAGCCCGGATGTGGATGAAGTCATCAGCTGGGACAGGCGGGTATTCGACACGGCCATCTCTGAGCACAGATTCGGCCAGGCCTTCCGCTCCCTGAAAGAAGCCCGCCGCCTCTTCAAGGAGCATGGTCCCTTTGATGCCGTCCTGGACATCCAGGGGCTTTTCCTCACAGGCATCCTCTCCCTGCTCACCGGCTGTGGACGCCGTATCGGCATCCACGAACGCCATGAGGGCAACCCCCTCTTCATGACTGAGATGGCCCCGGACATAGACGACAAGCACAAGATCCGCCGCTACCTCACAGCCCTCATGCCCCTGGGCTGGCAGCAGGAGGATTTCGTGCCAGGCACAGTGCTGACCCTTGATGCCGACTGGAAAAGTTATGCCCATGGCTTCTGGAAAGAGCATGATATAGACCCACAGAAGCCAATCCTCATGGTGAACATCCGCACCACCTGGCCGGACAAGCACCTGCGACCCCGTGTCTTTGGTGAGCTTCTGGAGAAAGCCAATATCCCTGATGATATGCAGCTCATCTTCCCCGGCGCCCCCGGGGACAAGCCGTATATAGAAGAAACTTTGGACTACCTAAAAGAAAACGCCCCTGAGCTTGCCTCCAGAGCCATCTGCATTGCAGGAGAAACCTCACTGAGAGAACTGGCGGCCCTCATCAAGTCCGCCACCCTCTTCCTCACCTGCGACACCGGCCCTCTCTATCTGGCCGAAGCCGTAGGCACCCCCACCTTCTCCCTCTGGGGCCCGACCCTCCCCTCCATCTACGGCCCCCTCTCCTCCGGCCATCACTTCTACATCTCCCCCCATGAATGCAAGGCCTGCTGCAAGACCAAATGCCCCAAGGGCAATGCCTGCATGGAGGCCATCGAGCCGGGGGAGGCGGCGAAGGAACTGGAAAAGGTTTTGAAACATATATGCAACTGAAAAACAAAGAGCAAGCCGGACGATGGTATCGACAAACTCATTGACGAATTTCAGTAAGTTGCTTATGAATATTGTTTTTATAGTTATTGGGTGGTATAATCAAGACACCAAGAGAAATGAAGTCCATCTGGACACAACAAGAAGACCGCCGGGAGTGGTGTCCCAGCGGTCTTTTTTGCGTTCATGGCAGCGGCTTGGTGTTTAGCTTACCATGAATCCCAGAAGTGAATGCTTATTTGCTGCCAAGGTAACGATCCATAGCCTTACAGACGTAGTGCGCGATGATGCTTGCCAAAACGCCTGTAGATACAGCCCAGAGAAATGAGACACCTGAAACACCTCCTTTCCGCTAGAGGCGGTGGGGAGTTTTGGCATCAAATACATTATAAGGCCATTGTTCCAGTTTTGCCGAAGGCAAAACTTCCTCTTGGCCTTTCAACGAGGCGGGAGATATTAACTCGCCGCCTGTTAGTAAGTTACCGCCCCCACTTATAGAAGTGGGGGACATCTTGTACTCGTTATAACTCATAATTATTTTTTGAGGTAGGAAAATATAAGGGAGCAAGCCCAGTAGCGGGCTTGCTCCCTGTTTGCTTATGCGACTAACTTTACCTCTTCATATTGATGACGGTCTCCAGCATCTCATCACCTACGGTGATCATCTTGGAGTTGGACTGGAAGCCGCGCTGGGTGACAATCATGTCTGCGAATTCGTTGGCGATGTCAACATTGGACATTTCCAGTGCAGACGGAGTGATCTTCACGCCCAAGTCGGTAGCAGTCTTTACATTGGGAGTGCCAGAGTTGCTGGAGGACTGATAGAGGGAATCTCCGGTCTTGGTGAGGCCGGAAGCGTTGGTGAACTGAGCCACAGCCACCTGAGCTTCATTCCGCCTTTCACCATTGGTGTAGGTACCGGTGATGACGCCGGAAGAGTCTATAGATATGCTTTCCAGAGTACCGGCGGCATAGCCGTCATGGGTGCCGTTCACAGTATTGCTACCTGAGAACTGAGTGAGGGCGTTCAGATTGATCTGGACATTCTGGGTTTCACCAGCGCCATTGGTCAGGGTAAGGGTCACAGTACTTTCGCCCGAGGTATAGTGGCCATCAGTATCAAAGTGCAGTTCAGTATCCGGCATGGAAATGGTTGTGGTGGAACCATCATCTCCTGTCAGGGTGTTAGTCCCCGACCCATCAATGGCTACAGATACCGTCCAGGTATTGCCAGTGACACTGGAAGTTTCCGTCTTCGTGAAATAGATGGGAACACTGAACGAATTCCCCAAGGTATCATACACGGTAGCCGTAGTAGTTACAGGCAGGCCGGTGCCAAGCACATATTTCCCGGCTGTTTCCTTGACGGTAGAGCCATCGCTCATGGTGAGAGTGACAGGATTATCCTTGGAGGCAGTGTAACCATAAACACCTTCAGCAGAAATGATGTCATAAGTGGTGGTCAGACTGGAAACTGTGCCTGTCACGGTGTAGCTTACGATTTGGCTGGTAATTTCAGTTCCTGACCAGTCGCCGCCATTGACTCCTATTTCAGTACCTGCCGGAACATCAGCCGCAAAACCACCGGTCTCATCAATAGTGATGTTATACGTATTGCCTGAATTTCCTTGAACAGTTATAGTAGAAGTACCTGCAAGTCCACCGCCCGTCACGGTAAAGGGGCCATCGCCTCCAGTCATATCATAAATACTGGTAAGGGTCTCGTTTAAATTACCTGATGTAGCATGGTAAGTGTTGGCACCTATTGTTATAGTAATAGGATTGTCGGTAGTAGCTTTCCAAGTATATGGAGATTGTGTATAAGAATAATTCTGACCTATAGAATACGTACCTGATGGCATGTTGCTGACAGTATCACCATTAGCCAATTTAAATGTCACGCTACCTGAATTAGTTGATGTAACATCAAAGCTTCCACTAGAAACTGCTGGAGAAGTAATCAAATCACCTACGGTGTATTTGGTACCATCCACCCCAGAAAAGCTGTAACCATTCCCCATCTTTACGGTAACAGGAATACTGGTGCTGGCAGTAGCTGTATCGCCTGTAGTAGAGGTGGTATATTTAGCCGTGCCACCCACATGGAAAGTAGTGCCAGTGCCGCCGCCTACATTCTCCACACCAATGGAGGAAATCTCATGACTGACGGAATAAGCCGTTACATACCCCTCTATGAGATCTCCGTTTACGTCATAAGAATCTAGCTGAAGAGTTTGTAAACCAACAGTAAAGTTGCCGGATGTAGCGACATGAGTAGAACCATCGGACATAGTAAGGGTGACGGGATTAGTGGGAGTGGCAGTCACTTGGGAGCCACTAGTGGAGACAGTCGCACCATTAACATACCCCCCCACCGTATAGGTAGATCCTGTTGTACCAGTTCCCACATAACCATCGGAACAAGTCAGGGTAACCACATCATTGGAACCAACGGTTATGCCACTGCCGGCAGTATCAATGGTATAGCCATAACTCCAAGCAGAATTATTAGTGGAGGCAGTAACAACGCTGCCATCTTCCAGAGTCAGATAAACCGGGTTGTACTCCGATCCGCAAGTCACCGTAGCTCCATCCTCAGTGAAACTAGTCTTCAGTTCCTCGCCACCGTTGGCCGAGACAATGGTCGGCATAGCGGAATTCAGATTATTAGCATAAGTGACCGTAGTAGTAGCCGAAGCATCCATGCTTTTCCCTGCAGGGACAGTTATAGTGCCTGGCTCACCGTTTGTAACCAGCGTACCATCCTCCTGAGCCATCCAGCCCTGTACCAGCATGCCACTGCCTGGCATGACATAGTTGCCATTAGCATCAAATTCGAAAGCACCATTGCGGGTATAGTAAGTCTGGTTGCCATTCTTGACCACGAATAAACCGTTGCCAGACAAACTCAGATCCGTATTCTTGCCGGTGTTCTGCACAGTACCATCGGTGAAGAGCAGATCGACAGTAGCTATACCTGAGCCAAGGCCGACTTGCTTGGGGTTGGTGCCGCCGATATTATCTTTTGGCCCCGTAGCACCGCTAAGGTTCTGGTTCAGAGTATCAGCAAAGGTCACGCGGCTGGACTTGAAGCCGGTGGTATTGACATTAGAGATATTGTTGCCGATGACATCCATGCGGGTCTGGTGGTTCTTGAGGCCGGAAACGCCGGAAAACAGCGAGCGCATCATAATATATCGTCTCCTTTTTATAGCAATTAGGCGAGCCGACTGTCCCTGTCGTTTGTGCCTGTCCTTCATGTGTAAATCAACATGACTTTCATCCGTGTTACTTTTTCACTCACTATATCGGAGATTTTTGGTCTAAACTTAAATGTTTTTATGAAAAATTCTTATGCGCTGTCCACCATCGAGAGCCTGTTCCCTTTTTATGCATGCAGAAAACGTCCCACAAGCCTTGCGGTACCCCATTTAATAGGGTATAATGCTTCTAAAGGACGATATCATGCTTGTATCACGAGAATTCATACACGGTAAGAAATTCGATGAACAATGGAGGATTCAAAATGAGCAAGACTTACGATATGATAGCCGATTCGCTAAATGAACTGATATCCGATTACGAGAACCATAACGGAACCAACCTCACCCACGAAATTCTAACCGTAAATATTGCGCCAGCCCGCAAGTTCAGCAGTGAAGATGTACGAAGCATCCGCCTAAAAAACAATCTTACTCAGTCTATCCTTGCAAAGTACCTATGCGTAAGCAAGAAAACTATAGAGGCATGGGAGTCAGGCAGAAATACTCCCAGCGGCCCTTCCTGCCGCTTGTTGGAACTGTTGGACAAGCAAGCAATCGCCATCGTCACAGCATAAGTACCTGGCGACTGTCATCAATATGAGTAGATAGAAGCCAAACCGCATAGCAAAAGAGGGAGCAAGCCCACCATCGGGCCTGCTCCCTTTTTTTATTCTGCCAGTTGCATCAGCGCCAGTTTATCCGCTGCTGCATTGGCCTCTGCTTCTGCCTTCTCTGCTGCAGCTATGGCTGCATCGGCTTTCTCACTCAGATGCTTGGCATGAGCCTGCTTTCTTTCCACATCTCTGGTGGCCCTTTCTATGGCCGCCTTTTTATCGCGATGGATAGCTTCCCGCTCAGACTCGGTGAGTCCCAGCTCCGGGTGTTTCTTCGCCTCAAGCTTCAGCTCATCCTCATGGGTAAGCGTCCCCTTGCTATGGGCGACGACCTCATCCTGATGGTCATCGGCATACTTCAGGATAGCAGCGTAAAACTTGCCCTCCACATCCTTGTCTGAAAGGTTCTCCAGCTTGATGACGCCCCCATCTTTTTCCACGGGCTTCACCGAGTTGATGACACCAAAGCCACTATCCAGGTCATCATGCTGGCTTATGGTAACGGTTTTATTTTTGAGGTCAAAATCCAGATACTCAGCCGCCCCCACCAGGTCACCATAGCCGTTTAGGGAAAGGCCGTTCCAGCGGCGCTTGGAGCGTACATCTTCTATCTGCACAGCATCATAAGTGCGGATAGTGGGCACGATCAGATGATTGAGGTCGATATATCCCTGTGCGTTCACCGCATAGCACATCTGCTCCATATTGAAGTAGTAGTTCTGGCGGGAGGTGGACTGCACCCATTGGAAAGTCTTTTCCGGCAGGCTCACCGCCGCCTCTACCTGAGGTGCAGCAGGCATGGCAAGGAGGGCTGCCAAACAAAGGCCAGCCCCTATCTTCTTCACCATATTGACAGTCTGTATCTGAATCATGTTTTCAGCTCCTATTTTCCCATATATCACAAAATACGAGCGTAATTTTACAATATCATGCTGAAAACATAATGAAGTAATGTTATTCTTCAAGTTGTCCCAAAACGTAGAAAGTTCCATGAGCTTTGGCAAAGAGCTTGCCCTCCCGGCTCAGCATCTCGCACTCGCAGGCCATAGTGCGGCGTCCATCGTGGAGCACTGCCGCCTTGGTGATGATCCGCTCCGTGAGAGGCACCGAGTGCAGGAACTCTATTCCCAGCTGCACGGTGACCACCTTCTTGCCCAGCTCCAGGCAGGCCGCTCCCATAGCGGTATCTGCCAGGGTCATGAGCACCCCGCCGTGAACGATATTGTAGAGATTGGTATGGTATTCCTCCACCACCAGTTCCAGATGGACGCTGCCTCCTTCTTCTGGCACCACCTCCACGTTCATGTGGTCAGCAAAGGTATTCTGATGGAAAAAGCGGATGATCTGGCGCTGGCGTTCGGTTAAATTCTGTTCTTCGATCATGGTATAGCTCCTCATAGAAAAAGCCTTCCCCTTGAGGGGAAGGTGGCAGCCCGAAGGGGTGACGGATGAGGTGGAACCCAGCTCGTTTAGCTAACATAACCTGAAACGCAACACCTCATACGCCCCTGCGGGGCACCTTCCCCTCAAGGGGAAGGCAATTATTATTCGACCTGTGCTTTCGTTCGTGCCTGCGCTTTGCGGTGACGCAAATACAGCACACCAATCACCACTGCGCACACGCCTACAAAGACAAGGCTGGCCTGATGTCCCACAGCCAGCATGACCTCCCAGCTCTTGCCCAGCATCATGCCCGCAAAGAGGATGAGAGCCGTCCAGGGCAGGCTGCCGGCGATGGTGTAGATGATGAAGCGCTTGAAGTCCACATGGGCAAAGCCTGCAGGCAGGGAGATGAAAGTGCGCACCACAGGCAGCATACGGCTGAAGAACACAGCCTTCAGGCCATATTTGTCAAACCAGTTCTGGGCAATATCCACATGGCTCTTCTTCACGAAGAAATACTTGCCATATTTATCCACGAAGCTGCGGCCGCCCTTATGCCCCACAGCATAGGCAAAAACCGAGCCCACGATGCCGCCGATCATGCCGGCGTTCAAAGCACCGATAAAAGTCATATCTCCGGAAAAAATCATAAAACCTGCAAAGCCCAGGATCAGCTCGCTGGGAATGGGAATGCAGGCGTTCTCAGCTGCCATCAGCACTGCCACTGCCACATAGCCCCAGTCAGCAATGAACTGCAGGAATACCCCGGAAAAGCTCTCCATATTTCTCTATCGTCCTTTCTTGCATCAGCTTTTAGGAAACGCTGGATTAATCAGTGTTTCTTTTACTCTAAGAGGCATTATACAGCATTATTTTTGTTTTTTCCATGAAAAAAACAAAAATAAAAAGACGCCCTCCCCGAAAGGGGCTGACGCCTTGATATCGCTTACTCAGCGGTGAAGGGCAGCAGTGCAATGTTGCGTGCACGCTTGATAGCCACGGTCACCTGACGCTGATGCTTTGCGCAGTTGCCGGAAATACGGCGGGGCAGGATCTTGCCGCGCTCAGTCACGAAACGGCGGAGCTTAGCTACATCCTTATAGTCGATATGCTCGACCTTGTCCACGCAGAAAGAGCAAACTTTCCTGCGGGGCCTTCTGCCTCTGTCTCTTCTCATCGATTCTTTCCCTCCTTGCCTTTAGGGACTTATGCGTTCAGTCCCTTAAAATGGGATTTCCTCGTCAGAGATATTGGGGCCGAAATTATCGGCCGGTGCCTGCTGTGCCTGAGGTGCCGGGGCGCCGTAGCCCTGGCCGAACCCACCCTGCGGTGCAGAGCCCTTGGGATCAAGGAACTCAAGCTCGTCCAGCACCACATCAAAGGCGCTGCGCTTGGAACCATCCTGAGCCTCATAGGTACGGGTCTGAAGACGACCCTCCACGCCTACACGGCGGCCCTTGGCAAGGTTGTTGCCAATTATCTCCGCCAGCTTATCCCATGCCATGCAGGGGATGAAGTCAGCGGTGGGCTGGCCGTTCTGCTCCGCTTGTCTGCGGAAGCGGCGGTCTACTGCAAGAGTAAAGGTCGCAAACGCCTTGCCGGACTGAGTATAGCGCAGTTCCGGATCACGCGTCAGGCGGCCAATAAGCACAACTTTGTTCATGGCAAATCCTCCCTGACTGGATTTAAGATATTACTCTTCGTCGGATTTGACGATCATGTGCTTGAGGAGCTCGTCCGTAATCTTCATCACGCGGTCGCACTCAGCCACAACGGCAGGCTCGCACGCAACGTTGAACAGGCAGTAAAAGCCTTCAGCGCAATCCTTGATCTCATAGGCAAGACGCTTCTTGCCCCAGCGATCTTCATTTTCGATCGTACCGCCGTTTTTCTTGATGAGGTTCGAGAACTTCTCGATGACAGCGTTGGTAGCTTCCTCCTCCATCGGCTTAACGATGAATATGATCTCGTACTTTCTCACGAAATCACCTCCCTCTCTGGTCATTGGCCACGGGTCTGTGCCCGGGGCAGAGGTTCAATAAGTTTCCTTACATAAACCTTGCGTTAATTACGACTAGAGAATTATACCATCATTACAAGGGTTGTGCAAGAGTTTTTTCATAGCTAAATAAAATCTTCGCCAAGGCAGGGAAAAGCCGTCTCAGCAAGAACAATAAAATAAGCAACTTTCTCTCACTACATATGAAGGAGGCGTATGAACTTGGACAAGCGACAAAGCGAAGCAGATGCTGTCAAAAAGGCCGAAGATGCCTTTGACCGCAAACGGCGCACCATAGGTCTTTTCGGTGCTCCCATCCTAGCAGTGCTGGTTTTCATGACTCCAATTGCCGGACTTACCTTGGAAGCTCACAAGCTTTTAGCCATCATGGTGTTGGTAGCTCTCTGGTGGATCACGGAGCCCGTGCCAATACCGGTGACCTCCCTTATCGGTCCCACCCTGGCGGTCATTACTGGTGTGGTGCCCGTGGGCACGGCCTTTGCGGCCTTCGCCAACTCCATGATTTTCCTCTTCATGGGCGGCTTTATCCTGGCCAAGGCCATGATGACCCACGGCCTTGATAAGCGCTTTGCCTACTGGCTGTTGTCCCGTGAGTGGGTGGGCTCCAATCCCAAAAGGATTTTCCTGGCGGTAGGCCTGGCGGCAGCCCTGTGCTCCGGCTGGGTCAGCAACACTGCCACCGCCGCCATGATGTTCCCCATCTGCCTTGGACTTTTGACTTCTATAAAAGAAATGTTTGCTGCCAATGGCAGGGAAATCCATCTCCACGAGTACAAGTACGCCACCGGCCTCATGCTGATGACGGCCTACTCCTGCTCCATCGGCGGCGTACTGACCCCCATTGGCACTCCTCCGAACCTTATCATGCTGGGTTTCCTGGATACCATGTGCGACATCCATGTATCCTTCTTCCAGTGGATGACCTGGGGCCTCATTGCCATGGTAGTTTATTTCGCCATTGCCTATGTGGTGCTTTCCCATTTGTTCCCTGCTGATGTCACCCGCATCGAGGGGGCAGATGTCTTTATCAAGACCAAGCGGGACGAACTGGGAAGCTGGACCCGTGCCCAGAAGAACACTCTGCTGGCCTTCATCGTGGCAGTGACGCTCTGGGTGCTGCCTGGCTTCATGTCCATTGCTTTTGGCAGCACGGACCCCATGCTGAAAATGTATAACCTCCTCTTCCCCGAGGCCATCGCAGCCATGGCTGGTGCCCTTCTGCTGTTCCTCCTGCCGGTGAATTTCAAGGAGCGCCAGTTCACCCTGAAATGGTCCGAGGCCATGCAGGGCATCGAGTGGGGCACTCTGATTCTCTTTGGCGGCGGTCTTGCCATGGGCGGCATGATGTACAAGACCGGCCTTTCCCAGTGGGTGGGCGACCTCATTGTCAGCTCCATGGGCGGGTCCCCCTCTGAGGTGGCCATGGTGGCCATTTTCTCAGTCATGGCACTCTTGCTCTCCGAGCTCACCAGCCATACGGCGGCTACCAATATGATTGGGCCCCTTGCCATCACGGCAGCCCTTTCCGCAGGCATCAGCCCCATACCCGTGTCTGTGGGCATTGCACTGTCGGCTTCACTTGGGTTTATGCTGCCGGTGTCCACACCGCCCAATGCCATTGTGTATGCTTCGGGGTATATTCCTATTACGAAGATGATAAAAACTGGCGTCTATATCGACTTCATCGGCATAGCCTGCGTGACTATTCCGCTGGCTATTTACTTTGTTAACTGGATAACAGGGTAAGCTAATCTTAAAGTATACTCAGAAGCATTGAACATTTCATTTAGGAAGGCTACGTTTTTAGCAGACCTTACCTCCACCGCTTGCGGGGGAGGTGGCAGCCCAAAGGGCTGACGGAAGGGGGCCAGGGGGTAAACAAGTAGCTTCTAAAGACATTGTTCGGTGGCTCCTTCCCCCTTCCACCGGCTTCGCCGGTCCCCCTCCCCCGTAAACGGGGGAGGCAAGACTGCTAATACCATTTGCATACCAGAATACAAGGAGATTTTATATGCAGAATCAGACACTTACTGAAAGCCTTTCGGCTTTTGATCCGGAAATATATGGGCTGCTGCAGGAGGAGGTGCAGCGGCAGCGGTTTACCCTTTCCCTTTTGCCTACCTCCAATGCTGTTTCTCCCTTCTGCGCTTATTTGAAGGGCAGCATCTTCGGCAATGGATACCTTGACCATCATGCCGTGAACTCGCGGGTGAAATTGGAAGACATCGCCGCCCACCGGGCTGAAAAACTCTTTGGGGCAGACCATGCCATCGTGCGGCTGTCGGATATCACTTCCGCTTCCCGGGTGGTCTTCCATGCCTTGCTGCAGGCGGGGGGCACGGTGCTTTCCTTCAACCGGCGCAAATCTGAGCATTGCAGCGGTGACTGGATGAATTTTGAGTTCCTGAATTTCAGCATTGACCCGGACACAGAGCTCATAGACCTGGCGAGGGTGGAGAAGATTGCCCAGGCCCGGAAGCCCAGACTGATCATCTACTCCCCTGTCAATTATCCCCGGCAGATGGATTTCGAGAAGCTGCAGGATATCGCAAAAGGCGTGAGAGCCTATCTCTGGGTGGACATCGGCCAGAACGGCGGCGCAGTAGCCGCCGGCTGCGCTCCCTCCCCCATACCTTATGCCGATGTGGTGACCTTCCCCACCAACGATGCCCTCCACGGCCCCCAGAGCGCCGTCATCCTCACCACCAGGGAGCTGGCAAACAGGATGGACAAGGCTGTGCTGGAAACAGGCCATGCCATGGTGAAGAAAAACGTCCTGGCAGCCCTTGCCACCACCTTCCTGGAAGCAGGCGCTGCCCCCTACAAAGCCTGCTGCGAACAGGTGCTGAAAAACGCCCGTGCCCTGCAGAAAGGCCTGCGTGATGCCGGCCTCAAAACCCTCTGTGGCGACACCGAAAGCCACTTGGTACTGGCCCGTCTGCCCGAAGGCAAAGCCCCGGAAAAAATGGCTGAGAAACTGGAAGAAGCAGGCCTCTTGGTGAAAGGCGAAAAGATGCTCACCTCCGACGAAGGCCTCACCTTCCCCATCCTGCGCCTCTCCGCCCTGGACCCCACCACCCGTGCCCTGAAAGAACCCTCCATGCAGACCGTAGGCCGCCTGCTGGGAGATTTCCTCCTATCCTCTCAGGACAAAGCCGCCATAGACAAAGCCAGAGCACAGATTCGGGCCATCCTCATAGACAAGCCCCTCTTCTCCGACGAATGGCTGTCCAAAAATATCAATCTGACCGAAGGATATGGGCAGAAAGACCTCAACATCACCCAGGAAGTAGAGGCAGAAAAAGAACAGTCCCAGGCAGAGAGGATGCTGTGCTTCTGGGATAATTGAAGCTATCTCAATAAAAGTGATTTTCCATTTATAAGAGCTACGCTCCTAGCAGTTCTTACCTCCACCGCTTGCGGGGGGCGCTTAAGCGCGGGAGCCCGGTGGGCTCCCTGGACAGGGGACTGCCGCAAGGCGGTGGAAGGGGGGGCACGGGAGCGAATCATGCTCTTCAAAGTCGATTTCCCTCCTCTCCCCTTCCACCGGCTCCGCCGGTCCCCCTTCCCCGTTTCACGGGGCAGGTATGGTCTACTACTTACGTGGTAATTCTAGAATCAGTTATACTCACGAGTATGGAGAATAGCACTAAAAAAAGAGCCTTCAGGCTCTTTTTTTAGTGCTATATACAATTCTTAGGACAGATACGGCTTAACAGCAGCAGCCAACGCCTCTTTAGCAGCCTCAGCCTCCGCCAGATCCTTCCCCTTGGTAGTATAATAAGCCTTGATCTTCGGCTCCGTCCCGGAAGGACGAATAATCACGCTGGACCCATCCTCCAGCTCATAAGTCAGCACATTGGACTTGGGCAGGCCGGTGGCAGCGGTGTCCAGGTAGTCAATGACCTTCGCGACCTTCTTGCCAGCCAGTTCCTTGATGGGATCCTTGCGCAGATTCTCCATCATGCCCTTCATCTTGTCCATGCCGGACAGGCCCGGGAACTCGAAGCTGTCTACCTTGTTCAGGTAACGGCCGTACTGGCTGTAGATTTCCTCCAGGCGGGCCTTGATGGAAGAACCCTTGCTCCTGTAGTAAGCTGCCATCTCGCAGATCAGCATGGAAGCCACTACGGCATCCTTGTCACGGACGTAGGGGCCGGCCAGATAGCCGTAGCTTTCCTCGAAACCGAAGATGAAGCGGTTCTCCTCGCCCTTGCCCTCCAGCTGGAGGATCTGGTCGCCAATCCACTTGAAGCCGGTCAGCGTATGGCGAAGCTCTACGCCATAATGCTTGGCCACAGCATCAGCCAGCGGGGTGGAAACGATGGACTTCACAGCCACAGGGTCCTTGGGCATGGTGCCCTTTTCCTGACGGCCGGCGCAGATATAGTCAAGGAGCAGCACGCCCATCTCATTGCCGGACACCAGCTCATAGGAGCCATCCGGGCACTTCATGGCGATGCCCACGCGGTCAGCATCAGGGTCGGTGGCCAGCATCAAATCTGCCCCCACCTGCTTGGCCAGCTCCACGCCCTTTTCCATGGCAGCCAGGATCTCAGGATTCGGATAGGAACAGGTGGTGAAGTAGCCGTTTGGGTACTCCTGCTCCGGCACGATAGTCACATCGTCAATGCCGATGTCACGCAGCACCCGGGTCACAGGCACCAGGCCGGTACCGTTCAGCGGGGAATAAACCAGCTTCAGGCCAGCAGTCTTGCAAAGGCCCGGGCGCACCTGGCAAGCTTCTATATTCTCATAGAGGCCGTCCTTGCAGTCCTCGCCCACGAACTTGATCAAGCCTTTTTCCACGCCCTCAGCAAAGGACATGTACTTGGCCCCGGTGAGCACATCCGTCTTCTGGATGGCATTGTAAACCACATCGGCAGCATCATCCGTCATCTGGCAGCCGTCCGGTCCGTAGGCCTTGTAGCCGTTGTACTTGGCCGGGTTGTGGCTGGCGGTGACCATGATGCCTGCATTTGCCTTGTAGAAGCGGGTGGCAAAGGACAGGGCAGGTACCGGCATGGGCTCATCGTAGATGCGGACATTGATGCCGTTGGCAGCCAGCACGCCTGCGGCCTCCTTGGCAAAAGTCCAGCCCTTGAGGCGGGTATCGTAGCTTATAGCCACCGTCTGAGTGCCGCCCTCGCCTTTCACCCAGTCAGCCACACCCTGGGTAGCCTGGCGCACCACCCAGATGTTCATGCGGTTGGTGCCGGCACCAAGAGTGCCGCGCAGGCCTGCAGTACCGAACTGCAGGGAAGCCGCAAAGCGCTCCTTGATGGCCTCATCATCCCCCTGAATGTCCCTCAGTTCTTTTCCCAAGTCACAGTCAATGAGATCCGCCTCAAGCCAGCGCTTGTATTCGTCCTGATACATAAATTGATCCACCCTTCCCGTAAAAAAATTGATACTTCATTCTGCATTGCTACATACTATATTGTATATACGACAAGGCAGGGAGAAAATCCTCCCTGCCTTGTATTTTACTACGAAGAAGTACAATTGTCCATCACGCCACTTCCCGCATGCCTTTCCTGATGAAAGACTTCCTGGTGAAGTAAAAGGCAATCATCAGGGGCAGCGCCGAACCAATCCAGGCCAAAGGACTGGCCCAGCAGGCTCCCAGATAACCCCACATCTCGCAGAGTATCAGGGCAGCACCGGCGCGCATCAGAAGCTCCATGATGCCAGCGAAGGTAGGCACCACGCTCTGGCCTATGCCCTGCAGGACACTGCGGAAGATGAAGAGGAGAGCCAGCACCCAGTAGCAGGAGCCCTGGATCAGCAGGTACATGCTGCCGTACTCCACCACCTGCTCCGCTTCTTCCGTGACGAACATCCCCACCAGCCAAGGACCGCAAAGGGCGTTGATGATGCCCATCACAATGGCAAAGCCCACGGACATATAGACGCATTTCTTCACGCCCTCGCTGATGCGGTGGTACTTCCGCGCCCCGTAGTTCTGGGCAGTGTAGGCCGCCATGGCCATGCCGAAGGACATCATGGGCATAAGGGCCAGGGAGTCAACCTTCTGGGAGGCGGCATAGGAAGCTACCGCCACCGGCCCCAGATTGTTCAGCGCCACCTGCAGGATGACTGCACCGATGGCGATGATGGAAGTCTGGAAGCCCATGGGCAGGCCGATGCGCAGATGCCCCCAGAGGATTTCCTTGGTCAGATGCCAGTCCTCCCTCTGGATGTGCAGGGCAGGCACCTTCTTGCAGATGTAGAGTATTGACGCCGCCACGCCCAGGCTCTGGGCAGCAATCACCGCCCAGGCCGCTCCGGGCACCCCCCAGTCGAAGAACATGATGAAGACAGGTTCCAGGATGATATTGCAGGTCAGGGCAAAGGCCAGGATTACCGTAGGCATACGGCTGTCCCCCAGGGCCCGCACCATATTGGTGATCATCAGCAGGAAGAAGGGCACCACCAGCCAGCCAAAGATGATGCTGATGAAGGCGTAAGCATTGTCCATGATTTCCGGCGGCGTTTCCATCCAGACTAGCAGCTGATGGCAGAGGCCGTAGGCCAGCACCGTCATCACTATGGCAATGGCCAGAGTCAGCAACAGGCAGGCCGCCGCACTCTGGCGCACCCCCTTCTCGTCTTTTGCTCCGAAGCGCTGTCCCGTATAGATAGACAGCCCCGACGTGGTGCCCATGGCAAAGCCCATGATCAGGAACAGCAGCGGCCCCGTACAGCCCACCGCCGCCAGGGCCTCCACCCCCAGGATGCGCCCCACGATAAGGGTATCCACAAAACCGTAGAGCTGCTGGAAAATATTCCCCGCAATCAGGGGGAGAGTAAAAAAGAGAATGAGCCGCCAGGGCTCACCCTCTGTGAGATTCTTCGTACTTGCACTCATTCAAAATACCTCGTCACAAGAGTCCGCAAAGTCTCCTGCAAGACCACCGCATTGTCATACATGGCATCCACGGAAGGACGCAGCTTCACATAGTGGAAAACGTGCTTCTTGCCCGTGCGGTAATCAGAGGGGAAGGGCACAGGCTCATAGCCCTGCTTCTGGAAATTCAGCATAGCCCGCTTCATGTGGAAGGCGGAAGTCACCAGCACGGGATTTTTCAGCCCCTTTTCCTGCATGATCTGGGCAGAGTAGCGGGCATTCTGGGTGGTATTGAGGCTCTGGTCCTCCACCAGGATTTTCTCCTCCGGCACCCCCAGATCCATCAGGATGCGCTTGGCAATCTTTGCCTCAGCCCCCGTATCCTCATAGACCTGCCCGCCGGAAAGGAGGATAGGCACATCCAGCTGCCGCTGGAGCCGCACCGCCGTCAGGAGCCGCGCCGAAGGTGCGGCGCAGAGGGTGCCCTGGCCGCTCACATCCGGGGTATCCGCATAGGCACCGCCCCCCAGCATGATGACCACATCACCCGTGGCTTTCTTGGGCGGCTGATACGCTCCTTCCAGCCAGCCCATGGCCTTTTCCGCCATCCAGGGCGTGCAGAACAAATAGAAAATAATCGTGAAGGCCATCAGCATGGCAGCCACCTTCTTTCTGAGCGTAGGCCTCTGCCAGCCGTAAATGCCGCCGCCGCTGGCGGAATGCTTCCAAAGATGAATGCTGTAGAAAAAGAGAAAGACTATGAAAATGCCCGGCGGCAGAATGAAACTCGCGCCGAATTTGAGCAAATATACCATTATTTATGTACCTCCGCGGGAATAAATGCTAAAATAGTATATATTATTCTACCAAAATAATTTCCAAAAGAAAAGGAGAGTTTGCTATGGCATTTATTGAAGCAAAACCCGTACAGGCTACAGAAAAAGCCGGCGGCAAGGGCACCATCACCATCGTTCATCTGCTGGGTCAGGAGGAACTTGACGGCAAGTGCGCCATGTTCTCCAAGGTCATCATCCCGCCCCTCTGCTCCATCGGGGTACATGAGCATAAAGGGAATACAGAGGCCTATCATATCCTCTCCGGCAAGGCCATCTACAATGACAATGGCACGGAGAAAGAGATTGGAGCAGGGACTACCACTTTCTGCCCCGAAGGGGAGAAGCACGGGATTGCCAATGCTTCTGCTACGGAAGACCTTGTCTTCACGGCATTGATCATCAATAAGTAAAGTTACGGCTTGTACTTTTCTTTGTCGCAAAGAAAAGTACCAAAAGAAAACGCGGCCCCGGTTTGATCCTCAAACACGAAGGGCCGCTTTTGGCGCTCATCCCTGAGCGCCGGGCATTTGTCTTGATTTTATCATAATTGAAAGGCTTGCTCTTCCAACTTGGTTGAGCAAGCCTTTTTTCTTATTTATTCGGCACCATATCCTCGGCTGTCAGGCTGCCTTCTTTGGCTTTCTGGCTGAGTTCTGCGGTGGCGGTGAACAGCACGTCGGAGGAGCTGTTGAGGGCCGTCTCGCAGGAATCCTGCAGGACGCCGATGATGAAGCCTACTGCTACCACCTGCATGGCGATGTCGTTGCCGATGCCGAAGGAGGAGCAGGCCACGGGAATCAGCAGCAGGGAACCGCCGGCTACGCCGGAAGCGCCGCAAGCGCCTACCGTGGACACGATGCACAGCAGGAGAGCCGTGGGCAGGTCTACATTGATACCCATGGTGTGGGCAGCTGCCAGGGACAGCACCGCGATGGTGATGGCCGCGCCGCTCATGTTGATGGTAGCGCCAAGAGGAATGGAAATGGAATAAGTATCCGGATTCAGCCCCAGGCGCTCACAGAGAGAGAGGTTCACGGGAATATTGGCAGCGGAGCTTCTGGTGAAGAACGCATAGACGCCGCTTTCCTTCAAAGTAGTCCAAACCAGCGGATACGGATTCCTGTGCAGGTGCAGGTACACGATCAACGGGTTCATGATCAGAGCCACCGTGAAGAAAGCGCCCAGGAGCACTGCCAGGATCTGCAGGTAGCTCACCATGGAGGAAAGACCGCTCTCGCCGATGGCATTGGCCACCAAGCCCATGATGCCGAAGGGAGCAAAGCGGATGACCCACTGGACAATCTTGGTCACAGTCTTGGCCAGGTCAGACAGCATCTCCTTGGTGCTGTCTGAAGCAGAGTGCAGGGCGATGCCTGCCAGCACACCCCAGGCCAGGATACCGATGTAGTTGGCGCTGGCCAAAGCATGGATGGGGTTGTCCACCACACTGAGAATCAGGTTGTGGAGCACTTCCAGAATGCCGGAGGGAGGCGCCACCTCGGCATCCGTCACCGCCAGCTGCAAAGCCGTGGGAAAAGCAAAGGAGTAAAGCACCGCCACCAGGGAGGCGCAAAACGTAGCGAACACGTAGAGCCGCACAATGGGCTTCATAGCCGCACTGGCATCGGCGCTTTTCTGGGCCATGGCGTTCATGACCAGCACGAACACCAGAATGGGTGCCACGCCCTTCAAGGCCTTGACGAACAGGTCACCGAAAACAGAAACCACTGGGATTGCTGCCGGTGCAAACAGCGCCAGCAGGATGCCCACTACCAGGCCCATGGCGATGAGCTTGATCAGGGCTGTTTCCTGATATTTCTTGCTTACTTTCTTCAACATCTTAGACATCCCCTCTTTTAGGGAACTGTCCGCAAATAAATTAAACATCTTGCTTGTCTGAATTCCCCCTGTCTGCGTTATCGTCGTTCGACGTAGCGCCGCTACGCCTCACTCCTCTGCCTTGACAGTGAAAATTCATCCTACGCAATCTTGTTTAATTTATTTTCTACCAGTTCCCCACACCATCCTTCCTTATTGTATATTAGTCCACTTGTATTACTACTTGTGTAAGTATATCAGAAACATTACATCTTAACAAGGGATTTTCGCCATTTTTGTACGCACGGAGAGGATTTTCTTTTCCCTGTAGTAAAAAAAGAGTACACTGAAGGTCAGTGTACTCTCTATGTGGACATCAATTAGCCTGCAGCTCAATCAGATATCTTCCCACCGCATCCTGCCATCTAGGCAACCGATGGAAACCTGCCTTATCCAAGGCGTCCTTGCTCATGCGGGAATTATGTGGCCTTACAGCCTTAGTTGGGAACTTATCAGAAGTTACCCTTTCCACTTCCACCTTCACCCCGGCCTGCCGGAAAGTCTCGATAGCCAGGTCAGCCCAGGAGCAGAAGCCCTCGTTGGTGGCGTGGTAAGTGCCGTACTTGTCGGACTTCACCATCTCTGCCAGCAGCACCGCCAGATCACGGGTGTAGGTTGGGGACCCCACCTGGTCATCCACCACAGTGAGCTTGTCATGGTTTTCGGAAAGCTTCAGCATAGTGCGGATGAAGTTCTTGCCATTGTAGCCAAAAACCCAGGAAATGCGCACGATGAAGTATTTCGTGAGGATTTCCCTGACGGCCTCCTCTCCTGCCAGCTTGGAAGCGCCATAGACATTCACGGGAGAAGTAGGAGCGTCCTCGCTGTATGCTTCCTCCCCCGTTCCTGGGAATACGTAATCCGTGCTGATGTAGATGAGCTTGGCATCAATCTCCCTGCACAGTCTGGCCAGTACACGGGTGCCCTCGCTATTCACCGCCCGGCAGGCCTCCGGCTCATCCTCAGCCTTATCCACTGCCGTATAGGCCGCACAGTGGATCACCGCCTCGGGGCGGAATTTCTTCAGATAAGCCTCCATCTTCACCGGCTCAGTCAGAGGGAACTCCTTGCTGGAAACGCCCCTGACCTCAACATTATCTTCATTCTCCAGCTGCTTCACGCAGTCATAACCCAGCTGGCCCGTAACACCAGTAACCAATATCTTCACGATTGAATCGACCCCTTCTACGATAAAGAAATATTATTGCACTGCCTTTAAATTCTAGCACCACCTTAGTGAATCCTGCAACAGCATAAAAAAAGCCTCCCCATAGCCTGAGGAGGCCAACTTTTCCAGTATGGCGGTGTCCATGGATGGACACCCTTGCGGCCCTTCGTGTTTGAGGATCAAACCGGGGCCGCGTTTTCTTTTTGGTACTTTTTCTTTGCGACAAAGAAAAAGTACGGCAACCTCACTCATATCTAAGTGCTTCAATGGGATCCAGTTTAGCCGCTTTCCTGGCCGGGTAAATCCCGAAGAAAAGCCCTATCCCTACAGCGAAGAAGAAGGACACCAAAATGGGCAGGGGCGTGATGAGGGTCTGGAAGCTGCCCAGCTTTGCTATGATCTGGGAAGCCCCGCACCCCAGCACTATGCCGATGATGCCGCCCACGATGCCTATCACCATGGACTCAATCATGAACTGCATCATGATATTGCCATAAGTGGCTCCCAGGGCCTTGCGGATGCCGATTTCCCGGGTGCGCTCTGTCACCGACACCATCATGATATTCATGATGCCGATGCCGCCTACCAGCAGGGAAATCCCCGCAATGCAGCCCAGGAGGATGGTCAGCATGGAGGTGCTCTCGCTCACCGCCTCCATGAGGCTGGTGAGATTCCGCACATTGAAGTCATCATCTTTCCCTGCCAGAATGTGATGGCGCTGCCGCAGGAGAGTTTCTATCTCTGCCTGCACCTGATCCATATCGTCCTGGCTCGTGACCTGCACGTTGATGGACTGGACGTAGGTGATGCCCAGCATGCGCTCCTGGGCCGTAGTCAGGGGGATGTAAATCATATCATCCTGATCCTGCCCCATGGAGGACTGGCCCTTGCTTTCCAAAAGGCCAATGACCTTGAAGGGCTGATTGTTGATGCGGATATTCTTGCCCACGGGATTGTCCGTGCCAAAGAGGTTGGAAGCTACCGTGGTGCCGATGACAGCCACCCTCTGCCTTTTGTTCATATCGCTCTGGCTGATGAAAGAACCATAGCCTACAGTCAGGGCGCGGATGGACATGAGTTCTGGCGTCACCCCCTGCACGGAGGTATTCCAGTTCATATTGCCGTTGACCACCTGATAAGAACCGCTGACGGTGGGCGAAACATAGTCAATGCCCTTGATCTTCTCCTTGATGGCCTCGGCATCATCGTATTTCAAAGTCTGCATGGAGCCTGCCGCCCCCCGGACGCCGCCGCGATTGGAAGAGCCGGGAGAGACAATCAGCATATTGGAGCCCAGACTGGAAATGGAGCTGGTGACATTACTCTTGACCCCCATGCCCACAGACACCAGGGCAATCACCGCCCCCACGCCGATGATGATGCCCAGCATGGTGAGGAAGGTCCTCATCTTGTTGGCCTTGAGGGCTATGATAGCCATCACGAAGCACTGCCGCGCATCATTGAGCCAGAACTTGTGTGCCTTGGCGGTGAAGGGTGGGAGCTTGAATGATTTCGCCTGCTCAGATAACATCCATCACCACTCCCTTCCCTGCATCCCGGGTGATCTTCCCATCACGCACCAACAACTGACGGCTGGCACAGGCAGCAATCTCCGGCTCATGGGTGACCAGGATGATAGTGCGCCCAATCTCGTGCATGCTCTCAAAGATTTCCATGATGTCCTTGGTGGACTTGGTATCAAGGTTGCCTGTGGGCTCGTCTGCCATGATGATATGCGGGTCATTCACCAGGGCCCGGGCGATAGCCACCCTCTGGCGCTGGCCGCCGGAAAGTTCATTTGGCTGGTGGTCGGCCCGGTCCTCAAGGCCCACCGCCTGCAGGCACTGCATGGCCCGCTCCAGCCTGTCCTTCTTGCCCACCCCGGCATAGACCAGAGGCAGGGCCACATTGTCAAGAGCCGAAATGCGGGACAGCAGGTTGAAGTTCTGGAACACAAAGCCGATTTTCTTATTGCGGGTGATGGCTAATTTATCATCGCTAAGGCCCGCCACTTCCTCCCCGTCCAGCTTGTAAGAGCCGGTGCTGGGACGGTCAAGGCAGCCCAGGATATTCATCAGCGTGGATTTGCCCGAGCCGGAGGGGCCCATGAGAGCGGCAAACTCCCCCTGATGGATGTCCAGGTCAATGCCGTCCAACGCCGCCAGTTCCTCCCCGCCTATCTTATATACTTTGCGTATGCCCGTGAGCTTGATGGTCACATGGCGGTTGTCTTTTTCTGCCATAACTACTTCCTCAGCTGTCTCGTCACATGGGAGGCGGTCCGCCCTGATTCTTTTTTTTTGCGCTGTCACCAGCACCTGCCTTGGCTGTGTAGGTGGCCACTATTTCCTCACCATCGGTGAGTCCCTCCAGAATTTCCACATACTCATCGCTGTAGATGCCTGTCATGACGTAGCGGTTCTCCTGAGTGCCGTCGGGATTCTTCACAATGACGTAGGAGCCGTTGCTGTCGGTCTTGAGAGTGGAGATGGGCACCACCAGAGCATTTTCCTTATTGGCGGTATTGATTTCCACCCGGGCGGTCATAGAGGGCATCAGTATCCCTTCCGGGTCATCCACATCCAGAGTCACATAGTAGTAGATGACGCTGGCAGAGGAACTGGAGCTGGAGGAGGACGTAGAAGAATTGGTGTTCCAGCTGTTGCTGGTATCCGTCTGGGAAATCTTGGAAACCCTGGCCGTAAAAGTCTTGCCAGTGTAGCTGTCCACGGTGAAGGCCGCCTCCTGGCCCACCTTCACGTTGCCGATATCCGTTTCATCCACTTTCGCCTGAATCTGCTTGCTGGAAAGGTCAGCGATGCGCATAATCACCGTGGGATTGCTGGTTCCCTGCACTGCCATGGTGCCCACAGTCTGGGGCTCGCCTACCACTACGCCATCCATAGGGGCCACAATGACAGTTTCATTGAGGTCGCTTTCTGCTTCAGACAGGGCTGATACTGCCGTCTGATAGTTCAGAGTAGCATCCTCCAGATCTGCATCAGTTTCCGCCCCAATGCCGTGCAGGTACACAGCGCGATTGTATTTAGCCCGGGTATTGGTGACCTTGAACTGGGCCTGGTCACGCTGGGCCTCAAAATCCTTGCCGTCCAGTATAGCCACAGTCTGCCCCGCCGTCACCGTGTCGTTTTCCTTCACCAGTATGCTCTTGATGCGGGCAGTGATCTTGGCGCTGACCTCTACGGAGTCCACCGGGCGGATAGTGCCCGTGGCGGAAACTGTGGACTTGATATTCATGCGCTCCACCTTCACGGTCTTCACCGCAGCCGCCTGCTCGGCGGCCTGCTTCTGCTGATAGCTGGTGTAGGCATAGTAGCCGCCGCCAGCTAATAAAAGCAACGTTAGCACGGCTGCTATAATTTTCTTGTTCAAGATAAAATCACCTCGTTATAATTACCTGCCCCGTGAAACGGGGAAGGGGGGACCACCGAAGGTGGTGGAAGGGGCAAAAAGAGCAACTGCCCTTCTCCCCCTTCCGTCAGCCTTCGGCTGCCACCTCCCCCGCAAGCGGTGGAGGTAAGACCTACTCGTTACTCCTGCCCTAATTTAGATGCAGCTGCCAGTTCGCTTTCAGTCAGGGAAACGCCCATGGCATTTTCCACTTCTGCCTTGTACCTTGCATAGTCATACTGGGCGCTGATGTAGTTGAACTTGGCTGTGGATAGAGCCAGCTGGGAATCGATGATATCCAGCATCAGGCCCTCGCCTGCCCGGTATTTTTCCGTGGCGATGTAGTAGTCCTCTTCGGCTTGATTCACAGCATCGCTGGTGGAATTGAAGCGCTTCTCTGCCTCCCGCATATTGTAGTAAGCGGTGCGCAGAGTGAGGTCCACCGTTTCTTTGTCCTTCTCCAGGTTCAGCTTTGCCACATCCCTGGCAATCTCTGCCTCATCCACCTGGGCTTTCGTGACGCCGCTGTCAAAGATATTCCAGTTGACCCCCACGCCTGCGGACCAGTTATGGCTGGAATCGCTGCCCGGGTGGAAATCATTGGACTGCCCCAGCCCAAGGCTGAGATTCACCGTAGGCAGGAAGCCCGCCTTGGCCGCCTTGATGGCCAGTTCCTTCTGCTCCACCACATACTCATCAGAAAGCAGGTCCTTGCGGTTGCTGTAGGCGTAAGCCACAGCCTCACTAAGCTCAGGGCTGAATTTCTCATAGGCAAAGTCCGTAGTGAGGGTCAGGGGTTCCTCCCTGTCCATATTGATATAATTCCGCAGGGTTGCCAGCCTCACCTCATAAGCGTTCTGAGACCTGATGAGGTCCTGCTGGGCATTGGACAGCTCCACAGAGGAGCGCAGCACATCGATCTTCGCCTTGGAGCCGGCGGAGTAGAGCTGCTGCACATTGGTAAGGTGCGCCTGATAGTTGTCCACAGATTCCTGATTCACATCGATGTTCTTTTTAGCTTCCAGGGCATTATAGTAAGCCTTGATGACGGAGAGCTTCAGATCCTCCTGCTCCCGCTCCGTGGCCAGCTTCGCCGTGTCCACGCCTATCTCCCGTGACTTGATATTGGCCTGATTCTTGCCGCCTGAGTAGATGGGCAGGCTACCGGAAAGGCTCAGGCTGTTGCTGTCACTCCTCTCCCCGCCGCTTCTTTTGCCCGTAGAGAGATTGTCGCTAGCTGACACGGACACGCCGTTATTGCCCCTGGCCTGGCGCAGCTGTGCCTCAGCTGTCTCTTCCCCCTTCTTCGTCACCTTCAGCCCGGTGTTCTGGGCCAGGGCCATCTCGACGGCCTCATCCAAGGAAAGGGCGGCACAGCTGCCCACTGCAGGCTGCACCAGTCCGCTGACTGCCAGAGTCAAAGCCAGCGCCCCCAAGCCCAGCTGTTTCCTCTTCATCTATATTCCCCCTCTAATATTCATACTCACTGCAATTATATTAAAACAAGATTGTTTATACAACATTAAAAAAAGATTATAATTTCATTAAAAATAACAGGGTATGTCAAATAAAATAAACACCCCCACAAGCTCTCATGGGGGTGTTCCAAACATCATTGAATTTTACGCGGCCTCAGGTACATCCAATTCCTCTGCAGGCACCTCCAGCACCTTTTCCATGGTCAGACGGCCCGTGCTGATATCCTGGATGCCCACCTGATTGAGGTAGTTGGACAGGACTTCCTCGCAGGTATTGGATTCCCCTACGATCTTGGATCCTTTCAGCATCTCGTAGTTGTCTCCCCCTGCAAAGAGGAAGTCATTGGTGGCCAGGGTGTAGATGCGCTCATCATCTAGCAGCACGCCGTTCACCTTGATTTCCTTGATGCGGCTGCCCACCGGCAGGGTGGGGTCGCAGTCTACAGTCATGCCGGAGAAATCAAGGAAGCCGCCGAAGGAAGCGGGATAGCTAAAGACAGAGTGTTCCATCATCTGACGGATGACCTTGCCCTGCACCTCCGCCATGCGTATGGTGTTGCCAAAGGGGAAGATGGCCAGGCAGTTGCCCAGAGTCACATCCCCCTTGGGCAGATCTGCCCGCAGGCCGCCGCCATTTACCACGGCAATCTCCGCCCCCGTCTGCCAGCGGATGGCATCGGCACAGAGGTTGCCCAGCTCCGATTCCTGACGGCGCACCAGCAGCCTGTCACTGCTGAGCTGCCTGTCGCTATGAGCCACCACTTTGGCAAAGAGCTTCTCGCTGTCTGCCTTGACCTGCTCAATGCTTTTGGCGATTCCTTCATCCGGAGCTATACCCAGATTCTCCAGGGCGGATTTGCCCAGCAGGCGGGACTTCATGCCCGTGATGCGGTGCTTCTCCACCTCTATCCTGACCTCTCCCAGGTTATGCTCATAGTAGCCCGCCTGGGCAATCAGGGTCTTGCCCACCTGCAGGCCCTGCTGCAGGGAAGTGTGGCTGTGGCCGTCCACGATCAGGTCAATGCCCGGCGCTTCCCGAGCAATGCGCTCGCTGGTGAACTCGCTGCTGGCGTCCAACCCCATGTGCATGAGACCGATGAGCACATCACATTTAGGCCTGAGCTTCCTGATCATCTCCCGGGCCTTGTCCACAGGATTTTCAAAAACCAGCCCAGCCACACCGGCAGGACTGGACTTGTAGGCACATTCCGGGGTAGTCAGGGCAAAGACGCCCACTTTGAGTCCCTGCACTTTGAAAATCTTGTAGGCAGGGAAAACCAGCTTGCCATTATCCTTCCGCACCATATTGGCGCAGAGCACGGGGAAATTCATTTCCTTGGCAAGTTTCTCCAGCTGGTCTGAGCCGTAGTTGAAATCGTGATTGCCGGGCACCATGGCGTCAATCCCCGCTTCATTCAGCAGTGGCACCATGCTTTCTCCCTTGGACACATTGATCATGGGCATGCCATGTACAGTATCCCCCGCATCAAGCCAGAGCACAGCCTGATTTTCCGCCCTGGCCTTCTTCACCACCGCTGCCATTTCCGGCAGGCCGATGGACTTTCCCCAGTCATCCTGGGGCTGGACCCGGGCGTGCATATCATTGGTGTGGTAAATGATAAGCTCCCCCGTGCCGGAAGCCGCCCCCGCCTCTGCCGGTGTCCACACCAGGGCCAGCAGGAAGCTGCACAGGGCAAAGCACAGCACAGCATAACTTCGTGTCTTGGGCATAAAGATACCTCCCTTTGCTCTCGCTACGTTACAAATTGCTCAACGAGGGATTCTTTCGCCGCAGACTGCCCATATCCCTGCCCTCAGAAAGGCAAAATAAAAGGACGCCCCCTCAAGGGCGCCCAAAACAAGCCTTTGTCACTGCCCCACCGTCAGCAGCTTGCAAGTCAGCCGCTTGCAGTAGTGAGACACCTGTGCTTCGCCGTGCTTCTCCGTGATGATGTAGCTGCCGTCAGCCATCACCCGACGATGGATGTTCAGCAGATGCGGGTTGTTTATCTGCAGCTGCAGGTCACGCTTGATGTTGCCAAGGCCGCACAGTTCGTTCTCTTTCTGGATTTCCGCCAAGGTCTGCTGGCGCACTTCCTCTGCCACCATGCTGCGGAAATCCTCTCCGGCACATACCTCACGCCTGGTCTCGGCCTCGCGAACCTCAGCCTCGATGACGTGGGCATTCTGGGCTGCTATGATCATAGCATCTACCTCCTTGCCCCTAGTTACGTCGGCTGAATCCCTTCTGCCTATACTAGTTCGTCATTATATTATTCGAATTCCCAATGGGGAGCTTTTTAAATTATTATATCTCATTTCAGGCTGATTTTCAATCAGATTTTAAGCGTATTTTAATTTTTATGATTCAGTACAGCACCATCAGCCGTATGTTGCAGACCACAGTCCATCATTGCTCTTTCCTGCCATAGCAGGTACTTCTCCCCGCACCTGTCCTGACCAAGTATCCTTCCTCTACCAGCCTTTTCAAGGCCGCTTCAATGGAAGCATGGCTTATGCTCGGACAGTTTGCCGCTGCCTCTTGCTTCGTGAACTGCCCCAGCTTTTGTTCCACGTATGCTTTCACTATGTCGTAAGCAGTGCTCTTGCTGCCTGCATTTCCCAGCAAGTTTACCCTGCTCTCAAAGTCACGGTAACAAGCGAGTATCACTCCCAGCATATACTTGATAAACGGCACAGGGTCATGCTTTTCTTCCAGCCATCCCTGGTCTGCTTCCTGCAGGGCATTATAATATTCCTCCTTGGTATCGGCAATGGCCTTTTCCATACTGATGTATTTACCTACCAAATAGCCGCTGCGATAGAGCAACAGCAAGGTCAGCAAGCGGCTCATGCGGCCATTCCCATCATTGAAAGGATGGATGCAGAGAAAGTCAAGTATAAAGCACGGAATCAAAAGCAGCGGCGATATGATTTCCTTACCCAGGCAATCATTGTAGCTGCGGCAGGCAGCTTCCACTGCCACCGGTGTTTCAAAAGGCTCCAAAGGCTTGAACAACACCTGCCTGGTGCCATCCGGCAGTGTCATATCTATCTCATTTGGCGTAGTCTTGAATCGTCCCCCATAGGACAGCTCCGTGTACTTCAGAAGATCTCGGTGAAGCTGCAGTATGTAGTTCGCATTCAGAGGTATGTATTCATAGCTTTCATGGATGACATTGAGCACGTTCCTGTAGCCCAATATTTCCTTTTCATCACGATTCCTGGGAGTTGTCTTGTCCGCTACCAGCTGCTTCAGGCGTGCCTCTGTGGTGACAATGCCCTCTATGCGGTTGGAGGCCTCCGTACTCTGTATCTTGGCAATATCCACCAACCGGTTCAGCTCCACCGGCTTTTGGCGTATATATAGCTCCTGACGCCCCTTGCATTCCTGAATCTGAGCTATATATGAAACAATCTGGCTATCCCAGGAAATTTCTCTCAGTTTGCTATAGTCAAATAAACGCACTTTCTCCTAACCTCCTATGTTTTTCTCCTAATAATACCATTGTATCAGGAGAAAAACAACTAATTAGGAGAACTTCAGTCCATATCATCCTTATTCAGCTCGTCCAGTTCATAAGGAGTCTCCTGATATACGTAGTAATTCAGCCAGTTGGCAAAGAGCAGGTGCGCCACGCTGCGCCACCGCACAATGGGAGGCTGAGTGGGATCATCATCCGGGTAGTAGTTGCTGGGCACATTGGGATTCATGCCTGCTTTCACATCCCGATCATACTCTGCCTTCAGGGTCAGAGGGTCATACTCCGCATGGCCCGTGATGAAGAACTGGCGTCGCTTCAGATTGGCGATGATATAGGGCCCGGCGGGCGTTTCCGCCTCTGCCATGATGGTGAGCTCCGGCACTTTCTCTATTTCTGCCTTGCGGTTCTCCGTATGGCGGGAGTGGGGCACGAAGAACTCATCGTCGAAGCCCCGCAGCAGGCGCTCATTCTCCACGCAG
Organism: Selenomonas sp. KH1T6; assembly: GCF_900108415.1. NCBI lineage: Bacteria > Bacillati > Bacillota > Negativicutes > Selenomonadales > Selenomonadaceae > Selenomonas > Selenomonas sp. KH1T6. Next base: position 133,655 of record NZ_FNWN01000006.1, read on the forward strand.
AGGTGATGCTTGTAGACACCGAAGATTTTCTCCCCCACCTGATGCTTCTTGATGCCGTAGTGGTAGTAAAGCCCCGCCTGCGCCCCCCAGCAGATATGGAAGGTAGAGTAAGCGTGAGTCTTGGACCACTCCATGATCTCCGCTACTTCATCCCAGTAGGCCACTTCCTCGAACTCCATATTCTCCACGGGAGCACCGGTGATGATGAAGCCATCGTATTTCTTATGGCGCACCTCCGCGAAGGTGCCGTAGAACTCCGTGAGATAATCCTGGGAAGTATGGGAGGGCACATAGGACTCCGTGTAGATGAAGTCCACTTCCACCTGCAGGGGAGTATTGCCCAAGAGCCTTAATAGCTGTGTCTCCGTCACGGACTTAATGGGCATTAGGTTCAGTATGAGTATCTTCAGGGGACGGATATCCTGGCTATAGGCCCGGTCAGCGTCCATGACAAAGATATTCTCCCCCTCCAGCACATGGGTGGCAGGGAGATTATTAGGTATCTTGATTGGCATAAGATGCACATCCTTATTGTCAATTTGTAAACCTATTCATTGTACCATTTTTAAGGACAGTTTGCCAATATCATAAAAATTGCGTTATAACGAGTACAAGATGTCCCCCACTTCTATAAGTGGGGGCGGTAACTTACTAACAGGCGGTGAGTTAATATCTCCCGCCTCGTTGAAAGGCCAAGAGGAAGTTTTGCCTTCGGCAAAACTGGAACAATGGCCTTATAATGATTTTGCCACAGCCCTGACCAAGCTAATCTGGCAAGGAAGGGAGGTTGCGGTTATGACCTTTCGTTTAATCCTGCTCGAGCTGTTGATAGGGGTGATAAGCAGCATGCTTGGAACCTTGATTCTGCAGATGCTGGGGCGGTAAGAGCATCCGCAAATGTGGCACCTGGCTGGGCGCAACTTGACCAATTGCGCAAAAAAGCCCCCGAGAGTGACCAACTCCCGGGGGCTTTTTCTTAGGTTGCAGTATGACCTCTCGTACCTTAAGTACTAATCAAAGTATACCATCATCTAAACCCAAAATCAAGACTTACTGCCACCCCTGCATAGCCCAATAGTTCTCTATCCCATCCACCACAGGATAGAACAGCTCCTTCACATTGCTGACCCTTACGGCCTTCCAGCGGCCGTCTGCCTGCTCCTCCAATGCAACCTTCAGGGTGAGCTGCGGGGCCAGTCTGCCATAGGCGCTGTCATGCCCTTTGATAGCGATGGTGGCCACGGCTTCCTGGCCCTCGGTCTCCACCTTCACCACCTGGGCATCATACTCCTGCAGGAACTTCGTGGTCTCATCGGCAATCCATCTTGCCTCACCGTCCTGACGGCTGATGGGGGTAATAGAAGGGTCCAGATAGAGCTCTATGGAACGCTCGATGAAGACTAGGTCATCCTGCCGCCTATCAGCGATATACCCAGTCATAAAGGCTGTATCATGGCGGAAGAACCAGTCCTGGGGGTACATGCGGCTCAGTTTCTCGATATCCTTGCAGAGGATGGCGGTGCTCTCATCATAGCTGGCGCTCACAATGGCGGGCATATCCGCATACCTTGCCACCGCAGCGTAATCCCTGTCCTCTATCCCTTGGGCGAGCTGCTCCAGAGCGTATTCCGGGGTGTGCTCCCGCTCATAGGCAAAAGCCACAGCACCACAGATCACGAGCAGCAGGGCCGCAACCGCCATCACCAGTTTCTTGTTCTGCATATCATACCCTCCTTCGCTTGCACTTGACAACCATATCTTATCACCCAATACTGTAAACTTCGTGCAAACATGGCCTGTTTCCTGCTGAAAGAAAAAGAGCTGCCCGACATATCAAGCCGGGCAGTTCCAGATGCTCTATGCAATTTCATTTAAGTATCATGGAGCGGCCCTCCGCGATGCACTTATCCAGGTACTTATACCCCTCTAGCATCTTCTCCACGGTAATATTCAATATGCAATGGGGCTTATCCTCCGCACAGCCGGTGCCGTGGCGTACATTGCACCTGGGGCCTGCCGCCCTAGCCGGCAGCACTATCACCGCAGGTACCTGATAAGGCTGAAACCTGATAGGCACACTCATGGGATGAAGCTGCAATTCCGCAGGATAGGGGAAAGTAGTAAGCACCGGCACATGCTTGGCCGCTGCAATATGCATCAGCGCCGTGTCATCCCCGATATACTTTTCTGTCAGGCCAACCACCTCAACCGAGACCCGGAAGGGAAGCTTGCCGGCCAGGGAAAGCGCCCTGCCCGGGAAAGCCTTTGCCAGTACCTCAGCACGTGGAGCATCACCTTTCCCCCCAAGCACTACAAAGCCCAGGTCCTTTTCCCGCTTCATGATGACCTTCAGCAGCTCGGTGAAACGCTCCACAGGCCACTCACGGAATTTCTCGCTGGTGCAGGGCATGACCGTATAGAGCCGCTTGACCTGCTTCTTATCCAGCAGGGGAGCCACAGCCTGCTTCGCTGCCTCCCTGTCTGCCGTCAAGGTCCAGAGCTCCAGATGTCGGTCGGCAATGGGCAGCTGCAGGAGATATTCCAGCATATAGAGGTCCCTGTCCACATCACTCTGCATCACATTCAGCAAGGGGACAGGTATGCTCATCATCACATCCCAGCCCAGATCCACCATATTGCCCTGATAGTCCTCCCTGACCTGGGTAAAGGATACCCTGCGTTTTACGCCGCCCATATACATCATCATGATATTGGCAGCTTTCAGCCCCATGCGCGGAGAAAATCCCAAGTCAAAATGATAGGGCACGAAATACCTCACGGCCTGATCTGCCATAAGGGGGAACATTTCCCAGATGGCCCCTGCCTCCTTTTCCAGGTTCTTCACCAGCAGGTTGTCAATATAGGGACAGCATTTGGCCAATTCTTCGTTACGGTCAGAGGCGTAGAGAGTGATATGGGACTTGGGGTAGATGCGCCGCAGCTCCCTCAGGAAAGGAGAGAAAAGCACGAAATCTCCGGCTGCATCATCCCTCATCACCAAAATATGCTGGCTGTCTCCGGGACGTGACTCCTTCCTGAAGCCAGCCTCCCTGAAGACAGGCTCCATATGCTCCACCAGTTCCCTGGCCACGAATTCCCCTTGCTTGTGGGTTTCATAGAAAGCCATCAGGGCCTGATAGATCTTCTTCTGCACCTCTGTCATTTCCTAGCCCCCTCGCCTTTTGCCCCATAGCGCTGCTGCCATCCAGCCAGGCGCTGCATCATATCTTTGTCCAGTTCGGGGCGACGTGCCAGCATCTCCCGATACCAGGTCAATCTCTCCAGATAATGGCCTGACAGCAGCCGCTCATCCCGCACATAGCGGTAGGCCGCTTCTGCCGTCTCGATGCGGCGTTCCCGGTTCTCTATCAGCAGGTTCAGATAATCACCAAATTCTCTGGGGTTCCTGTAGATGAAGCCATTCCTGCCCTCTTTCACAGTATCCTCATAGACTGTAGGCGAAGCCAGCACCACTGCTCCATGACCTGCTGACTCGATGAATTTCAGGTCCGACTTGGCCCGGTTGAAATCCGTGTCCCTGAGGGGCAGGAAGGCAATATCCGAGCTGTGCAAAGCCGCCGTATAAACAGGATAAGGCACGAACTGGCCATCATACATGCGCATATCCCCTATGTATTCCTTGTGCTCCGTGGGCAAAGCTTCATAAAAGCCATGGTCAGACAGCACCTTGAAGCGCAGCCTGCTGCCATGTTTCTCTATAGCCTCGCGGATGACAGGCATGACCTCCTGCCACTCCTGGGTTCTATTCAGGGCGCCGAAGAAGAAAGTCACATAGTCCTCTCCCTGCCTCTGCAACATCTCCTGCCCATAATCCCTTTTTTCTGGCAGTTCCTTCAGATAATTAGGGAAGACTTGCACATGGGGATTATATTGCCGCATAATCTCTGCCATGGGCTCTGTAGAGACCTGTATGCAGTGGGTAGCCATATAGCTCAGTTCCTGCAATTGCTCCCTGCCCTCGACTTTAAAAGCCCGGGGATTATCGTCTATCTCATGGACAATAAGATACCCTTCTTTCCTGACAGCATCCACAACCCTGAAAGCCTGCTCCTGGCTCGTATATGTCAGTCTCTGGCGCAGCAATATCCTCTGCGTCACCTCTCTAGGCACCGAAAAAGCCTGATGCTCCCTAGGAATAACCTGGACGATCACCGCCGGTTCCGTAGCTATGAAGTCATTTGGCTCATTCACCCGCTTGGGGGCTGTGACCAAAGCCTCTCCCAGGGCTGCCTGGATAACGAGCTTGTCCTTCTGCACCAAAGGCTTCTTCCCTGCCTTGAAGATGAAGCTCTGGAGCCAGGGATCATTTTCCGGGGCGGGCTTCACCCCCATTTTATCTAGCATAGCCTGCAGGCCCTTCTGCAGAGCCTCGCCCTCCTGCCCCTGTCGCAGTTCCTCATCCTGCTTGGTAGCATAGATGGCCTGGGCAGACAAGGTATAGAGCCCCGCTGCTGCCAATAGCTTCCTGACAGCAGCGGCGCTCAGGCCCTGGCTCTCCCCGCCGGCCTTCTTTCCCGACAGCAGTTCCAGGTAATTGCGGATATAGCCGGGATTCGGTATATCCAGGATAAGCTGGCCCTCCTCAGAGAGGACCTCTGCCCATTTTCTCAGCCGCTCTGCCGTCAGCCCCCGAAAGAACTCCCCCCGGATGATGATGGCATCAGCCTCATCAATGCCCAGCTTCCCGAAGTCCAGCTCCTCAGGCAGGACACAGGCTGCATGAGTCAGCTCCTTGCCTCCCTCCTTCAGTTCCTCCAGCGTGGAGGCAATCCCCCAGTATTCTGCTTTGGGCTGTATACGCAAAAAGGCCTCACCGGCCTTTTCACGCAGGCAGCCCAGTTCCACCACCCGTCTTGCTTTGGGCGGTATCTGTGCCGCTATATTCATCATTTATTTCATCGCTCCATAGATCATGTTGAGCTGCGCCTTCATGCAGTCCTTCAGGTCATACTTCTCCAGCACCGTCTCACGGGCAGCCTTCCCAAGGCGCGCCCGCAGCTCCGGATTATCCAGGGCCTCCTCGATGCGCATGGCGATATGCTCAGGACGGCGGAAGTTGGCCAGCAGGCCATTGACCCCGTCTTCCACCGCTTCCTCCACCGGCGGAGTAGCAGAGCTCACCAGGCAGCAACCGGCTCCCAGAGCCTCCAGGCAAGACCAGGAGAGGATGAAGGGACGGGTAAGGTACACATGTACCGTGGAAGCCTGCAGGAGCATCAGGTACTCATCCCGGGAGCAGTGCCCCACGAAATGCACCCGACTCTTGTCGTAGCCGCCCTTTTCCTCCTCCACCTGCTTCCACGTCTTTCCAGCAAGCTGCGGGCCATAGCAGGTCTTGTCCGTGCCACAAATGACCACATGGGCCTTGGGCCGGCGCTCCAGCACCAGACGGATGGCATCCATAAACTGGGGGAAGCCCCGATAGGGTTCAAAGCCCCGGGACACATAGGTGATAAGCTCCTCGCAATCCGAAAGGTTCAGCTTCTCCCGCTCCAGGATGAACTTCCTGCCCGGCTGGGGCTTGATGAAGTCCGTTTCCACGCCTTCGTGGATAACCTGCATGCCATCCTGGTACACAGCCGGGAACTGGGCCTTCTGCCAGTTGGTGGGAGTATAGCGCACATCACAGGCCTGCAGATTCAACAAGTGATGGGCGTTGATAGTGCGGATACGGCACATATCATCAATGCTGATGGTCTCATCCGGCCAATAGCAGCTGTCACCGCCAATGGAGTTGTAATACCATTCAAAATAGCCAATAAGAGGCACCTTGGGCAGGATATCCTTCACATAGAGGGTGGAGCCCCAGCCCGTATGACCAACCACCACATCCGGAGTGAAGTTTATCTGCTGCTTCAGTGAATCGATGCCCCGCACCACTTCCTGACCTTCCAGCACAGCTTCCTCTGCCAGCTTCAGGTAGCGGTGGATATCCTTAGTAGCCTCCCTGGGCTTGGGATACATGCCCACTTGGACCCCCGGCAGTTTGGAGCCGTTCTGGTCCTTGGAGAGGAACATTACCTTATGACGCCCGGTGCCCCCCAGATAGCGGGAAAGCTGCAGAAACTGTCCGGGGAAATTAGGATGTAAAAAAAGTATATTCATGCTCTTGTTCCTTTCAAAATTACTCCTGCGAAGCATACAGGTGGTAATAATATCCCTTCCGCTCCATGAGCTGTGCATGACTGCCTGCTTCCATAATGCGCCCATGATCCATAGCGATGATGGCATCACAATCCTTCACTGTAGAAAGCCGGTGAGCTATCATCAGGAGCGTCCTTCCCTTGGCAATTTCCTCGATATTCTGGAGTATCTTGCTCTCAGACTCCGTATCCAGAGCCGAGGTTGCCTCATCGAAAATCAAAATCTTCGGATCCAGCAAAAGCGCCCTGGCGATGGACACCCTCTGGCGCTGTCCACCGGAGAGCAGGCTGCCGCGCTCACCTACGAATGTATCGTACTTCTGGGGCATCTCCTGAATGAAGTCATCTGCTCCGGAAAGCTTGGCCGCCCGCATGATTTCCTCATCGGTAGCATTGGGCATGGCAATGGCAATATTTTCCTTGATGGTGCCTGCAAAGAGGAAGTTCTCCTGCAGCACGATACCAATCTGGCGCCTAAGCCAGGCCGTCTCTACCTGGGCAATATCCACCCCGTCCACCATGACGCGGCCGTTGTCCGGCACATAGAGGCGCTGAATGAGCTTCGTCAGTGTGGACTTGCCGGAGCCGGAGCGGCCCACAATGCCCACCTTGGCCCCCGCCTGAATGCGGATGGAAAGGTCGCTGATAACATTTTTGCCGTCTGCCTTATAGCGGAAATTCACCTTGTCAAAGATAATGTCGCCACGCACGCTGGGCAGGGTCGTGCGGTTTGGATCGAAGGCCGGCTCGCTCTTCTCGTCCATGATATCTGCCAGACGGGTCATGGACACCCGTATGGTCTGGAAATTCTGCCACATGTTCACCAGACGCAGCACCGGCGCGATGACCTGGCCTGCCAGCATATTGAAAGCGATGAGCTGGCCCACAGTGAGGTCGCCCTCCATGACCACATAGGCGCCAATCCAAAGGATAGCCAGATTAAAAGACAGCTGCAAAAACAAGCCAATACTGCCTGCCACATTGGCTACATTCAACACGGACAAGGAGCTCTTCAGATAGCGGGAGTAAATATCCTCATACCGCTTCAGGAAAGTGCGCTCTATCCCCATGGTCTTCAAGGTGCGGATACCCGTGATGGTCTCGATGTTGAAAGAGTTCTGCTCCGCCGAAAGCAGGAAGGCCTCATTGATGCGCCGCTTATAGATAGGAGCCACAACCGCATTCAGTATCACATAGATGGGAATAGTGAACCAAACGATATAGCTCAACACATTGGAGTACAGGAACATCACTATGAGGTAGACCGTAGCAAAAACCACATCCAGCACGATAGTGAGGGCCGTACCGGTGAGGAATCCACGAATAGTTTCCAGTTCCCCCATGCGGGACACGATATCGCCCACCTGCCAGTTGTCAAAATACTTAGCAGGCAGCTCCGTCACCTTCTTGAACAGATGGCGGGAAAGCGTACCGTCTATCTTGTTGGTAGTATTCAAAAAGAGATAGGATCGCAGCGCCAGCATCCACTGCTGGAACAGCGCCACCAAAATCATGCCAGCCAGGAGCACATCCATAGTAGATACGCTCCTGTGGGTTAACACCCTATCGATGATCGTCTGGGTAAACAGCGGGGTCAAAAGACCGAAAATCTGCAGAATCAAAGAAACAAACAGTACCTTCAAGAGCAGTGTCTTATATTTGGCCACCACCGGCAAAAACCAGTTGAAGCCGAAGCCCTCCACCTTGTCCAACACCTTGGCCAGCTGGTAGCGCTTGGTGAAGAGGATTACCTCATGTGACCACTTCTCATTGAAGAAATCCCGCTTTACCACTAAGAGCTGCTCCCCCTCCTTGAGGCGGGGGTCAAAGAGCACTACACCATCTTCATCAATTCTGGTGACCAGCACAAAGCCGCCGTCCACTATGCGGCAAACCAGAGGCCGGGGCATTTTTTCCAGCCGCTCAAGCTTCACGCCCTCGTAAGCCCGGGATTTCAGCCCCAGCTCCTTGGAAGCCATGAGAAGCCCATGGGTGTCCACCGCCTTTGTATCTGTGATATAGGCACGGGACAGCTGGGATATATCCGCCGGAATGGAGAAGTGGGCAGCTACCTGCACTAGGCATCCCAGGGCAGAATCTATTTTTGCCATTTATACCAAATCTCCTTATCTTTCCCTAAGAGCTTCATCCTGATACTGACGGAAGGGATCCAGGAAGAAGTCAATGATACGCTTCTTCTTGATTTTGATTTCCGCCGCCACATTCATGCCTGGGGAGAGGCCGATGCCGCTGGTGTCATCATCTATGGACAAAGTCAGGCGATACTTGCCATCCTTCTGCTTGTCCTGGGTATCAGCAATGACGTCAGGGCTGATCTCTGCCACCTTGGCATTCACCATACCGAACTTCTGGAAGTTGAAGGTCTCCACCTTCACCTCTGCCTCCTGGCCCTTCTGGATAAAGCCGATATCCTTATTATCCGCATAAGCCTCGATTTCCAGAGTCACGTCATCAGGCACCACCATCATCAGAGCCTGGCCCTCAGATACCACGCCACCTACCGTGTGGACAGACAGCTGGTTCACACGGCCGGACACAGGTGCTGTGATCTCGGACTGCACATTGGTCTCGTTGGCCTTGGTCAGCTCCTCCTGGTAGGCATTGAGCTGACGCTTGGCCTCTACCAGCTGGGTCATGGTGTCCTGACGGTAGGCGCTGTCCGTGGTAGCCTGGTTGTCCCTGGCCTCGGCCAGCTTGGCCTGCTCCTTCTGGATTTCCTGGTCCATAGCTTCAGCTGATTTCTGGTACTCCACCCGGGTAGCGCGGCCTTCCAGCAACTGGAAGTAAGACACAGCGCTCTCATGATAGAGTTCTTCCAGGCGCTCTTCCTTCTCCTGAGCCACCGCCCAAAGGGAAGTATACTTCTGCTTCTGAGCCTGGGCAGACTCGATGGCTGCCATTTCCTGGGCGATGGCGGCACTATTTTTCTCCTGATCGGCGGCCAGCTTGGCCCGACGGCTGTTGTAGAGGGCCAGCTGGGCATTGATATCCTTCTGATCCAGGTCACCATCCTTGTTGTCCGGGATCTTGAAGGGCTCATCATTCATCTCAGCCTGCAACCGGTCCACCGTCATGGCGTAGTAGGCCACCTGCTTCTTCAGCTGGTCCACATCCGCCTGGGTCTTGGTGGTGTCCAGCACCAGCAGGGTCTGGCCCTCCTCCACATAGTCGCCTTCCCTGACCATCAGCTCCTTGATGGCCCCCTTGTTCTGGGACTGGACAATCTTCACGTTGCCCACGGGGATGACACGGCCATTGGCCACGGCCACCTCATCTACCTCGCCTATGAAGACCCAGAGGCCGCCGATGATGAGGAGTGCCACGATAGTCCAGAGCACCGCCCTGCCCACAGGAGAAGGCGGCGTTTCCGTCACTTCCAGGATCGAGGGCAGGAACTCTGTCTCTGTATCGTCCTTGTCCCCTTCTATAAATCTATGCCAAAATTTCTTATACAATTCCTTTAACATGCTTTTTACCTCACTCCACCGACTGCTGCGCATGCAAATGGGCGTAAATGCCGCCCAGAGCCAGAAGCTCCGCAGGTGAACCCTGCTCTGCAACCTTGCCATGGTCCAATACTATGATGCGGTCGCAATGCTCCACCGTCACCAGGCGGTGGGCAATGAAAATCATGGTACGCCCCTGGCCTATTCTCTCGATATTATTCATGACGATGCGCTCAGACTCATAATCCAGAGCCGACGTGGCCTCGTCAAAAATCAGAATGCGGGGATTGGTCAAAAGGGCACGGGCGATGGCTATGCGCTGGCGCTGGCCTCCCGAGAGGCTGGCACCTCGCTCGCCCACCTTGGTATCGTAACCCTCGTCCAGTTCCAGAATGAAATCATGGGCGCCGGCCAGTTGAGCGGCATGGATGACATCCTCCATGGAGGCGGCAGGCCGTCCTGCCGCAATATTGTCGCGGATGGAACCGTTATACAAATAGCTGTCCTGCTGGACAACCCCCATCTGCGTGCGCAGCCAGGGATAATCCGCACTGCGGATATCCGTGCCGTCTATGGTGATGGTTCCCTCATCCGCCAGGTAAATTTTTTCCAAAAGGCCTGCCATAGTAGACTTGCCTGAGCCGGAGCGTCCTACCAGGCCAATCTTCTCGCCAGCCTTAATGGAAAAGCTCACCTTGTCCACTGCATAGGGCAGGTCAAGACGATAGCGGAAGGAGACATCCTTCACCTCGATATCTCCTTGTATAACCTTCAGGCCTGGAGGCGAGGGCACCAGCACCGGTTCGATGCGGCTGTGGAGCACATCCCCCAGCATCCTCATGCCCAGCACGGCCCGCTGAATATCCGGCCACATGGTGAGGAGCTTTGTGAGAGGGCCTATCGCCTGAGCAGAAAGCATCTGGAAGGCTATGAGCTGGCCCAGGGTGAACTCGCCGTTCATGACCTTGTAGCCGCCCACCCAGAGTATCACCAAAGTGGACACCAGCTGAATAGCGCCGTTGCCCCCGGTGATGAGCAGATTGAAGGCAGCCATGTCAAACTGCCGCTGAATATGGCGGCACACCAGATTCTCCCAGCGCTTCAAGAACTGCGGCTCGATGGCCAGGGCCTTCACCGTCTGCATGCCGGTGACCGCCTCGATGAGGAAGTTTCTCTGCTGGAGCGTCATGTTCATGGCCCGCATCATCTTTTGCCAGTAAATTGGAAAGGCAACCCAGGTCTGAAAGACATACAAGGGGACGATAACCAATGCGATAAGGGTAAGGCCCACGCTGTAATAGAGCATCACCGCTATGAAGGTCACAGAGAACACCGCATCCAGCAGGGCCGTCATGGAATTTCCCGTCAGGAAGCTCCTGACACGCGCCACCATGTTTACACGCATGATGGTGTCCCCTACCCGGCGGTGCTCATAATAGGGCACCGGCAAAGAGATAAGATGCCGGAAAAGGTTCGCTCCCAAAATAGCATCCAGCTTGGTGGTGGTCTGGTTCAGGATATGGGTGCGGACGCCTGAGAGCACCGCCTGCACCAAAGCCAGTATCACCATAGCCACCCCCAGCACCGTCAAGGTGGAAAGGCCGCCGTTGCCTACTACTTTATCGATGATAACCTGAGTGAAAAGCGGCATCATGATGCCCATGGCCTGGAAAAAAGCCGAGGCCAGCAATATCTCCATCAGCACATGCTTGTACTTCTTGATGACCCTCCAGAACCACTCCAGATTGAACCTGTACTTGATTTGCTCCCAAGTGAGCTTGGCGGTGAGAGTCATGACCTCCCCGGTCCAGACCTCGCCGAACTGGCTGGTGGGCAACGCCACCGCCTTGTCTCTGGCCAGATCCAAAAACATAACCGATTCATCATTGTGAGCGCCCAGCATGATAAAGTGGCCGTTCTTGAGCTTTGCAATAGCAGGAGCCGGCACCTCACGCAACTCATCAATGCCAATTTTCTGGTATTCCCCAGTCATCCTCTGGTTCTTGGCCAAAATTTCCAGCTGCTTCCAGCTGACGTTCTGGTCCCACAGATTAGGATACTGCCTTTTCAGGTCTCCATCCTTGATACGGTGTCCCAGATTCTGGATGGCCTTTTCCAGAGCTCCCAGGGCTGTATATTCCTGGGTTCCTTTCTTCTCCATATAGAACTCCTTCAGCTAATCTTCATAAAACAAATACTTTGTTATTATCCCACACAGAACGGGAAATTGCAACGTTTACAACGGCACCACACAGGACTGCCGGAACATATCCTCGGCATAGGCCCTAATATCCCCGGGGTTTACCATATGGTACTTTTCCTTCACCCCCAGGAAATATGCCCCCAGGCTCTCCCTCGACATGACCTCCTCAGAATAGGCCGTCAGGGGAAGATTTCCTCTGGCCTGAAGCCAGGGTGACTCATTGCAGGTGATGCGCTCCAGCACCTTGCCGCTGTAACAGCAAAAGGAATTTATCACACTGTCATAGACAGCTTTTTCCCCTGCCGTGAAGCCAGAGGCATCGAAGCCATCCTTTTTCTCCCCCGGCTCATAGTGATAGTCCTTATAGCGCAGGTACACCTCCCTGAAGAGGGGCCCATGGACCCGTGCCTCACATTCCTCAGCAAAGGGAAATTCCCCCAGGAAAGCGTAGCAGAAGCCCTGTATATAATATAGAGCCTTCTGCATCATCAGGGGGGTGATATCCTCGCATTTATACAGCAGGTACCTGGCCACCCTGTCTATCTTCGCATCCTTCTCTCCCCCAGCCAGACTCAGCAGGGCCTCCACCGCCTTCAAACTCTTCTCATAGGAACGCTCCGAGCCCAGAGCCTCCTTGTTCCTTTCCAGCAGTTCTTTATAGAAGGAAGGTTCTTCGTAGAGTCGCTTCAAAACTTCTGAATACTGGTGGGTGGGCATATAGCCTTCATAATATCTGGTAAAGGTCAGCTCCCCCCAGCCCAGCAACTTTGACAGGGGCCGCTTGCCTATGGCATAGCGCTTGGGCAGTTCCCGGATATATTCCAGGGACACGATTCCCTTTTGCTTCCTATATAAATCGTAAAGACAACGCAGGTTCGCCTCTTCCACTTCCTTGACGGAAAGCCTTGCCCCACAAACCTGGCATCTGGCCTCCTGGCCTGTATAGCTGTAGAGTTCCTCCTTCAGCCGCCCTACCATGGGGACTGAATTCAGCCGATAAGGCTGCTCCCTGCCGCATTTCTCACAATACGCCAGCTTCTCCATTCCTTCACCTGCCCGAAAAATTACATCCTTGCACAAGAAAGGTGCCCATCGCTGGGCACCAATATATGTATATGTATCTATGGCCTGTTTTGTTGTAACTATATAATACATTTTTATCGGGCGGATGTCAATATTTATGTATCAATTGATATAAATTTTTTCACGCTCGAAAAAAATTTACAGCCTTCCCTTCGCGGCTCCCCCCCCTTGCCCCTCTTGCTGCGTATATGTTATGCTGTTAGTGATATTCTGATGTTAAAAGGAAGTGCAATTTATGGAAAAAAAGCTCAGCATCATAATCTCTTCCCTCAACGACAAACAAGGGCTGCTACGTATGTTTGCCCTGCTGAAGGACAAGGTTGTCTATACCCTGACGCCTGAGTTCATTGTCATTGATGGAGGTTCCACGGACGGAACACAGGATGTGCTCAAGACCGCCAAGGGTATCCTCTGGCAGAGCCAGACTGAGGGGGGACTGGCCAAAGCCTTCAACACCGGCGCACAGCTGGCTTCCGGTGACTACCTCCTCTTCCTGCACAGCGACACGATACTCCTGCCCGGGACCATCAGCCTGCTGCTGAAAGAACTGGAGGCCGCCCCTGAAGCCGTGGCTATCGGCCCCTTCACCAACCGCAGCCGCAATCGGTCTGTGCAGGTTGTGCAGGTACTGCCTCCGCCGCCAATGGATACCTACGAAGATATGTGCAAATTTGAGGAAGGCTGGCTTACCAATCATCACAACTCTGCCTCCTCCCTTTGGCTGGATAATTTCTGCCTTCTCGTAAGGCGGGAGGCTTTTGAAAAAGTCGGAGGCTTTGATGCTTCATTTCCCGGGCATGGCAGCGAGGATATAGACCTCTGCCTGCGGCTACGTCAAGCAGGCTATAGGCTTCTGGCCTCACGTCTGGCTTATGCCCATCATGCCAGGACATCGGCTCCCCTTCAAAACGCAGGTGAAGACAGCAAAGAACATTTCCGTGCAAAATGGCACTTCGATCCCTCCTATTCCCTGAATGCCCGCAATGACCTTATTCCCTGGCTCGATGACCTGCAGGGCAAGGTTTCCATCCTGGAAATCGGCTGTGCCTGCGGCCCCACCCTGCTCAGTATCAAGGACAGGCTGCCAGAAGCAGAGCTTTACGGTGTAGAGTTGGATGAAGGCCCTGCCAAAGTGGCCTCCAGCTTTGCCCATGTAGAGGCTTGCGATATCGAGGCGCTCACACGGCCAGACTGGCGGGAGCGCTTTGACTGCATCATCTGCGGCGATGTCATCGAGCATCTGCGGCGCCCCGAGGTAGCCCTGAAGAACATCCACCATTACCTGAAACCCGGCGGGCTGCTGCTGCTTAGCGTGCCAAACATCATGCACATCTCCATCTTTGACCATCTGCTGCACGGACGGTTCCCCTATGCAGATAATGGCCTGCTGGACAGAACCCACACGCATTTCTTCACCAACAGGGAAATCTGCTGGCTGCTTCAGGCCACAGGCTTTTCTATCGAAGCTGAGGACAGCCTGGACATCCCCCTCACCGCCAGGGAGCAGGACCTGTTACAAAAAATCACCCCCCTGCTGGCCGAGGGCGTTTCCCCGGAAGAGCTGAAGATATATCAGATACACATCAAGTGCAAAAAAACTAAATCATAAACAAAAGAGGATTTGGCATTGACTCCAAATCCTCTTTCTTAAAGGAACTATTGGCACTCAGCAAAAACTCCCTGGTTGACTCCGAATAGCACCTTTGTGCCTGCTTCTTCTGCAAAATCCACATAAAGGCAATCTGCATTGTGACGCCCTGCCAGATAATAGTCCAGTTTGGCTAGGAAGGTGTAGTTGAAGGCAGCGGTCATCTGAAGCACATATACATTCGATTGTCTTTTTCTTGTCGATACAATTGCATAAGCTTTTTCTGCCTGGGACTTTTCTTCCGGCGGCACGGCAAGAAGCAAAACATCCCCCTCAGCTGCGGAGGATGCGAAGCTCTCCAACAGGGACACATAGAGAGGTTCCCCGCTGTGACTGAAGGGCTCTGAATCCACCAGAACACCAAACAAGCGACCATTTCCCCTAAGGCTGTCAATAATTTTGCCCATTTCCTCATTTACCTGCATCTGCGGAATAGGCAGGCCCTGAGCCTCGATGCTGGGGTTCATGATGAAATCCTTGTGCTTCACCAGCTCTGCCTCCGGCCAGTGCCACCATTTCACCTTCTGCAGGAAATCTATGGTCTCCCTGCCAAAACGGTATTTGATGACCCTGGCTGGATTGCCCCCCACAATGGCATAAGGCGGCACATCTTTAGTCACTACAGCCCCAGCTGCCACAATAGCCCCGTTGCCGATGCGCACCCCTGCGCATATCAGGGCGCGAGCACCGATCCACACATCATTACCAATGATAATCTGCCTCTTCACCCGTTTGGCAGTATTCTGCCCTTTATATCTGCTAGGAAAAGTGCTATCCACCATAAAAAAAGGATATGTCCCTGCTGTATGGTATTCATGGTCATTATTGGCCATAAATAATATATCATCTGCCATGCTGCAATATTTACCTATAAGCAAGGCGCAGGGCGGCTCGAACTTCAGCTCACCTTCCATCATGTAGCTGCGTGGCCCCATAGTCACTGCCAGATAGTCTATATAGTCCCACCCCCCCAACGAAGAGCTTAAAAAATCCATGCGATACTGACGATAAGTAGGAGATGTACCCGTGTTTTTGATGAAATATCTATATTCTTCCTTTTTTATTTTTGCCATGTTGACTTGCCCTGCCTCCTTGATTTTTGCCAAGGGTTATACCCTATTAACACTAATAGTATATCACGTCTGTCCCCCTGCCGAAAAGACAAAACACAGGAACACGAGAATCTATCAAGTCCATATAAAGTGCAGAAAAGTATCTCTCGAAAAGTGAAATATTCCTAAAAAAAAAGAGAATCTCGCCCAAAGTCAAGCGCTTCGAACGAGATTCTCTTTTTAATATGCTTAATCCTTACGTATTTTGGCAAAGCACAACCCAAGATTGGTATGACGTTCCAAGGAGTGGTTTTCCTTTTTTATAAATTCCCAAGACTCCTTATAACCAATTGAAACAGAAAATTCCGAATTAGAGATAAAGGAAAGAAATCCTCCTATATTGTCCTTATACCGCCTAGCAAAGTCATATGCATCATTTTCTTTGTCCTCATCAGTGCTATTAAGTTTACCATATAGGACATGATCCAGGTTGCATGACATATAATATGCCTGATACGGAATAGATACCCAGACCTTTTTCAGCTTGCACATACGGTTGAGTTTTTCCTGCTTATGCCTATTCCTCTGCTTGATATGCTCAGGGTTAGATGTTTGCAATTCATTCTCAAAATACAACGGCTTTTCAGCATCTGAATTCTCAATGATGGACGCAGCAGGAACATAGGCCCCGTCCATGTCCACCAAGTGTATGATCTGGCTAAAATCCTTCTGGTCAAAATGCATAGACATAGCATATTTTTTTACTATATCAGCCAAGCTCTTGGCAATATCCTGAGGCTCAATACGGTAGTCTGTTGTTATATCGCCATACATAATCTCTATATGTATTGAATTCTTATCATAAAGCCTGCTTAAAATGACCCCCAATGCCGTCTCATCCGATGGCCCTTCCACAATTACAAATACAATCTTTTTACGCGCCACGGAAATCACCTGCCTCGCGAAATGCAAGTGCTATCTCGGCATTATTTGTCGTGGCATAAACCTCCTCACTTTGCTCACCCAAGATAATATCCCGGAAGTAAAAGTCTCTTAGATTATTATTTTCTTTCAGTTTAGTCATACGGATATATCTATTCAAAGGGTTGGTTGTCGTAAAGGCAATAAACCCGCGATCCAGCGTCTCCAACGGACGAAGATTATGAGATGTGAAGATCAGCTGCCCTTTCCCCTTTTCAGAAATAATGCGCAACAGCTCACCTAACAAATATTCGAATATCCCGGCATCCAATTCATCAATAGCTACTGTTATTGATGAATGATTATATACAACGATCAGCAGTTGCAAAATAGAGATAATCTTCTTGATGCCTTCAGATTCATACTGTAGCGGGATTGCCTTCTGGTTTTTTAATGACACCAGTTGTACCCTGATTCCCCTTTTACCATTTTGGAATATAGTTTCTCCTATTTTCTCCGCACGAATTGTCAGACCAGGCACAATTTGTGACAGAACGATGTTCATACTGGCAATAACATCATCCACCATCACAACAGCTTCTTCTGGAATCGGACTGGCTTCTTCTAGGGAAAGTAAAATATTGCCAACAGCACCGCTAGTTCCCTTGGCATATTTGAAAATTATCGGCAGCATATTCATGCTTATGATGCCGGAATTTGCCGTATTTATGATAAACAGTTCAAAATTACCATAGTGAACCAGGCTTTCCATCAAAAGCATATGGCGTTTATACTCATCTGTCTCTTTTTCTTCCTTATTGTTTCTCATGGCTGTAAGCAACTCTTTGGAGAAAACAAAAGATCTTGATGTTCCTAAAGCTACTTTCTTCGCAACTAAAAGATCCATCGATACATTCTTGTCATTTCCTATCAGACAAATATATTTTGTGACTGGAGCAAATACCTTTGATGAATTTGTATCAATCAAAGCACTCTTGCGTATTTTGTTTTCTTTATCCTCGTAGGCATAGCTCAACACTTCACCTGTTATGACAGGTTTATAACGTGTCTCTTCATTATCGTTTACAAGAGCGTTTTGAGATGATTCAATCTTCTCCGAACCAAGCTTGAACTCATATGAAGCCACATATTTTATAGTATCCTTGATAATGGAAAAATCATAACGAAGCGTAGCAAAGCCAACTTCAACATTAATATAGTCGACGAATTTTTCAGGCAGGGGCTGACCTGTTATAGTACGTTGCAAAAGCTCGATTGCATCTATCAGTGCAGTTTTCCCTGAACCATTTTGACCATACAAGCCAAGTACACTAGCCTGATATTTTTTCCTATTATTTGCAAAACTTAACTGGCCACTTTTGATATTTTTAAAGTTCTCAATCAAAATATTTTCTAATCGAACCACAGTATCCATCACGTCATCCCCTCCTCTACAGTAGGCTTTTACTACCATATATTATCAATTATCCAGCATAATGTCAATATCAACGCAAAAATACGCACATTTTGTTTCTATTTCTGCATTCAATTTCTATTTTCACACTCCTCCATCAGCAGAAAAGTTTAACCCGAAAAGTGAAATATTCCCTAAAAAAGAGAATCTCGCCCAAAGCCAAGCGCTTCGGACGAGATTCTCTTTTGGGTCCAATCCAGTTATGCTGTTTTGTCCTCTGTTATCGGTGACAAATCCTGCTCATTGCAGTGATATAGAGGCCATTTAATAGCTAAAAAGCACCCCCCGCATGCGCATTGCGGGGGGGTGCTAGTTTTAGCTATTCAGCTGTCAATCGGATACCGTCCGATCAGCCCTGAGACCAGGACTTCTTGGAGGCATCATACTTCCAAGTGGAGCCATCGGCCAGCTGGAAGGTGTTGACGGAAGAAGTAGTGTTGTTGACAGTGAGGCTGGAACCGTCGTTCAGGGTGACCTTCAGGACGCCAGTCTTGCTGTCATCGACAGCCTTCACATCGGTGAGAGCAGTGTTGTAGAGGACAACCTTATCATCGGTGTTGCTTGCGCTGATGACATCGTTGCCGTTGCCATTGCCGAAGTAGAAGGTGGTGCTGCCGGTGCTGTTGCCAACGAGGACATCGTTGCCAGCGCTGCCGCCCCACAGGGAGGAGTTGCCGGTACCAGCGATGAGGGTCTCATTGCCAGCGCCGCCTGCCAGAACAACCGTACCGCTGTTGCTGGAAGCATTGACGGTGGTCACGCTGTCAAATACCTTGCCCTGAGAGCCATCGAGCCAGATGTTAGCATCGTCAACGCTGCTGCCCACGTTCAGGGTGTTCTTGCTGCCGCCGAGGTAAGCAGTCACGTTCTCATCGTAAGTCCAGGTGTTGGATGCGCCGCTCTTGCCAACCTTAGCCTGCATGGTGGTATTGCCATCGAAGGAAACCTTGATAGCAGTATCGGTAGCGGAGAAGCCAGACAGAGTAGCCTTGCTGCCATCGCTCAGGGAGATGGTAGTGTTGGCACCGTCGTTCTTCACGCTCTTCACGCTGCTGGTGCCGAGCCAGAGGACATCGGAGGTGTCGCTGGCAGCCCAGTTGCTGGAAGTAATGGTATCAGCACCATCGCCATCACCGAAGTAGAAGGTTACGGTGTTGGTGGTACCTGCACCATGCTGGAGAACGTCAGCCTTCTTGCCGCCGCCCCACAGGGTGGTGTCGCCAGCGCCTGCAGTCAGGGTCTCCTTGGCATCAGCTGCACCCAGGAGCACGGTGTTGTCTGCAGCACCAGTGACGGAAGCGAAGTCACCATAGTAGAAGGCGCCATCCGTGTTGGTCAGGTCAGTACCGTTCACATTGAGGCCCCTGTTGCCAAGGTCTACCACCAGAGTATCGCTGACAGAGCTGAAGTCCAGCTGAGCAGCAGTGCCCTTTGCATAGTAGAAGTCAGCCAGCTCATCGGTAGCGCTGGTTACGCTGTCAAGACCATCAACGTACTCAACCTCATAGGTGGTGCCGCTGTTGTCCTTCACGTTAATCCTGTCTGCATTACCAACAGTACCGAGTTCTACGGAAGCACTACCAATCTTAGCAACGACACCAGTAGTACCTGCTTCCAACTTCAGGCTGGAGATGTTGTTCTCGAAGAGGTAGAGAACATCAGCCTCATCCTTGTCCACAGCAGCAGTAATATCCTGGAAGGTGGTCACAGTGTCCCTGCCGCCAGCGCTTGCGAGGCCAACGTATTCCTGAGTAGCGTTAGCAGCATTGGCGATAACATCGTTGCCTGCGCCGCCATAGACGGAGTCGTTAGCACCGAGAGCGATGGCATCAACCTTCTTACCACCGATGATGAGATCAGCTGCATCAGCATTGATAGTACCGTCAACGGTAGCAACCTTGTTCCAATCGGTGAGGTTGATGGTGGAACCATCCTCATCACCCCAAGCAACATAGCCTGCACCAGAAGTCTGTACAGCATAGAACTCGCCAGTCTTGCTGACATTAACTGTAGCACCAGCACCAAAAGTAACATCACCGGTTGCAGTGTAGCCTGCAGGAGTACCAACAACTACATCATTAAGCACGTCATAATCAGTAATGCTGACCTTGCCGGTACCTGCAGCAGTATTGATGGTATCCTTGCCTGCGCCGAGAGCGATGTCAACATCAGCATAAGCACCACCAGTCAGAGAAACGACATCATTGCCAGCACCGAGGTCAACCGTGGAGTAGGTTGCACCGCTGAGGCTGACTACATCGTTGCCGTCGCCGCCATAAATGCTGGTGTCGCTGATAGCAGCAGAAACTGCCAAGCTGTCATTGCCAGCGCCGAGGCTGACCTTGGAGTTGCTTGCGCCACCAATGGTAACAGCATCGAAGCCGTCGCCAGCATCGATGGTGCTATCCTGGACAGCGCCAACAATGTTCAGGCTATCTCTGCCTGCACCAAGATCAATAGTGGAAGCGGAAACAGCACCGCCAATGGTAACAATATCATTGTCTGCGCCACTACGGATGATGCTGTTCTTAGAATCAACACCAATGTAGATGCTGTCACGGCCAGCGCCAGCATCAATCGTGCTGTCGAGGACAGAACCGCCAACGCTGATGCTGTCATTGCCGGAGCCAGCAACGCTGGAGCCGCTGAGGGAAATGTAAGAAGGATCGAGATCTTTCTTGATGACGATCGTCTTGTCACCCTCGCCACCAACAAGGCTGGTGTTGACAAAGTCGCCGCCGATAATCACGGAGTCCTTACCAGAACCGACATTGACTTCTGCGCCACCAATAGAGCTACTAAAGTTAAGTTCATCATTACCAGAGCCAGTAGCAATCAAGCTGACATTCGCATTGGAAATACCAGTGATGACCCAATCTCTTGCAACGCTGGTGTCATCAAGCTTGCCTGATGCACTGGAGCCAAGAGAAACCTGCACTGTTTTGCCGTCGTCATTTACTTTACCACCCGTAAGCTCTTTGCCCACATACTCTGCTACACTACTAGTTGCCATAGATACAACCTCCCTAAAAAAATAATAATCCAGCGGCCGACCAAGATTGACCGCGCCGCTATCGCCTTATCCCCCTATCCCATATTCTTATAGGTATAGAGGCTTAACACGGTCATTTTAACATAGGACTAGAGAAATTGCAATAATAAATCCGAATTCGACAACTATCCCCCGCCCTTCAGGAAACGCCTCCCCCGCCTCCCTGCAGTATATATCGTATAGTTGCCGCTGAAAATTAAATTAGAATTGCATTAAATTTTCATTAGAAATGAAAAACGCCCTTGTTCTACACACACGAAAATCCCCTGCAGCGGGCGATACACTGCAGGGGGCGGAGGTTGTGATGCGATAAATCTTTGAGAGAACGGAAAGCGCTCTCGCTCCTCCGTCTTACCTCTTGCTTTAATTATAGATTATAAATCAGCAGTCGGTCAAGATTTTTCTAATCGACATAGCCATATTTTCAATCACGTTCAATCAAACAGACGGACCCCCCTATCTGCACCTTTCAATCAGGCAGCTATGCCTGCGACTCTCCTCCCACAGAAAACTTATCCTTACCTGTATTGTAACTCAATAATCCGGGCATTGCCATAGGCAAAAGCTTCAGGAATCAAGCTCTTTTCTCTGCCGAATCATAAAGCGCAAAGCCTCCTGCAACCCCAGCAGGCTGCCCTGCATCAGGCGCAGGCCACCGGGCAGTGGTGCTCTTTTGGGCAGGCGTGACTTGCCGTACTGCAGCCTCCCGCCGAAGCCGGCGGACTCTGCGGCCTGGGTGGCCAGCTGGCCATATGTTACCTCGCTTCCAGCCACCACCAGAGGCTCCAGGCCACCATCATGGCACAGGGCGAAGATAGCTGCCCCTGCCAGGTCTCCGGCGAAGAGCAGGGAGAGCTTTTCCTCCTGACGATAGGGCAGGAGCAGGCGCTTGCGAGGAGAAGATGAGCTGAGCCTCTCTTCCATCAGGTCCAGCAACTCATCTGCGAGGCCAGCCAGTTCCCCTGCCTTCTCCCCGCCGAATAGTTCCCCGGGCCTGGCGCACACTGCCGCACAGAGGAGGCCCTGCTGCTGATGGCGCGAGAGCAGGGCCAGCACCTCAGGCAATGGCTCCCTGAGCATGAGCACCGTCCGGGTGAAGCCTCTGGCCTGCTGCAGGGCCAGGGCCACCTTGGGCAGGAACTGCCGCAGGTTTCCTGGCTCTATTTCCAGAAAGGGCAGCAGCAGGCCCCGTGGGCGCTGCACTTCCGTCTCCTCCTTCGAGGAGTCCTTTTCCTCCCATGGCAGCCAATCCTCCCAGTCAAGCTCCAGCTGCCGCTTGAGATATCTGCCCCCTAGGCTGTCACTCCTAGCTATGTAAAACAACCACCTGCCCTGTCTGGCCTCCGCCAGGATTTCCTGCAAATCCTGCAAATGCTCACAGAATATGAAATCTTCCTCCGGGTACTTTGCCGGGAAAGCCTCAGCCAGTTCCTCAGCCGCCCGCAGGGCCCGCCAGCTGCCTTCCTTGTCCCCCCGGTTCCGGCGACGCAGCCCCAGATAGTAATAAGCCCCCGGATGGTCTGGGAACTCCCTGAGGGCCGCCCTCAGGATATTTTCCCCGTACTGCCAGAGGCGACGGGCCTCCTGCAGGGCTTCCGGCTCCTCCGGCTTTTCTTCCGGCAGCGGCCCGCCCTCTGCGGTGCTCAGGCCTGCCTGCAGACGGGCTGCCTTTTCCAGTTCCCGGGCCGCTTCGTACATGATGCGGTAGGGGGCATCCTTGTCATGGACGGGACGGTGTCCATCCTTCACACAGAGCTCGGCTGCCTCAAGGGCCTTTTGCCATTCCTTCCTTTCATGGTAGGTATCTGCCATGTAGTAATACTTCAGATTGGTGCTGCCTCCCTGGGCCTCTTCCCTCAGCAGAATCTGAAGGTTCCGCTCCAGCTTCTGCTCCCTCACCCCGGTACGGTAGCCCGTATGGATAATCCGCAAAAGATCCGGCTCCGCCACAGCAATCCTGGTGGGGGTGCCATCAGTGAAGGCCAGCCGCTCATGTACTTCCCCCCGGTAAATAAGCCCTGCCTGACGGCGGCAAAGCCGCACCGACAGGTCATGCTTCTCCCTGGTCACCAGGGAGCCATCCTGCTCCACATTATCCCGCTGCACTTCCAGCAAGTCAAAGGTCTCACCAACTGAAAAAACAGGCCTGTCCGGCAACTCCACGGGCTTTATGCCCTCGGGCCACTGCCCCCGGGAAAGGGACTCTGCCAGTGGCCGCAAGTTCTGCCTGGTGTCCTCTGTCAGGTATTCATCGCTGTCCAGGGTAAGCACATACTCCCCCCGGCAGCGGGAGAGCACCTGGTTCCGGGCGGCAGCAAAGTCGTCCTGCCACTCGATCTCCATAAGCTCCCCATGGCGGCCGGGCTGCTCCTGCTGCCACTTCTCCAGGAAGCGGCGCACCACTGCCACCGAGCCGTCTTTGCTGCCGGTATCTGCAATCACCATCTCATCCACCGCCCCGGCACAGCTTGCCAGGCAGGTCTCTATCTCATCTGCTGCATCCCGCATGATAAGCGCCAGGGAGAGCAGACAATCTTTCCGTTCAGGCATATATAACTTCCCCTTTATAAAAATGCAAAAGACAAAAGCACCCACTATGAAGAGCCGCAACTCCCCGGGGTGCTTTTATGGTGAGCACATGACGATGCTCGGAAGAATTCAATTTCTATTTTACACCAGGTTCTGCCACTGTAGCAACTAAAAATCTCGAGCCTCAGAACTGGAAATACAGAAATGCCGTCACCTGGGTGAAATGCAGCACCGAGTAGACGAACATGACAGCCAGGGCCAGGGCCCAGCGTAGGTTGGGACGGAAATATTTCTTTACCAGCTCGTTTGACTCAGGGCAATAGATGATGAGGAGCACCGCCAGCACCGGCACCCACAGGTCAGCGGGCAGATAAGTGAAGGGCGCACCTCCCCAGACTATGATGAGCTGGTCGGGCCCCCAGTCCACAAGATGGGAGGTGCCGCCGCCCCTGCCGAGCATGGCCTTGTAGACCTGAAAGGCCTGCCCCAGGTTATCCGCCCTGAAGAGCACGCAGGAAAAGGCCACGAAGGCCAGGGTCAGGATATGCCCCAGCACCTTGGGAAAGGGCAGGTGGTAATGCTTCCACACCTGATTGAGGCTGAGGCCCACTCCCTGCAGAAGCCCAAAGAGCACGAAGGTGCCACCTGAGCCATGCCAGATGCCGATAATGGTCATGGTGACCATGGTGGAGAAGATCCCCCAAGCGAGAGTCAGCTTCTTGCGCATCCTGATCATGGGGGTATAGATATAGGACATGATGGTCATGGTCAGGGACATGTGCCACCTGCTCCAGAATTCACTGAGGCTGGCGGCCCGGAAGGGGGCACGGAAGTTCACAGGTATGTCGATGTTCAGCATGCGGGCCGCCCCCACTGCCATGTCGCTGTAACCGGAGAAGTCAAAGAAAAGCTGCAGGGCATAGGCCGCCGCCAGCACCCAGGCATCCAGGGCCGAAAGACCTGCCGCATTGCCAAAGCCAGCCGCCACCGGCGCGATGAAGGGGTCGGCAATGATAACTTTTTTGAACAGGCCGATGGAAAAGAGCGCTATGCCCCGGGCAAAATTCTCCGCCTGGGGACTTTTGAGACGGCTGTCCCGCAGCTGCTTCATCATGGGCTTGTGGTAGAGTATAGGCCCCGCCAGCAGATGAGGGAAGAAGGAAACGAACAGGGCATAGTCTACAAAATCCCTCTCTCCTTTGCCCTCATTGTAGAAATAGATGCCGATGAGGTACACCAGCTGGGTGATGGAGAAGAAGGATATACCCAAAGGCAGCATGATGTGCAGCAAGGGAAGGTCAAGCCCCATGAACCTGTCTATGCTGCCAATGAGGAAGTCCATATACTTGAACCAGCATAAAAGCCCCAGGTTGAAAACCATCCCTGCGGCAAAATATCCCCGCCCGGCCTTTTTGCCTCCTGATGCCCGGGCTTTGGCTATCCTGCCGCCCAGGATATAATTCACCAGGATGCTGCCCACCAGCAGCGGCAGGAAGCGTATATCCCAATAGCCGTAAAAAAAGAGGCTGGCCAGGGCCAGCCACCCATTGGAAAATTTTCCTTCCCTGAAGCGCCCCAGCAGGAAATACACCACAAGGGTCACAGGCAGGAAGGCAAAGATAAAGCTGTAAGAATTGAAAAGCATGAGCCGCTCCTAGACTTCAGTCTTCCTTGACAAGCAGCTCATAGAGGTCGCCAATGGTGCTTGCCATGCGCACGTCCATAGGGTCAAGCTCCTTGCCGAAGTCCTCGTCTGCCAGGCCCAGGAAATCCACGCTGGCCAGGGAGTCCCAGTTCTCCAGGAAGTTGAGCTCGGATTCCATGGTGAATTCCTCGCCGTTCAAAATCTTGGACATCTTTTCCATAAACAGGGCTTCTTTGCTGTCAGCCATTTCATACACTCCTAATCTTATCTGTAAAGCATGGACAGGTCTGCCATGCACCCGGCCCAGGAAAGGCCCACGCCAAATCCTGCCAAAAGCACATGGGAGAGCTCTCCCTCATTTTTCTCTATAATGCTCGTGAGGCCCAGGGGGATGGAAGCAGAGACGGTATTGCCCGTGCTGCGCACATCACTGAAGAAGGGCACCTTCTGCAGCTTGCACTTCCTCTGCACGTAGTCCAGCATAAACTTGTTGGGCTGGTGGAACACCGCATAGCTCAGTTCCTCCCTGGTAACCCCTGCCTTCTGCAGGACTTCTTCCACCATGGGCGGCACCTCGCGCAGGGTAAAGAGCATGACCTCCTGCCCATCCATGAAGATATCTGCCCTGGTATGGCTGCCGTGCTCATCCTGGATTTTTTCCAGAGGCGTGCTGCCAAAGGGGAAGCGGCTGCCGCCCACTTCCTGGATGATCGACCCGGCCCCTCTCCCGTCGGTGCCAAAGACAAAGGCATCCAGCAGGGGCTTTTCGCTCTCCACCGCCTCTATCAGAGTGGCAGAAGAACCATCCCCAAAGACGGGCGCCGTGGCATTGTCTTCGGAACTGATGCTGCCATTGTAAAGGGAGGAAGTGAGCAGCAGGAGCTTCCTTGAAAGCCCCGCCTCAACCAGGCCCTTGGCCAGGGCCAGTCCGTATACATAACCGGAGCAGCCCAGATTGTAGTCAAGGGCTCCCACCTGCTTTGGCAGGCCCAGCTTCTCGGCCACGATGCAGGCCGTGGAGGGCAGGGGATAGTCCGGCTGCTGGGTGCAGAGGAGCACGAAATCTATGCCCTCTCTGGCCTCAGGATAGCGGCTAAAAAGCTGCTCTGCCGCCAGCACCGCCAGGTCTGATGCTGCCTGTCCCGGTTCGGCCACATGGCGCTCCTCGATGCCCAGGGCCTGGGCAGCCCGGGTGGACATATCATTTTTTTCTACCTGCGGCGGCAAATGGCCTGCCACAGCCCTGATGGCTGCATAGCCCATGGAAAAACCTCCCCCATTTCAGCTCTATATCACTGCTATTCTACCCTACAGCACATGCCTGCGTCAAGAATCCTGCTTGATACCATGGCGGGAGAGCAGGGCCTGCAGGGCCGCCAGATTCTTGAAGTTCTCTGCGGAGAGCTCCTCACCACCGATGGAGATAGCGAACTCCTCTTCCAGCGCGGCAATCAGCCGGGTCAGGTCGAAGGAATCGATCAGGCCATCAGCAAAGAAATCCTCGCTTTTCTCATAATCGAACTGGGGATGCAATCCCTGAAGTATCTCTAAAAGTTTCATTTGCCTTCTCCTCATCAAAGCATTTCTTTCAGTGCCTGCCGGTCAATCTTGCCCCCCTGCTTCTGGGGCATGGCGGAAAGCCTCTCCAGCCTGGCCGGCCACATATAGCGAGGCAGGCTGTCCGTCAGTTCGGACAGCAGCGCCTTTTCCGTCAGGGTCTCTGCTGCCACATAGAACAGCACCAGGGTATCCTTTTCCTTGTCAAAGAGGCAGACAGAGGCCGAAAGCCCCTCCACAGCATCAGCCGCCGTCTCGATCTCTCCCAGCTCGATGCGGTAGCCCATATGCTTCACCTGGGCATCACTGCGGGAGACATAGGTGAGCACCCCCGCCTCATCACGGCGGGCCAGGTCACCTGTATGGAAATATCTCTTTCCCTCTGCATCCACACCAAAGGCTTCACGGGTGCGCTCCTCATCCCCGAAATACTCAGAGGCCACGGGGCCGAAGACCACCATCTCTCCCACTTCGCCTGTGGGAACCTCACTGCCCTGCTCGTCCAGCAGCCTGATCTCATTCTTGCCGCGGCAGGGCTGGCCGATGGGCAGGTAGTCAAGTTCCTCGCCAGCGCCAATGGGGTACCAGGCGGCAATGGCCAGCTCGGTGGAGCCGTAATGGTTGGAAAAGGAACATTTTGGGAAGGCCTGACGCCAGGCAGCCAGTGCCCCCATGGGCATGGGCTCCCCGCAGAAGTAAGCCGTCTCCAAGGGGGGCAGCTCGCCTGCCAGCCCCCCCATCTCCGCTATCTGGCGGAACAGGGAAGGCACCCAGAAGATAGTGTTTATCCCCAGTCCTGCCAGCCTTTTCATCAGGTCCCTGGGGAACATGAAGGCGCTGGCAGGCAACAGGTGCAGGGTGCCGCCTGCCGCCAAGGTGGCATAGACATCGCTGTAGGCGCCGATGGCAAAATAAAGGGGTGACTGGCTGGCCCGCACCATCTGCTCATCCATGCCCAGGGCCTCCACCTGCCAGTCCGTATAAGCCGCAAGCATGCGGTGGGAGGACACCACCCCTTTGGGGGTGCCGGTGGAGCCAGAGGTGAAGATGATGGAGAGTGCGTCATCTGCGCTGCGCTGTGCCATGGCCCGCCCCAAGGCAGCTCTCCCTGCCTCGGGCAGTTCCCCTGCTGTCATCTCTTCATAGATGAGCACCTCTGGGACCTTCTCAAGCGAAGCGGCAAAGCCCTTCGCTGCCTCACTGTTTGCCTGGTCCGCAATGATGAAATCCGGCTGCAGGAGAGCAAAGATCTTCCTCAGCCTTTTCCTGGGCATGGAGATGTCCAGCGGCACATAGGCCAGCCCTGCCATGGCCACCCCCTGGGAAGCTGCAATGCTGCGTCCTTCCCTGCCCAGCCAGAGGGCCACGGGGAGCTTTTCCCCGACACGGGAAGCCAGCACGCCGCCGATGCGCCTTGCATCCTGCAGAAGCTGCCCATACGTCATCTGACGCACTTCGTCCACGATAGCAACCTTGCCAGGCAGCCTCACAGCCGCCTTTTCCAGATAATCCGTCACAAAAGCCAATCTTACCAGCCCACCTTAAAGCAATCCACGATCAATGACTTCCCCCATGATAACATAAAGCCCCCGCCTGCGCAATGTGTGCCGGCGGGGGCCTGAGGCGGCTGCATCATCGGACCAGCCTGCCCGCATAGGGACTCTTGATGGAGCCAATAGCAAGCACGATTGCCAGGCTGATGGCATATATCAGGGCACAGAGCCCCAGCCCATCCAAATGCTGGCCTAGCTCGGGAAAAAGCTCCATGAGCCTTGAACCTACCAGCCAATGCACGCAATAGATGCCCATGGAATACTCCGACATCAGCATCATGGCTTGCCCCAAGATCCCCCCCAGCTTCAGGGAGCTCAGGTAAAAGATGGTGAAGATGAGCAGGGATTCGACCATCAGCCTCAGCCCGCCATAATAGAACATATATGAGGGCTGACCTGCATGCCAGGCGGCCAGGGCGGCCGCCCCTGCTGCGCTGATGAGGACAGCCTTCCAGCGCAAGGGCACCAGGCGTTCCAGCAGCTTATGCCTGGCGAGCAGGAGCCCTATGCCTGCATAGGGCAGGCAGAAAAACAAGGTCAGCAGCACATAATGATATTTGCTGGTCATCTCATCCCAGGGAACAAAGCTCGCATACTGGCAGATGAGCGCTGCAGCCATGACCGGTACCAGCCAACATAGATGGCTCAGGCCGGGAAACAGCTTCCTGAAACAGTGGGCCCCTGCCATGAGCAGGAGGCTGGTATATATCATGCTGCCCTCAAACCACAGGGGAAAATCCAGGAAATTATGGTTGGCAAGTATGAAATCCTGATGGGGCATCCCCAGCAGAAGCTGCTCCAGCACTGCCCTGGCCGTGAGTTTGTCTCCTGCGGCCAGGCAAAGCAGGACAGAGATTATCCCCCAGGCCAGCAGCGGATAGACAAAGCGCAGCAGCCTGCGGGCCTGGGACCTCATATCTGCCTCAAGGACCCTGCCTGACGTAAAGAAAAAGGACATCATGATGAAGCAGGGCACTGCACACATGCCGATGAAATGCAGCGGTTCCCGCATATCATGTCCAAAATGAAGATACACCACCATGAAGCAAAGCAAGGCCCTAAGATAGCCCAGGCCATAATTGAAATTCTCTTTCATCGCTCTCCCTGACCTCCACATTATCTGCATCATCTCATGGTAGCACAAAACCCCCGGCTGTGCAATGAAGCCAGCCGGGGGCACGGTGCAGCAAAATAGCTAACGGACAATCACTTCTGCCAGGGGTGCAGACTCGCGGATTTCCCCCTGCTCCGGTACATCCAGGATAGTCAGGATATAGCTTCCCTGAGGTACATCCCACAGGGGCTCCCTGATCAGGAAGCCATTCTCCCCATAGCCGGGATTGCGCATGAAGGCCGCTGCTTCACGGCTCTCCCGCCTCTCGGCTATGGAATAGAGCCGCTCCCCACCCTGGCTGGGGGTCAGCACAGCATACATGGCCGTGCTGCCCTCATGCAGGGTCAGGCGCGCTCCCGCAAGCTCCAGATGGGAAGACTGGGGCTTTTCAATATGTACAGGCAGTTCATGCTGGTCTACCTCCAGGGTGGCCAGCCCCTCATCCTTCGTCCAGTGCCGTCCCTGCAGCCTGCCGGGCACGAGGGGTGAGAATCCCGCATAGTAGAGTACTTCTTCCTTGCTTTCAGGATGGGATGCTTCCCACGACCTGACACCTGCAGCCAGGGCAGCCAGGTGCTCCTCCACTGTCCCTTCCGTGACCAGCCTGCCGAAGCCCGCTACTGACTCCTCAGGACCAGCCAGCGCAGCGAGTATCCTGTTGCCTGCAGCGATCTTCATGTGATACGAATCCCAGAAATATTCATTGGTATCAGCCGTCAGGAGTCCCTCTGCTGCAGGGGAGACGGTCATCTCGTTGAAACCTTCGAAGCTCGTATAGGGCATCATCGCCGCCATGCGCCTGGCCCAGGCCGCATACAGTTCCCAGGCAGATGCGAACTGCTCAAAGGAGCGGGCATGGACCGGTGGCACGAAGACCCGCAGCTTCAGGCCATGCTCCCGGCAGATGTCGATGATGCGCTGGTACTCGGCCAGGGCCTCCTCATTCAAGGCTGCCGTCCTGAAGCGTCCCTCCCGGGCCCAGCCGGCCAGGGAGATGTTGAAGGTCCATCTGTTGCTGGTACAGTAATGCTCCACGGACACCGGGTCATAGCAGCCCGAAGGCAGGAAATATGTCCTGCTGCACTGGGTCTGCCGATTGACGCTGATGGTCTTCAGGCTGTCCTCCAGGGCCTGCCAGGAAAAGGCTGTGCGGGCAACATTTTCCAGAGTAATATGCCTGGCCTTCATCTGCTTGTCATCAAAGCCCGGGGCAGTCTTTTCCCAGGGCTTCGATGGGTCATAGGTGAAGGTGCCGAAATTCACTTCCAGCATGACTTCACGCAGCTCATCATCTGTGCTTATGGCATATTCAAGGGCACGCCTCATCTCATAGATGGTACATCCCAGCATGGCAAAATTATAGGAACTCTTGCCAGTCAGCCTTGCATACTCGTCCGTATCAAGGCCCCAGGCTCCCACGGAGTCCCCCAGGAACAGCACTTCCGGCTTCTGCCTATTAAAAGTGACAGGCTTGACCAGCCTGTCACTGCGCCCCACCTGTACCGACCACTGGTTGAAACCGACCTGCCGGTACAGGCGCCATACATCATAGGGATCGACAATGATATTGAACGCTCCCACCAGCAAAAGCAGGCTGACGGCAGCAGCCACGAATTTTATACAGAAATCTTTCATCAGCTTTCCTCAATCTGCCAGCATATCAGTGAGTTCCCTGGTTTTCTGCTGGCAAAGGCTGCTGTCTCCCCTGGTCTCCACATTCAGCCTGATAAGGGGCTCCGTGTTGGAGCGCCTGAGATTGAAGCGCCAATCAGGAAAGGAAACGCTCAGGCCGTCTATCCGGGAAATCTCGCAGCCAGGCAGCGTGGCATAGGCTCTTTCCACCTTGTCCATGATGGACTTGGCAGCTTCCAGGCTTTCCACCTTCGTATTGATCTCCCCGGAAACCGGGTAGCTTGCCATGCGTTCCCCCAGCAGGGAGGAAAGGCTCCTGCCCTGACGGCTCACGAGCTCTGCCACCAGCAGCCAGGGAATCATGCCGCTATCGCAATAAGAGAAATCACGGAAATAGTGATGGGCGCTCATCTCGCCCCCATATATGGCATCCACTTCCCTCATCTTGGCCTTGATGAAGGCATGGCCGCCCTTGCAGACCACCGGCTCACCGCCGGCGCCTTCCACCAGCTCGATGGTGTTCCAGATGCAGCGGGGGTCATAGACTACCCTGGCGCCGGCATGCTTCTCCAGGAAGGCCTGGGCCAGGAAGCCCACCATATAGTAGCCCTCGATGAAATTCCCCTTTTCATCATAGAGGAAGCAGCGGTCGAAGTCGCCATCCCAGGCCACGCCAAAGTCAGCACCATGCTCCACCACCGCCCTGGCCGTGGCTTCACGATTCTCGGGCAGCAAGGGGTTCGGTACCCCATGAGGGAAGGAGCCATCAGGCTCGCCATAGAAGGGGATGATTTCGAAGGGCAGGTGCCTGGCCAGGGCCTCCACCACGGGACCAGCGGCGCCGTTGCCGCTGTTGGCCACGATCTTCAAGGGCTTCAGGGCTGCCACATCCACGAAGGAAAGGATGCGCTGCAGGTAATCCTCCAGCATGTCCACCTTGGTGCTCCTGGCTGCCACGGCAGCAGCAGGGGGCAGCTGGGCTCCCTCCTGCACCATGCTGGCCAGCGCCTTGAGCTCGTCCTTGGTCAGGGGCACAGCGCCCTTGCGCACCAGCTTCAAGCCGTTATACTCCTTGGGATTATGGCTGGCAGTGACCATCAGGCCACCGTCCATCCTGCCCGCGGCATGATAGATCATTTCCGTGCCGCAAAGGCCGATATCCACTGCCTCGCAGCCAGCCTCCCCCAGGCCCCTGACCAGCGCCGCCACCAGGCTTTCACCAGAAAGGCGTATATCCCGGCCCACTGCTACTTTCTTGGCCTCAAAAAGGCTCGGAAAGGCCCGTCCTATGCGGTAATATAGTTCCTCATTGACTTCCGCAGGGTAGATTCCCCGCAAATCATAGGCACCAAAGGCCTTAGTTGTAATCGTCATAAAGACTCCCTTTATCAATCATGCTGGCACATGGAAAACTTGATTCCCATGTGCCAGCATAAGTGTCCATGTATGAATTTCCAGGCCTCCTGCAGGAAGCTCTCATATCTTGCGCCAATAGTCCAGAGTCTTCTGAAGCCCCTCCTGGAAATCTGTCACAGGCTTCCAGCCCGTTGCCTCAGAAAGTTTCGCACCATCCCCCACAAAGAAGGGAACCTCAGAAGGACGCAGCCTGGCAGGATCCTTCCTGACCTCTATCTCCTTGCTGGAGCAGGCCAGGAGTCCCTGCAGGACTTCTTCTATCTTGCGCGGCCTGCCGGAGCATATATTGTAGATGCCGCTGGCCACAGCTTTTTCTGTCAGGGCCACATAGGCGCTGATGATGTCATCGATATAGGTAAAGTCGCGGGCTGCCGTAAGGTCACCCACAGACAGCACAGCTTCCTGCTCGCCACGCTCGATGGCGGCAATCTGGCTGGCAAAGTCGCTGACCACGAAGCCCAGCTTCTGCCCGGGGCCGAAGTGGTTGAAGGAGCGGGCCGCAATGACATTCAGGCTGTATTTCTTCGCCAGCTGCATGGCAAGCTGCTCGGCGCACAGCTTGGAGATGCTGTAGGGATTCTGTGGCTCGCAGGGCATGTCCTCGGTGAGAGGCTTGCCGCATTTGGCCGTGAGGCCGTAGGCATCGCTGGAGCCGATGGTCAAAAGCTTGGCCTCGGGGGCACACTTTGCCATGGTTTCCAGCAGGGTAGCCGTGCCCCCTACATTTACTGCCATGGTCTTAGCGGGATGCTCCCAGGCAAAGGGCACGTTGGCAATAGCCGCCAGATGCACGATGGCCTCTGGCCTTTCCTGCCTGAAGACCTCCTGCATGGCTTCCCCGTCCAGCAGGTCTGCCTGATGATGGCTGACCCCATATTCCTTGAACAGGGGGCTAGTCCCCAGGTCCAGGGCAGCAAGCTCATGCCCATGGCCTGCAAAGGCCCTGATGAGA
The DNA here is from genome assembly GCF_900108415.1 of Selenomonas sp. KH1T6. Classification (NCBI taxonomy): domain Bacteria; kingdom Bacillati; phylum Bacillota; class Negativicutes; order Selenomonadales; family Selenomonadaceae; genus Selenomonas; species Selenomonas sp. KH1T6. The sequence continues at coordinate 167,117 of NZ_FNWN01000006.1, forward strand.
TGGCCGCCCACAAAGCCCGCAGCACCGGTTATAAGGATCTTCATGCCTTCACCTTCAGCTCATCCTGCACGCGCTTCAGGTCTGCATCCACCATCATGTGGATGAGCTCCTCCAGGCTGGTCTTGGCAGTCCAGCCAAGCTTTGCTTCGGCCTTCTTGGGGTCGCCCAGGAGCAGGTCCACCTCAGCGGGACGATAGAATTTCGGGTCGATGACCACGTACTTCTCATAGTCCAGGCCCACATGCTCGAAGGCAATCTTGCACATGTCACGCACAGTGGTGGTGCGGCCCGTAGCCACTACATAGGTATCAGGCTCGTCCTGCTGGAGCATGAGCCACATGGCCTCCACGTAGTCACCGGCAAAGCCCCAGTCGCGCTTGGCATCGATGTTGCCCAAGTGCAGGTCTTCCTGTACCCCCAGCTTGATGCGGGCCACGGCATCGGTGACCTTGCGGGTGACGAACTCAATGCCCCGCAGGGGGGACTCATGGTTGAAGAGGATGCCGCAGCAGCCGAAGATATCAAAGCTCTCACGGTAGTTGATGGTCATCCAGTGGGCAAAGAGCTTGGACACGCCATAGGGGCTGCGGGGATGGAAGGGGGTCTCCTCGGACTGGAGGGGATATTCAGGCATGCCACCGAACATCTCGGAGGTGGAAGCCTGGTAGAACTTGATCTTGGGGTTCACAATGCGGATGGCCTCCAGGCAGTTCAGGGCACCCACGCCGGTGCTCTGGGCCGTCAGCTGGGGCTGGCTCCAGGAGGTGCCCACGAAGCTCTGGGCCCCCAGGTTGTAGAACTCGTCAGGCTGTGCGATGTTCAGGGCACGGATGATGGAAGTCACATCCGTGAGGTCACCCTCGATGAGCTCTACCTTGTCCTCTACGCCCAGATACTTCAGGCGCCAGTCAGTCTTGGTGGCACGGCGTGCCAGCAGGCCGTAGACCTCATACCCTTTATCCAGCAGCAGCTTGGCAAGATATGCGCCGTCCTGGCCGGTGATGCCTGTAATAAGAGCCTTCTTTGACATTTTCATTCCTCCATTTTCTTTGCAAGCTTACGAAAGAACCTTATATGGTTCCTGCTTATCATTCATGATATCCAGGATGACCTGGGCAGATTCCTGCCAGGTATAGAGCCTGATCTTCGTGGAATCAGGGTGATCCTCAGCTGCCAGCCATGCCTTGAGGGCACGGCAGAGGTCATCTGGGTCCATAACCTTGAAGTAATCCGCATTCTCTCCGGTGACCTCGTGGAAGATGGGAATATCCGAGGCGATGATGGGAATGCCGAAGTGAGCCGCCTCGATAAGGGGAAGGCCATAGCCCTCGTCCTTGGAAGCTGCCACCAGTGCCGAAGCATTCCTGTAGGCCCACTGGAGTTCTGCATCCCCTGCATCCTTCAGCCAGAGGATCTTGTCCCTGACATCATCAGCGCCGATGAGCTTCTCAAAGCCGTCATTCTTCCAGCCATCCTTGCCGATAATGAGCAGCTTCGCCTCTGCGCCGCTGGCCAGCAGCTTGCTGAAAGCCTCGATAGCCACGGCATGGCCCTTGCGGGGTTCAATGGTGCCCACCATCAGGAAGGTCGTGCCGCCCTCCACGAATTTCCGCAGCTCTGTCCGCGGCTCGCCTGAGGATTCCCTGATGGCCGCCCCCATGGGGAAGTAATGGAGCCTCAAAGGACTCTGGCGCCTGATGCCACAGGCCCTGAAATACTGCTCCACATTGTCAGCCGTAGTGCGGGATATGCAGAGTATATCGTCTGCTTCTTCCAGTATCATATTATGCCATACCTTGAAGACATGGACAAATTCCTGGGAGGTGAAGAGCTCCGGATACTGCACGGGAAAGAGGTCATAGATGACAGCCCCTACCCTGCCATTCTTCTTGTGCAGGTTCCTGGCCGCCTTCCTCAGGGTAGAGACGAAATCCCAGGAAGAATCCAGCAGGAGCAGCTTATCACCTGCAATGAAGTCTACCTTTTTCTCGCTGTCGCATTCTGCCAGGCCGCTGCGCTTCATATAGCCGTAGCTGGTGGCGAATTTGCCATAGTAATCCCTGACAGCCATGACATTGTCCTGCAGGCCGTGCATCTGGAAAAATATATTGTTCACTACCCGCTGGATGCCGGTGTTGTCATCCCTGTGGGAAATCTGGGTGGTATCCACGAACATGCAGGGAGCCTTGTCACGTTCCCAGGGACCAATGGAAATGCGTTTCCTGTCCCTGAGCTTGTAGTAGGTGCCGTACAGCCCATTGCGTATGCCGGTGGCAAGCCCCGGCGCACAGCGGGCCAGCAGGCCATAGGCTGGCTTCAGGACAAAGCGCTTCACCTTGCCCCGCCAGCTTGAGCCCGGCAGCGGTATCACCTCAAGGTCCGGCAGCGATGAATCCTCAAGCCTTGCCTTGAGCTGAGCCCCTGCAAAGAAGCTCTTGAGCTCCGCAGCCTCTTCCGCATCAGCAAAAGCCCCATAATCCTTGCTGATGATCTGGTCCATCAATTCCTTGAACCTGGTATTGATCCTGTCATGTGCAAACCTGGCCAGGCACTCATCCTGGCGGGCCAGCAGTTCCTGCCTTGCCTGCTCATTCCCCAGTATATGCTCAACGCAGGATGCCACATAGGCGGGTGTCTTCTTCTCCACCCAGCCGGTGCCATCTCCCATGGTCTCTGCCACAGCAGACTCGGCATAGGCAATGACAGGCTTGTGGAAGTACATGGCCTCCACCAGTGGCACGCAGAACCCTTCATGGGCACTCATGCAGACGAACACATCCGCCAGCCTGTAATAAGAAAGGATTTCCGTGAAATGTATGGAACCGGTGAACTTGACGCTTTCGGCCAGTCCCAGCTTGGCTGCATAGGCAGCCAGACGCTGGAAATATGTCTGTGAATTGGGATTGCCCACTATGAACAGCCTTGACTTGTCATTGATATGCTTATGATAGTAGGCAAAAGCCTTGATGACGTCTTCCTGCTTCTTGTTCGGCACGATGCGCCCCACAAAAAGGAAGTTCACATAGCCGTCATTGCTGTACTGGGACAGGACCTTTTCATCTGGTACGCGGTCATAGTCATCGAAGGGTATGAGTATAGGCAGGACAGCCATAGGACAATCATAGCCCGCAGCCTTGAGGTCCTTCAGGTTATAATGGGAATCACAGATGCAGGCCTCGAAGACAGGCCTGAGCTCCACCAGTTCACGCCGCCCATCATCGACCAAGGCCTGGATATCAGGGTCATAGGGCGCAAAGAAGCGTCCCGGCGTGATGTTGTGATAGACCATGACTTTCCTGCACTTGGCTTTCTTCAGTATCTTGGCCAGCGCCTCAGAGCCGGTAGAAAAATGATAGAGTATGATATCATTCTCAGCCAGAGCAGGCATGTCCGCATAGCTATGGGCAAAGTTTCCCTTGATCCGCTTGTCTACATATTCAGCATATATCTCTGTTTCATAACCCATGCCAACCAGGGCTTCATGCAGCGCAATAGTATCGTTGCCTACTGCATCGCCATAAGCCAGCGCTGGCAAAAGCTGAATTATTTTCATCAGTATAAACCTCTTTTATTTCCATCTTCCCAGGAATATATCCGGCCAAAGCTGATTGTTGGCAAAATCAAGCTCATCGGGGAAGCAGCCATCCCATTCCTCAAAATCATACAGATCACGCTTCAGGTAGGTGACTTCGATAAAGTTCGGCATGACCATGCCCTTGACCATGGTGTACACATCACAGTTGTTGCCATGGATATGCACCAGCTGATGGGTCTTGTTCAGCTTGGCCAGGACCTCCAGCATCTCATCATGCCTGGACAGGTCATTCATATCGTGAAGCTCCAGGAGGATCTGGTCAAACTGTTCCAGATATGCTTCCTCAAGATTGCTGAAGCATGACCATTCTGCTCCCTCGATATCCATCTTGAGTATCATATGCTTCTGGCCGAGATGGCCATTGTCTTCCAGGAGCATGGGCAGGGTCCGGAGTTCCGGATGCTGCTCGTCATAGATTCCCCCCAGGCCAATCTTCTGCCAATGGAATCTGGGGTTTTCTTCCGGCAGCCCTTCGATGGTGTGGTCATACATGTAGACATCAAAGCCTCGCTCAGCCATGAAGCTGTCCCAGGTCACATCATCGCAGATGCCAATGCTGTAGGCCACCTTGCTGCCGTCCATATTGTCCAGCATGACATAGCCGCCGTCATTTGCATTGCCTGTCCTGATCAGGCGGCCAGACTTGGCCGACGGACGCTTCACCTGCAGCAGGGAGCGCAAGCTGGAAATATGCCTGGCAATCTTGGAGCTGGAGATGTCCTCATAACGGCTCATGACCTCTGTCTGCCAGTTCCCCATGAAGGACTGCATGAGGTAGTCGCAATGTCCCGCATTATCCCGTGCCGAACCTGCTGCTTTCTGTATATCCAGCAGCAGCGCCTCCATGCGTGCCTGGTTCGCCTCTATCTGCCTGATTGTCCTGCATGCTTCAGTTCCCCTGAATAATTTATCCAAAAAGCCATGCAGTATGCGTTTTATAAATCCCTTCATCATATCCTCCTTAGGAAATCCTTGTCTCAGCTCCTAAGTAGACCCCTCCTACAAAATGAGGCTTGCTATGGTTCACGACCTTGAAGACAACCGCCAGGTCGCGCCACTCATAATTGCTCTCATTGTGCGTCTCACCGCTGTGCAGTGCTACCGTGACGGAATAGTTGCCATTCCCCACATTCAAGGGGAAGCTGTATTCATAGGAGCGGCACTCACCATCCTTCATGGGCGAGGGGCCTTTTTCAGCATCATAGGAATTGATGCCATAGACATCTTCACCCAAGCGGTTCTTGATGAGGATACCACAGGATACATCAGCCAGGTCAGCTCGTGCCCTGCTTTCTACCCTGAGGGTAACTTTCTCTCCCACATCGAAGATCTCCGCCTCCTGCCCCTTGGCATTGAGGAGGGTGACAGACTCTATCACCGCCTGGCCGCTGCCTGAAATGGTCTTCACTGTGCCGTCCGCCTGCTTCTCCTGCCTGATGGGCTCTCCTTCGTTGCCTCCCAGCATGGCATTGTAATAATCCATGATCTCCCGGGGCTGGCCTATTTTCAGGATATTGCCATGATCAAGCAATACCGCCCTGTCACAGACAGCCTGGATAGCTGCTACATCATGGGACACCAGCAGCAAGGTGGTCCCCTCCTTGCAGAATTCCTTGATCCTGCCGAAGCTCTTGTGCTGGAAATAGCTGTCCCCCACGCTCAGGGCCTCATCCACGATCAGGATGTCGGGACGCTTCATGGTGGCTACTGCAAAGGCCAGACGGACCTGCATGCCACTGGAATAAGTGCGGACAGGGGCATCGACTGCAGCCCCGATCTCCGCAAATTCTTCTATCTGCTCCATATGGGCGCTTATTTCGTCTATGGTGTAGCCCAGGAGCTGGCCTGACATATAGACATTTTCCCGTCCCGTGAAGTCAGGATGGAAGCCAAGCCCCAGTTCCAGCAGGGCTGAGACCGAGCCTTCGAATTTGACGCTGCCCGTAGTGGGAACCGTAGTGCCGGTGATGATCTTCAGCAGCGTAGACTTGCCGGCACCATTCATGCCGATGATGCCTACCGCTTCCCCCTGGGCTATTTCCAGGCTGATGTCCTTCAGCACCCATTTCTCCTGATGGCGTGAGGAAGCAAAAGGCAGCAGCCATTCCTTCAGGCGGTCATTGGGCTTCTCATATATCTTGTAGCACTTGCTGATATTCTGTATGCTGATACTGCTGTTCATAACTCATCCACCAACTCTCCCACATGCTTGCGATAGAGGTGCAAAGACCAGGCGCTGAGCAAAAGAGAAAATGCCAAGACCCCAAAAAGCCCGATAAGATCAGGCAAGCGTCCATAGACAAAGATTGACTGATAGGCAGAGATGACATGATACATGGGATTGAGATTCATCAGCCAGACAAACTGCTTGGGGACGATGGTCAGCGGATAGACCACAGGCGTGAACCAGAACCAGAACTGCAGGATGACTCCCATCATCTGCCCAATATCCCTGAAGAAGACATTCAGCACTCCCAGGCCAATCCCCAGTCCCACAGTAAAGAGCACCTGTACCGCCAGAACCAGCAGCAGCAAAGGTGCCACAGACCAGGGGAACTTGCCGATGATCAGCATGAAGATGCAGAAGATGACAAACCCTATGATAAAATTCAGGAACGACGAACAAACCGTAATTGCCGGCAGGCAAATACGGGGAAAGGAAACCTTCTTCATCAGATTGGCATTGCTGAAAAAGACATTGATGCAGCCAAAAAGCATTTCCTGGAACATGCCCCAGGTAAGGACGCCGGCACAGAGATAGATGCTGTAGGAATAGGGCACACTCTCCATGCCTGCCAGCTTGCTCCTCATAACCTGCGAAAAAATAAGCGTGTAAACCAAAATCATGGCCAAGGGCTGGAAAACAGTCCACAGAACTCCCAGCATGGAGCCTGTATAGCGAGCCTTGAAATCACGCTTCACGCAACTGTATATGAATTGTCTGTAATGCCATATATTTTCTAGCATATGATCCTTACCATTCTTTCCATTATTTGTTCTGCCGTACTATGCCAGCTGTATTTGCGGCACTGCTCTGCACCTCTTGCTATGAGTCTTTCCCTAAGCTCTGCATCCTCCATCAGGGCAATTATTGCTCCCACCAGCTCTTTTTCATCATGTGGGTCAATATACAGGGCAGCCTCCTCCAACACCTCCGGCAAGGAAGCAGCACGGGCTGCTATCACCGGCGTGCCATAGGACATGGCCTCCAAAGGCGGCAGACCAAATCCCTCGTACAGTGAGGGATATACAAAGCAGCCGGCATATTTATACAAAGCGGCCAGCCTGCTATCATCCACGTACCCCGTGAACACCACATTGCCCGGAGCCTCATCAAACCCTGCCGTCTTGAACACAGCAGGATTCTGCTGGCCTGCAATGACAAACTTCACTTCTGGCAAAAGTTCCGCCGCCTGCAGCACCAAGCTGAAATTCTTGTGCAGGCTCTGGCTGCTCACAGCCAGGACGTAACTGCCCTCCATGAGGCCCAGTTCCGTCATGGTGCCCTCATCAGGCACTATTTTCTGCATATGTTCAGTACCGAGATAAACTACGCTTATCTTCTCCGATGATATTGCCAGATATCGTTCCAATTCCCCTTTGGAAAAATACGAATCTGTCAGAATCTGAGGCAAGCGCCTGCCCAGCACCCAGCTCATGAGCCTGTGCCAAAGCCTGTAACAGCAGCCATAGGCCTGGGGCACTGCCATGAAGGACACATCATGGAGTATGACAGCCTGCCTGGCTTTGAACAGAGGGGCACAGTTGCACAGGTTCATCAGGCATCCGTCACTTGCATGAAAAGGCAACTCCATCTGCTCCCAAAGAGTCCCCTGCAAATGCCCGCAGTCCCTGACAGCTATGTGCTTCAGCGCCAGCCTGCCCATGACACGCCTCGGCGTCAGCAGGACGATCTCATAAGGCAGGCCAGGTGCTATCTCATCCAATGCCTTCACGATCTCTGTTGCACAACGCTGCACTCCCGACAGCCTCTGAGCCAGGAATTTGCCATTTATGTAGATGGTTTTATGCTGTTTCTCAGACAATCATAATCTTCCTTCAAAATCTCGTGACAATAATTGCCAAAGGCCTTCCGAAAAGTATCTGCCGAAAACCGCTCTGCATTCTGCCTGCATCTGCCTGGCAGATATGCTCTTCCCTCAAAGGCGGCCACAGCCGCCCTGATGGCCTCCACGCTCTGCTCGCAGAAGAACACGCCTGTATCTTCCCTGATTGTTTCCACTGCGCCGCCTTTGCCATAAGCGATGACGGGAGTGCCACAGGCCTGGGCCTCCACAGGTGTGATGCCGAAATCTTCTTCAGCAGCAAAGACAAAAGCTCTGGCGTGCTGCATCCTCTCGATCAGAACCTCTCCTGGCTGATAGCCAAGCAACTCTATATTAGCACCAGCTATGGCTCTTATGTTCTCATAATCCGGACCATCGCCTATTACCACCAGCTTCTTGTCAGGCATGGCATTGAAAGCCTCAACGATGAGCTTCACTCGCTTGTAAGGCACCAGCCTTGAAGCAGTGAGATAATAATCTTCCTTTGTCTCGCAGCAAGTGAAGCTCTCCACATCAACAGGAGGATAGATGACCTTTGCCTCACGCCCATATACCTTCTTTATGCGCCTGGCTATGAAGGCAGAGTTGGCAATAAAGGCATCTACGCCATTGGCGGTGCGGGTATCCCAAATCCTCATGTAATGCAGTATCAGCCTGGCCAGCCAGCTTTTCACGCCTCTGGTGAGGTTTGCCTCCCTCAAATACTGATGTGTCATATCCCAAGCATAGCGAATAGGTGAATGGACGTAGGATATGTGCACCTGGTCCGGGCCCGTGAGGATGCCCTTGGCCACAGCGTGGCTGCTGGAAATGACAAGGTCATAACCTGACACATCCAGCTGCTCTATGGCCAGAGGCATCAAGGGAAGGTAAGACTTGTAGTGCTTCCTGGCCCCTGGCAGCTTCTGTATGAAGGTAGTACGCACTTCTTTGCCCTGCAGCCATGCCCGATCTTTTTCCGGCAGGAAATCCACCACAGCATATACGTCAGCATCTGGGAAAACCGAAAGTATGGCCTCCGCTACCTTTTCAGATCCTGCGAAGGTAATAAGCCATTCGCAGACCAGTGCCACCTTCAGAGGGCTTCGCCCGGCTTCAGAATTCAACTATATCATCCTCACCCAGATAAGTCCCATTGCGAATTTCTATGATCTCCAGGGGAATGCGCCCTGGATTAGACAGTTCATAACGTGTGGTCTGGGGAATGAAGGCCGACTCATTCTCATGTATCATCATGGTCTTTTCATCCCGTTTCACCTCAGCCGTGCCTGACAGGACAATGAAGTGCTCCGTGCGGTGGTAATGCATCCGCATAGGCAAAGTCTTCCCCGGCATGATACGCAGCTTGCGCATGACGTAGTTTTTGCCCTTGCCCAGTGCAGAGGAAGTGCCCCAGTAGTAGTAAAGAGTAGTGTGCTCCGTTGCTTCCTTGCGATTATTCTTCTTCAGGGTCTCCACTACATCCTTGACCTTCTGTGAATTTCCCTTTTTCGTGGCCACAATGACATCGTCTGACTCAATCAGGAGCAAATCATCTATGCCAATGCCGGCAATCAGCCGGTCATGGCCGATAAGGAGGGAATCCTTGCAGCCAATAGTAATGCAATCACCTTTGACCGCGTTCCCATCCTCATCCTTGGGCAGGATATCATACATAGCATCCCAGGAACCGATGTCATTCCAATAGCAGGAAAGCGGCACCATGCGCACCTTCCTGCTGAGTTCAGCCACAGCATAGTCAATGGAAATGGAGGGCATCTTGCCAAAGCTGTCACGGACTTCTCCGTAGTTCCTGCCTTCCATGAGACCAGTTATCTCAGGCTGATAAGTCGCCAGCTCATCCATTATGCAGCCCAGTGTGAAAGCGAACATGCCTGAGTTCCAGTAATAATTCCCCGCTGCCACGTACTCCTCAGCCAAGCCCAGATTTGGTTTCTCTTTGAAGGATCTGACCTTGAAGTTGCCATTCTCTTCAGTTCCAGCTTCGATGTAGCCATAGCCCGTCTCGGGGCTGCGAGGCTTGATGCCAAATGTGACAAAAGCATCCTCAGCTGCTACCTCAGCGGCCTTGGAAATGCAGGCACAAAAAGCACCCTGCTGTTTGATAACATGGTCCGCAGCAGCGATGATCATCACTTCATCCCGGCCACATTCCAGCTCGCTCTCGCAATACTTGGCCGCCAAGGCAATAGCCGGCGCAGTATTCCTGGCAACCGGTTCCAGCACTATATGGGCTTTCTCCGCATGGCAAAGCTCCAGCTCGCTCTGAACATGGTACAGATAACTTTCGTTAGTGACCAGCACGATATCTTCAGCTGGTACCAGGGAGAGGAACCGCTCCACCGTATGTACCAGCAGTGATTTGTCATCCTCCAAAGCCAGGAACTGCTTGGGATACGCTTTGCGAGAAAGGGGGAACAGCCTGGAGCCGCCACCGCCCGCAAGGATGATGACCTTCATGATAGTATTACACTCCTTCTAGAAAAGGACACAAAAATCCCTACGTTAAACTCTCTCCATTATAACGCAAAACGTCCTGCATAGCTAGTGCCATTAGCAACACAGCTCGGAAAATGCCTGCAGCACCTGGCTTCTCAAATGCCGAGCGGCTGCTTGCTGCCAAGCAGCACCCCGTTTATCTCATAGCAATTGAGCCCTTCATATAGCTCGAACTCTTTCCTGTCGGCTATGACATACAAAGTATCTTCCCTTGGCCTCCCTGACCTGAGCTCCCTTTGGAGCACTTCCTGCTCTGCCAGCAGCTGCTCCATAGGCATTCTGGCCAGGTAGAATTCTTTCAGCTTCACATTGTTCTTATATGCATAGTAAGAAAGCATCAGGCTGTAATCTGCTTTGTCATAGCGACAGTCCGTATAAGCCACATATTTGTGCTTTTTCATCATCTCATCAACTATTTCAAAATCTTTCAGCATCCCACGCCCTTCACCTGTGGCCTGGAAGTCCTGCCCTGCCTGTGCAGCCCTGGCATATCTGCCAAGGCCATCGTAGATATTGCAATGGATATTCTTTATGGCAGGCGAGAAATCTGCTAGTTGCACCGCCAACAGCAAGAAGGCCATCACTATCCCTGCCTTGCGCCACACGCCTTTGCCCTGGATCCCTGTCACCTTGGCCAGGGAAAACAGCAACAACAGATACGCAGGGATCCATATGAATCGTCCCGAGCATCTGAAAACCGACAGCACGCGATTCATCAAGTCCGGATAATGCACTTGGAAAAGGACCGTCTCGTGAAAGGCCACTTTAGGGAAAACAGCCATCATCATGCATATGAGGCAAAGGAACGCTACCGGTGCGTAATCCCCGCAAAGGCGCTCTCCCTTGAACTTTCCCCAAGCAGCCATGAAAAAAGCCACTGTGACCAGGAGTATCCCCCCCAATCCCAGATAAGAATATCCTTCCTGCTGCCCATCCACTACAGGATGCACAGGCATGAACTCAGACTGAGGCAGCAATATGGGGTTCTGAGAAGGCGCTGGCAAAACAGGATTGAAAAATGCATCAAGATTTGCACCAAATACACCTAAACTGGCTGCCCCCGCTGCCAACGGCAGTGAGAAAGCTCCCAGGATCCACATACTTGCAAAGACACTGGCCACATAGCAGCCCATAAGAAAGAAACATTCTTTTTTTTCTCCTGCTTTCCACCAATGCATATAAAGAGCAGCCAGCATGATCAGGAACACCATGGGGACAAAATAGCCATGTACCCCCACACAAAGCGCTCCCATGGCCCCCCAGACCAACCTCCATATATTTTTGCCAGCCAGCCAATCTTTGCAGAATAAGAAAATAAAAGCTAAAAGCAAGATCCATTGCGACCCCAGCGCCGTATGGGTATACATCCTATACATGAGCTGGGAGGCAAAAACAAAAAACAGAGAAAAAGCCCCGCTCAGCCATAACGAGGGGATGAAGCGACGCAGCAGCACAGCAGCCAGGCCTCCCTGCAAGACATAGCAAAGAAGCCCCCACAGCCCAAGATACTGGAAGGTTTCTGGCAAAAGAGGCGACATCATCTTGAAGAATACAGCGCAGGCAGGGATCACATCTGCATACATGGCACTAATCTCATGAGGCCACGCATATTCCGGAGTCAGGCCAAGGGGAAACGTCCACGGTGAACTGCGATACAGGCACCAGCCCAAATAATGCTGTGAAAGGTCGCCACCATTCAGCAGCCAGTTATCATCACACACATCAAGGATCTTTGTCCCGTATATGAAAAAAAATGACAGCATGCCCAAGACACTGCCAAGGGCAAACACCTTGATTATGTCACCTCGCCCAACAGATCCATTGCTCATCATACATTTCCCTTTCCCTTGAATTTCAAGCCAGCATGAGGCACCTACTTGGCAATGAAGGGCATCTCTGCATTATCATCGTTTTCATACAGGGCAAATCCGTTTTCGTACTTCTTGATGAAGCGCATGCGGGCATGATCCATCTCCGATTCAGCTTCAGGGCTGACCAGAAGATAATGCGCACTTTGATTATCAGGAGTGAAATCTCTGAAATACGGATTATTGATATGATTTTTTTCCTTCATGTCATGAAAGATAGATATGCTGAGATTCCCCTTGTATTCGGGAAAAATATGCCATACATCCTGAAACATCCTATAGCTGACAACCGAAATGCTGTTCGGATAGCAATCCAATAATGATGTACCACTGAAAGAATTAGGTGACACAATACACACAGCATCTTTTTTTATATCTTTCATATCCTGCGCCATGCTTACATATGCGCTTGAGAGGTCAGCAGATACTTCATACATCTGGCGAAATTGCTTATATATCATGCCCTGATTGAACAAAGATACCGAAAGCATAAGCACAGCCAGCAAGGCCGCAGCTTTGCGCTCATGGCGATGAAACATATAGCAGGCAACTGCCAATGCCACTGTGACTTCCCAAAAGACGTTTTTATGCTCCAAAACATATTTGAGCATCATCTGATCGACATGAGTTCCCGGATTGAAATTCCCCTTGAGAACTGCCTGCGCCACCAAAAACAAGATAACCATGGCAGCCAGCCATGTATATCTCATCTTTTCGCGTCCCAATTCCAACGCTTGCAGCGCCAAAGCAACATAGGGCAAGAACAGGAATGAGACATAGCGCATGTGCTCGCGCGGCGCCAGGCTGGGATAATCCTCATACAAAGTAACTGTATATGAGACTGCTGCCAGAGAAATCAGCAGGCAGAGGGTCAGAAAGACATACCTGTACCTTGCAGTTTTATCCAGTCCCTGCCAATAAGCTATAGGAATGATCACTGGGAAAACAAAAAACGCAAATACTGTCCGATCCAAATGGATCAGGCAGGCTTCAAAAAAATAAGCCATGCTTTCTGCAAAAGATGCCTTGGCAAAGCTGATCTGCGTTGCATAACTATTGCCAAGGCCAGAAAAGAAGATGCTGTTCACTGCCAGGAAAAGCACGCAGAACACACCAAAAGGCAGTAAGACCATCTTCCAGGGAAGCCTATTCCCCTCCCCGCGCATATGCATATAGATTCCAGTAAGCACATAAGCCAACGGCAATGCTGCACCGACTTCCTTATTCAAGTAGAGCAGATAAAAAGCCCCCCCCACCAGCAGGGGCAGCAAGCAAAATATTCTCTTGTCCTCATCACCCGCCAGCAATTTCCATGCCAGCAAGATGGTTCCTACCCCTAAGGGTATGTAGAGGTTTTCACTCATGAACGTCATGACGTATAACAAGTCGGGGCAGGCAAAGGCCAATGCAACTAAAAAAATCAGCTTTTTCCGACTCAAACAGCATGCCTTTCCCAAAAGTATCGCCAAGACCGGCAGGAAAGCCATATAAAATGAATTCAAGACAGATATTGTTTTCGTATAGTATTCCGTCCCCGAAAACCAGGCTGCGGGGAACAAGGCCAAGGGATACATGACCTTGGTAAAAGAAGCCTCTGTACATCTGATCATCAAATGACCATGATTGAATAATCCATCAGTGATCTGCAAGTATCTGAATTCGTCCGGATAAACACTCATTTGCTTGGGAAAATATGACAATACAGAAAGCAACACAAACGCAATCCCAAAGGCAGCCAGCAGCATAGCTTTATCACTTTTCAAGCCAATCATGCCTTATCAAAATCCCTTCCATTACGCATATATAGCGACAATATATTCATTTGCACCTCGAAATTCTTGCGGCTATTTTTTGCATTTGTATCCAAAATCAACCCGCAGACAATTGACAACAAAGAAGCCATCATCACAAAAGCACTGACAATCAGCGTAGGAATGCGAGGCACAAGACCGGAATGCAGATATTCCATGAAAACTGGCATGAAGAGTATTGCAGACATCAGCATCAGCACCAGTGACAATCCACCAAAGAAACGCAAGGGCTGATAGTCGCGATAAAGATTGAAGATGGTCATGAGGACTTTTGCCCCATCCGTATAGGTATTCAGCTTGCTCTCGCTCCCTTCCGGGCGGTCACGGTATGACACGGGGACATTTGCCAGCAAGAGATTCTTGTCAAGAGCATGGATTGTCATTTCTGTTTCTATCTCAAAACCTTGAGACAGAATGGGAAAGCTCTTGACAAACATGGGGCTAAAAGCTCTGTAACCCGTCATGACATCAATGATTTTTGTGCTTTTTTTATTCCATAAGGTATTGATGAACTTCCTGACTATCACGTTGCCAAAATTGTGGAAAGGACGCTTATTCTCCTCAAAATAAGTAGAAGACAGCCTGTCGCCAATGACCATATCGGCTTTGCCCTCCAGCACTAGTTTGCACATTTCTCTGGCATTTTCCGCAGGGTAAGTATCATCACCATCAATCATCAAATAACAATCTGCCTCAATGTCCCGAAACATAGACCGTATGACATTGCCCTTGCCCTGTCGGTATTCATGGCGTACAATCGCTCCCGCTTCGCCAGCCGCGGATACTGTATCATCTTCAGAATTATTATCGTAAACATATATATCTGCTTCTGGCAAAGCCACTTTATAATCTTCAACCACCTTCTTGATGGTCATGCCTTCATTATAGCATGGTATCAATACTGCTATTCTTTTCATGATCTACAACCTTCCTACTTTTTGCTCCCTAAAAGCAATCCGTTCACTTCGTAGAAAGAACGCCCCTCATACTGCCTGGCTGCATCTCTATCAGCTATGACATACAATGTATCTTCCCTTGGCCGCCCTGCCTTCAGCTCGTTTACGAGCACCTTCTGTTCAGCCTGCAACTGACTATCTGGCATTCTTGCCAGGTAAAAGGCGTTCATCTTGACTTTATTCTTATACGCATACCAGGAAATCATAAGGCTATGGTCAGTCTTATAAACATAATTATAAGGCCATTGTTCCAGTTTTGCCGAAGGCAAAACTTCCTCTTGGCCTTTCAACGAGGCGGGAGATATTAACTCGCCGCCTGTTAGTAAGTTACCGCCCCCACTTATAGAAGTGGAGGACATCTTGTACTCGTTATAATCCGTATAGGCAACATAATCATATTTCTTCATCAAATCATCAATGACGTCATAATCATCAAGCAGTTCACGCCCCTTCCCAGTGGGATGAGTCTCTTTGCCGTCCAGGGCTGCCTGGTAGTATCTTCCTATGCCATCATATATATTCCTATGAAGATTCCTGACCTGAGTGGAGAAATCTACCATCTGAAGCATGAGCATCAGGCATACCATAATGCTCCCTATCTTCAGGCCCAAGATTTTTCCCTGCATACCTGCAGTTTTTACAATCGCCAGCAACAGGAGCAAATAAGTAGGTATCCATATGAACCTTCCATTCCCCCTGAAAATTGACAGCACACGGGTCATCCAGTCAGGATAATGGACATGGAAAACAATGGTATCATGAAAAGCTACATTTGGGAAAACAGCCATAAGCATACAACCAAACCACAACAACAGCATCGGAGCATAGGCACCACAAACTTGCTTTCCCCTGATTTTTTCCCAACAAATTCTCAAGAAGGCTGCCAATACTAAGATAATTCCCCCAAGGCCTAAATAAGCATACCTATCAAGCTGTCCCGGAGAAATATGATAGCTTGGCATGAACCTCGACATTGTGGGCAAGATTGGATTGAAAAAGGCATCGAGGTTCGCTCCATAGGTGCCATAATCTGTTGCATTTGCGGCAACATGGAGCGAAAATGCTCCTAAAATCCACATACTAGCGATGACACTGAAGGCATATGCTCCTATCAGCAGGAAGCATTCCTTTTTCTCTCCAGCCTTCCACCAATGCATATAAAGTGCTGTCAGCATTATAAAGAAAACCATGGGCACAAAGTAGCCATGCACAAACACACAGAGTGCTCCTGTCGCCCCCAATGCTATTCTCCATGCTCTCTTGCTTCCAAACAAATCCCTGTTGAATAGGAAAATCAAGGACAGCAGCAGTATCCACTGGGCTCCAAGTGCTGTATGCCCAAACATGTGATACATTATTTGATAGCCCACAATGAAGAATAAGGACAGCATGCTGCCCAGCCATACCTGCGGGATGAAGCGATGCAACAGAACTGAGGCCAGGCCTCCCTGCAATGCATAACATAACAAGCCCCAAATACCGAAATACTGGAATGTATCAGGCAGCAACGGAGAGAGCAGCTTGAAAAACACAGCACAAACAGGAATGACATCTGCATACATGACACTGATTTCATAAGGCCACGCAAATTCCGATGTCAGTCCGATGGGAAACGTCCAGGGCGAACTGCGGTACAGGCACCATCCCAAGTAATGCTGTGTAAGATCACCACCAGTAAGGAGCCATGCATCGTAGCGAACATCAAGTATCTTCACTCCATATATGATGCAAAAAGCAAGTATTCCAAATGCACTGCCCCCCAAAAAAGGACCGATGTTCCCTCTCCTTCCCATCTCCAATTTTTTTTTCATATACTTTCCCTTAATATGCTCCTTTTCCGCTGAATACCACCCTGACAGTCTTCAGAAGGTATATCAAGTCAATCCACACCGACCAATTCCGCACATACCAGGAATCCATATGTACCCGTTCTTCATAAGTAGTGTCACTGCGCCCGTTTACCTGCCACATTCCCGTGATGCCAGGGGGCACTAGGATGAAGTCACGGAAATACTCTCCGTACTTGATGATTTCCCGCCGCACAATGGGGCGCGGTCCCACCAGGCTCATTTCTCCCTTGAGAACATTTATGAGCTGAGGCAACTCGTCCAGGCTCGTCTTGCGAAGAAAGCGTCCCACTCTGGTAATGCGTGGATCCTCCTTAAGCTTGAAGGCTTCCTCCCACTCTTCCATGGCCTCTGGATTTTCCAACAAATATTCCCTAAGCTTTTCCTCAGCATCTGGTACCATGGTGCGAAACTTATAGCAAGGAAAAACTTTTTTCCTCTGCCCGATGCGCAGATGCGCAAAGACTACAGGGCCAGGACTGTCTATGTAAATAGCCAGAGCGATGATGAGGCCTACAGGAAAAGCCACAGTCATGCCAATCAAAGACACAGTCAGGTCAAAGACACGCTTGAGAAATCTATTCCAAACTGAAGCTAAATTATTCTTGACGCCTATGACCATCATGCTTTCATCTACCAGGCAGCCAACTTCTAAATTCCCTACCGGCAACCCAATGAAGTCCGGTACGAAAGAAATATGCTTCACAAAAGGCTGTATGCTGTCTACCATAGTCAGCAATTCCTTATTAGACAGCCCTGGAGCAGTTATGATTACATGGTCAACAGCTGTTTCCCTGACAATTCTTTCCACATCGGAAAATTTTCCCAAAATAGGGTACTCTGCTGCCAGTTTTGCAGAAACAGGATGATCATCCAAAAAACCAATTACCCGATAGCCATAGCCAGTGTCACGATGAAAAGACTTCAGTACCAATTCAGCAGTTTTTCCCGCTCCTACAAAGAGCACGGGGATCTGCAGGAGATTGTGGCTGCACAAAAAGCGTTTTATCACATAGCGCAGGGATATTATGGAAGTAAAACTGAAAATCCAAGTAAAGCCCACAAAAAGCCTTGATACCCCTGCTGATACTTTGCCGAAATACATGAGCATGAGAATCATCAGGATAGCATAAAGCACAGCATAGAACACTTTCTTGGTCAGCTGCCAAAACGCCATGGTGGAAAGATAAGTTCCCATAACGTGAAGGAAACATAAAAAAAGGACAGGCACTATCAAGAAAAAGTACATATCAGGTATATCAAAAAAGGGGCTGGGCATCCCCGGAAGATATCGACGCAAATATAAGGCCATAGTCTCAGCCAACACCACAGCCAAATAGTCCCCCCCCATCAAAAGCAAAGGTAGGAGGGCATGCTCATGCCTTTCCCGGGAAGATAGGCGCATTTCCTGCAAATCAGTTTCGTCGTCTGCCCGTCTGCGTGTCATTATTCGCCAATTTCCTTTCTGTAAAAATATGGACTGCTTCAACTTACAAAAGTATAGCATAACCCACTTCTGAAAACAATGGAAGCACCTTGCCTGAGTGCGAAA
The DNA here is from genome assembly GCF_900108415.1 of Selenomonas sp. KH1T6. Taxonomy (NCBI): domain Bacteria; kingdom Bacillati; phylum Bacillota; class Negativicutes; order Selenomonadales; family Selenomonadaceae; genus Selenomonas; species Selenomonas sp. KH1T6. The sequence continues at coordinate 185,312 of NZ_FNWN01000006.1, forward strand.
GAAAAGGCTCCAGCCGAAGCTGAAGCCTGATGTTTCATAGTGGCGGAGTGGAGAGGATTCGAACCTCCGCACCAGTTACCCAGCCTAACGATTTAGCAATTCGAACATTTTAGTTTTTATAGTGTTTTGTAGTATTCTCCGTATACAATTATACCAATTTCAGTACACATTGTCCACCGAAGCCACACCGTTTCATTTCAAACTGCCCCCCTTACTGCCCCCCTCCACTAATTGCTGCCAACTCCACTCGTTGCCTCAACCACAAACCAAACGCAGTTTCTTGCCATAAAAGGCGATGCCATACTTCCAGACGTTATCAACACCCTGCTCACGGAACTCAGCCAGGTAATCCATCTGTCCAATCTGAGCCAACGCCGCCTCAGCTGTTTCTTGCAGTGACTCTTCGCTGTCAGCAACCTTGAACTCCATAATCACGCCCGCCTGTCCCGGCTCGCTTGGGAAAATCCCCAAATCGAAACGACCATAACCACTCTCGCGGTTTGACTTGACACGGTATCTGGGCAAGAACCATGCCGTCAGCCCCAATAGGAATCCATGATAAAAGCTTTCCTTATTAGCAGTGTCATGGAAGCTGGCAATCTGTTCCAGATACTTCTGCAATCCTTCAGAGAACTTCTCAGCCTGTCCTTTGGCCAGACAGGTCAGCACATTGCGGAGGTCAGTCCGGGCCATCCTGCCACGATAGCGATTCAGGACTTCCTTGCGGTAAACTGTGGCAATCTCCCTGTTGGGTATAGCCAGCGCGCAGATATGCTCCCCATCCTCCAAGCGGTTCTCTATCGCACTCAGATACCCTGTAGTCAGTAGCATAGTATACAAGGCATCCTTATTGGTATAGATATCGGAGTAAATAACAGCCTCATCTATCAGAACCTCTATAGTCTCTCCATCCAAAAGGCTGCACAGCTTTTCATCATCTTCAGAGTCTGCATGCTCCATCATCTCACCGATAATGGCATTGCCGGACGTATTCAGCCAAAACACCTGTGGCTGGCACCCCTGCTGGAAGTAATTGATAACAGACCAAGGATTATAGATTTCCTGTCCTGAAATAGTATAGCCATCATACCAGTGCTTTATTTCATCCACGCGGTCACCAACGCCAAGGTCTGTCGCCATTCTCTCGACTTCAGCCTGAGTAAAGCCCATGGCATCAGCAAAACGCCCCTGCACCACACTGGATACTTCCAGATTATTCAAGGAGCTGAAAATTGTCTCCTTGGCAATGCGAAGCACGCCGGTTATGATACCGAAATCCAAGGCCGAATTGGATTTGAATGCCGAGCCCATAAAATTCCGCATGAAAGCAATGGCCTCTTCGTGAAAATGATACTGCCACCCTTGCTGGGCGGGAACATCATATTCATCTAAGAGAATCACGACTTTGCGCCCATAGTATTTATATAGGAAGGAAGAAAGCGCACGGAGACTGTCCTCCACATCATCCCTCGTACCCTTCATGGCACGAATTTTCTCATAATATTTACGTTCCACCGCTCCAAGTGGAGAATTATCCGAAACAAGGCATGAGAACTTTGCATACGCTTCAGACATGATACGCCCAAGCCTTTCTAACATTTCCGGCATATCCGTCTTTTTGGCATCATTTAATGTCAGAAAAATCACAGGACGCTTTCCCTGCTCTGACATATACCTCTCGCCACAGGCCGCAATATTCATTCCCGCAAATAAAGCACGGTTTTCCTCTGCATGCTCATTGGTAAAGAAATAATAGAGCATACTCATGGTGAGCGTCTTGCCGAACCGGCGAGGCCTGGTTATAAGCGTGACTTCGCTGCGCCTGTCTACCAGTTCCTTGATGAACCCTGTCTTGTCAACGAAGTAGCATTCTTCGCGGAGTTTTTTGTAATCGTCTACTCCCACAGGAATTCGCCGCATATAATCGCCCATATATCTCACCTCTGACCATATAAAGAAAAAGCCCCAGCCGAAGCTGGAGCTTGATGTTTCATAGTGGCGGAGTGGAGAGGATTCGAACCTCCGCACCAGTTACCCAGCCTAACGATTTAGCAAACCGTCCTCTTAAGCCACTTGAGTACCACTCCGTTATGAAATTTAATGGCAGGGGCAGTAAGACTTGAACTCACAACCTACGGTTTTGGAGACCGTTGCTCTACCAATTGAGCTATACCCCTATGATATGGGGCGACTTATGGGGGTCGAACCCATGCATGCTGGAGCCACAATCCAGTGTGTTAACCACTTCACCAAAGCCGCCATTGTACCCCGTAAAGGGATAAGCGATTCGCACCCCGCTAAAGCGGGTGCTCCCTGCTTAAACCGGCAACTTCCTATCCTCCCAGCCCGTCTCCAGGCAAGTACTTTCGGCCTCTTGGTGCTTAACTACTGTGTTCGGAATGGGAACAGGTGGATCCATTCAGGCATCGCCACCAGATATTCAGTTGAAAGATTGCTCTTTCAAAACTATACAGAAGAATTTTATGTATTGAACACTCTAGATTAAGTTAAGCCCTCGAACTATTAGTAGTAGTTAGCTTCATCCCTCACGGGACTTCCACACCTACCCTATCAACCTTGTCTTCTTCAAGGAGTCTTACTAGCTTATGCTATGAGATACTTCATCTCGGGACGGGCTTCACGCTTAGATGCTTTCAGCGTTTATCCCTTCCGGACGCAGCTGCCCAGCTGCACACCTGGCGGCATGACTGGTTCACCGGCGGTCCGTCCACTCCGGTCCTCTCGTACTAGGAGCAGTCTCCCTCATGTATCTTACGCCCGCGATGGATATGGACCGAACTGTCTCACGA